>JAKALD010000089.1 GCA_021813275.1 Pseudomonadota bacterium | reverse complement strand
ACCACCGCGAAGGTGATCGTCTGGTTGATCGAGTAGGCGCGGCCGCGTTCGCGGCGCGGGATCAGCTCGGCGATGTAGGAGTCGATCGTCACCAGCTCCACGCCGATACCCACGCCGGCGATGAAGCGCCAGATGTTCAGCGCGAACCCGGTCGTCTGGAACGCCATGATCGCCGAGCACACCATGTACCAGATCAGCGACCAGGTGAACACCGTGCGCCGCCCGAGCCGATCGGCGACCTGGCTGCCGAACAGCGCCCCCACCCACAAGCCGGCGAAGGTCGCGAACACGAAGGTGCCGAAGCCCGCCACCGCGATCACGTGCAGGGAGGCGAGCGGACCGAGGGATTCGGGCGTGAACAGCCCGGACTTGATCATTCCCGGCGCCACGTAGCCTGTGAAGAACAGGTCGTAGAACTCGAACACGCCTCCGAGCGAGATCAGCACCACCATTCGCCAGACGTGCCAGGAACGCGGAAGCCGATCGAGGCGTGCGGGTAAGGTCGCGCTCGCTGCGCTGGACATGGGGTCGTCTCCTCCGTTTGTTCTTGCGGTTGCGCTTGTTTTCCGGCGGCCGGCCAAGCTCTCGGCGATGGACCGGCCCTGCGCCGCGTGCGTCGCGCGTACGAGTCGCGGCGCACCGGAATCTTAGTACGGGCGCGGGGCGGTGCCCAAAATCGTGCACGAAGTTGTCAGCGTGCAGCAAGCTTCGTGCGGCGCGGCGTCGCCGCAGGAGGCGCAGCGCAGAGCTTCCCTAGTGCGCCTGGTCCCAGTTGTCGCCCACGCCGACCTCGACGACCAGCGGCACCTCCAGCTGGGCGACGCCCTGCATCTTCTCGCGCACGTGCTGCGCGACCGCGTCGAGCTCCCGTTCGGGCACTTCGAGCACCAGCTCGTCGTGCACCTGCATGATGAGGCGCGCCTGGAGGCGCTCGCGCTCGAGCCAGTCCTGCAGCGCGACCATCGCGAGCTTGATTAGGTCCGCGGCCGTGCCTTGCATCGGGCCGTTGATCGCCGCGCGCTCGGCGGCCTGGCGGCGCGCGGTCGAGCCGCTCGCGAGCTCCGCGAGGCGCAGCCGCCGGCCGAACACGGTCTCCACGTAGCCCGTGCGGCGCGCGCGCTCGCGCGTCTCGTCCATGTAGCGCTTCACGCCGGGGTAGCGTGAGAAGTAGCTGTCGATGTACGCCTGCGCGGTCGTGCGCTCGATGCCGAGGTTCTGCGCCAGCCCGAAGGAGGACATGCCGTAGATCAGGCCGAAGTTGATGACCTTGGCGGTGCGCCGCTCGTCCGCGCTCACCTGCTCGAGCGGCACGCCGAACACCTCGGCGGCGGTCGCCCGATGCACGTCGTGCCCGTGCGCGAAGGCGTGACGCAGGCCCTCGTCGCCCGAGAGGTGCGCCATGATGCGCAGCTCGATCTGGGAATAGTCCGCCGAGACGATCTTGCAGCCCGGCGGCGCGACGAACGCCTCGCGGATGCGCCGGCCCTGCGGCGTACGGATCGGAATGTTCTGCAGGTTCGGCTCGGTCGAGGCCAGGCGCCCGGTCACCGCGCCCGCCTGCGAGTAGGTCGTGTGCACGCGCCCGGTCGCGGCGTTCACCATGCGCGGCAGCTTGTCGGTGTAGGTCGACTTGAGCTTGGAGAGCACGCGGTACTCGAGCAGGATCTTCGGCAGCGGATAGTCCGCGGCGAGCTCCGCGAGCACGTCCTCGTCGGTCGACGGCGCGCCGCTCGGCGTCTTCTTCTTCACCGGCAGTCCCTGGCGCTCGAACAGGATCTCCTGGATCTGCTTGGGCGAGTTGAGGTTGAACGGCTGCCCCGCAGCGGCATAGGCCTGCTGCTCGAGCGCGAGCAGCTCCTTGCCGAGCTCGTGGCCCTGCTGCTCGAGCTTCGCGGCGTCCAGCAGCACGCCGTTGCGCTCCATCCTGAGCAGCACCGGCAGCACGGGAAGCTCGATGCGCTCGTAGACGAACCTCAGCTTCGGCTCGGCCGCGAGCCGGGGGTACAGCGCCTCGTGCACCGCGAGCGCGCAGTCGGCATCCTCGGCCGCGTAGTCGGTCGCGCGCTGCACGTCGACAGCCGAGAACGGAATGCGCGCCGCACCCTTGCCGGTGACCTCGTCGTAGCTGATCGTCTGCCAGCCGAGGTGGCGCTGCGCGAGCGAATCGAGATCGTGGCGCTCCTGCACCTCGTAGACGTAGGACTCGAGCAGCGTGTCGTGCGCGATCCCGGCGAGCCGCACGCCGTGGTTGAGCAGGATATGGCAATCGAACTTCAAGTTCTGTCCGACCTTGCGGCGCCGCGGTTCCTCGAGCCAGGGCCGCAGCAGCTCGAGGGCGCGCTCGAGCGCGATCTGGCGCGGCGCGTCCGGGTACGCGTGCCCGAGCGGCAGGTAGGCAGCGCGCTCCCCGGCCGCGAACGACATGCCGACCAGGCGCGCGCTCATCGGCTCGAGGCCGGTCGTCTCGGTGTCGAAGCCGACGAGCTCGGCGCCCTCCAGCGCCGCGCGCAGCTCGGCGAGCGCTGCCTCGTCGAGAATGGTCACGTAGCTGCGCCGTCCGGCCGCCGCCGCAGCCGGCGGCCCCGGCTGCGCGCCTCCCCCACCCTGAATCGCGCCGCCCTCCAGCTCGCGCAGCCACGACCTGAAGCCGAAGCGCGCGAACAGCTCGCGCAGCCGCGCCGCGTCGGGCTGCGCCGCGGCGAGATCGCTCAGGCTCACCGGCAGCGCGACGTCGCGGCGCACGGTGAGCAGGCGCCGGCCCTGCGGCAGCCAATCGAGCGCCTTGCGCAGGTTTTCGCCGACGGCGCCGCCGATCTCGCGCGCGTGCTCGACCACGGCGTCGAGCGAGCCGTACTGCGAAATCCATTTCGCCGCGGTCTTCGGACCGACTTTTTCGACGCCGGGCACGTTGTCCACCGGATCGCCGACGAGCGCCAGGTAATCGACGATTCTCTCGGGCGGCACGCCGAACTTGCGCAGCACGGCTGCCGCGTCGAGCGTCTCGTTCGACATCGTGTTCACCAGCGTCACGCGCTCGTCGACGAGCTGCGCGAGGTCCTTGTCGCCGGTCGAGATGACGCAGCGCCAGCCCTGCGCCTCGGCCTGGGCGGCGAGCGTCGCGATCACGTCGTCCGCCTCCACGCCCTCGATCGTGAGCACCGGCCAGCCCGCTGCCGCGATCGCCTCCTTGAGGGGCTCGATCTGCGCCGCGAGGTCCTCTGGCATCGACGGGCGATGCGCCTTGTACTCGGGATACTCGACGTCGCGGAAGGTCTTGCCCTTGGCGTCGAACACGCAGGCGCGCGCCTGCGCCGCGTAGTCGCTCGCCAAGCGCCGCAGCATGTTCATGACGCCGTAGATCGCGCCGGTCGGCTCGCCCCCCGGGCTCTTCAGCTCCGGCAGCGCGTGGAACGCGCGATAGAGGTAGGACGAGCCGTCGACGAGCAACAGCGTCTTTTCGGATTGCGGCGCGGACACGATAGGGGAACGCAAGGCTGGCGTGCGCTCGCGGCGTCGCCCGGCGCAAGGCGCAGCGGCTACGCGGGCATTATGGCAGAGATCGCCGCGGGCGCCGGGCGCGGCGCCCGGTTGCGCGGCACGCTCTGGTAGAATGAAACGCTCCTCCCCGCCCGCATGCGCCGCCTCCTCGCCATCGCCCTCGCCCTCGTCGCCTGCGGCGCGCTCGCCCAGGCGCCGCGCAAGCTCGAGCCGCTGCCGGAAGCACCGCCCCCGCCGCCGGGGGTGGAGAACCTCACGCCTTCGGAGCCGAGCGTCACGATCGAGCAGCCGGCGGGCCAGCAGGTGGAGGAGATCCGCCAAGGCGGGCGCGTGGTGGCGCTCAAGGTGACCCCGAAGAACGGACCGCCGTATTACCTGGTCGATCCCACCGGCAACGGCAATTGGGTGCGGCGCAACTCACTGGATGGCATCGCCGTGCCGCAGTGGCCGATCAAGACCTGGCAGTGAATCGGCGCTGCGCGCAGCGCGAGCGCCCCGCGACGACCAGAGCCCCGCTACCGGCCGATGTCGGTCTACACGCACGTGACCCAGGCGCAGTTCGCCGCCTGGCTCGCAGGCTACTCCGTGGGCGAGCCGGTCGCGCTCGAGCCGATCGCGGTGGGCATCGAGAACACCAACTACTTCGTCACCACGACGCAGGGGCGCTACGTCCTGACCCTGTTTGAGCGGCTACCCGCGAGAGAGCTGCCGTTCTACCTCGAGTTGATGGCGCACCTCTCGCGCCACGGCATCCCGAGCCCGGCGCCGATCGCGGACCTCGCGGACCGCTACCTGTCGGAGCTGAACGGCAAGCCCGCGGCGCTCGTCACCCGGCTCGGGGGCCGCTCGATCGAGCGGCCCGGCGAGCCCGAGTGCGCCGAGCTCGGCGCCCTGCTCGCGCGCATGCATCTCGCCGGGCGCTCGTACGCCGGCTACCTGGAAAATCCGCGCGGCCCGAAGTGGTGGCGCGTTGCCGCGCTCGCGGTGCGGCCGTTCCTCGACGCCGAGCGCCAGCGGCTGCTCGACGAGGAGCTGCGCTTCCAGTCACTGTACCGCTTCCCCGACCTGCCGCGCGGCCCGATCCACGCGGACCTGTTCCGCGACAACGCGCTGTTCGAGGGGGGTCGCATCTCGGGCGTGATCGACTTCTACTTCGCCGCGGTCGATTGCTGGCTGCTCGATTGCGCGGTGTGCGCCAACGACTGGTGCCTCATCGATTGCGCCGCGGACCGGCGGCTCGATCCGGCGAAGACCCGCGCGTTGCTGGCGAGCTACCACGCCGTGCGGCCGCTTACGGCGCTCGAACGCGGCGCCTGGCCGGTGCTGCTGCGCGCCGCCGCGCTGCGCTTCTGGCTGTCGCGGCTGTACGACTATCACCTGCCGCGGCCGGGGGTCCTCGTGCACGCGCACGACCCCGAGCAGTTCCGCGACATTCTCGCGCTGCGTGCGGGCGCCGCAGCGGCGCCGTGGATCGACTGAGACCGTGCAGGCGCGCGTCGTAGCCGCCAAGCGCGGCGCCCGCTGGCTCGCCGAGGGCTGGCGCTTGTTCAGGGTTTCGCCGCCCGTGTGGATCGCGCTGGTGTTCGGGTACTGGCTCGTGATGAGCGCGCTGAGCCTCGTGCCGCTCGTCGGGGTCGCCGCCGCGACCGTCCTGATCCCGGCGTTCGCGGTCGGGTTCATGACCGCGAGCCGCAGCTGCGAGCGCGGCCAGGCCCCCGAGCTGCCGCAGCTGCTCGCCGGGTTCAGGGAGCGCGTGGCCACGCAGCTGGGGCTGGGCGCCGTGTACCTCGGGTGCCTGGCGGCGTTGCTCGCCGCGAGCGCGCTCGCGGACCACGGCGCGCTCGCGCGCTGGATGATCGAGGGCCAGCGCCCGGACGACGAGATGCTGCAGTCGAATGCGTTCTCGCTCGCGCTGATGAGCGCGGCTGTCCTGTACGTTCCGGTGATGATGATGTTCTGGTTCGCTCCCGTGCTCGCCGCATGGCACGGCCTGGGCGCGGCGAAGGCGCTCTTCTTCAGCTTCTTCGCGACCCTGATCAACTGGCGAGCCTTCCTTGTCTACGCCGCGGTCGCCGGGCTGGTCACGGTGGCCATCCCGTTCGCGCTGCTCCTCGGGCTGAGCCTCGTCCTCGGCACGCAGCCCTTCACGCTCACGGCGGTCGTATTCCTGATGCTCGTCATCCTGCTGCCGACGCTGCTCGCCAGCTTCTACGCGAGCTATCGCGACGTCTTCGCACCGCCCGCCGAGAGTTGAGCTCCTGCGCGACGCGCGCTTGCTGCGCTGCAGCAAGCGGCTAGAATCGCGGTATGCCGTCCCGTCTGCGGGAGATTCCCTACAACTACACGTCCTTCTCCGACCGGGAGATCGTGCTGCGCCTGCTCGGCGCGCCCGCCTGGGAGCTCATCACGCAGCTGCGCGCCGAGCGCCGCACCGGCCGCTCGGCGCGCATGCTCTACGAGGTGCTGGGCGAGATGTGGGTGATTCTGCGCAACCCCTATCTCGAGGACGATCTACTCGAGCGCCCCAAGCGCCGGTCCCTGGTCCTTACCGGCATGCGGCGCCGCCTGCAGGAGATCGAGGCGCGCCGCGGCGACAACGACAAGGTGGCGGGCCTGCTCGCCGCGGCGCGCGGCGCGGTGGACCGCTTCGCCGCCGGATTCGACGAGACCCGCGAGCTGCGGGCACGCACGCTCAGGCGGCTCGCGCGCGTGACGCGCCGCGACAACATCGCCTTCGATGGCTTCGCGCGCGTCTCGCACGTCACCGACGCGACCGACTGGCGGGTCGAGTACCCGTTCGTCGTGGTGTCGCCGGACGACGAGAAAGAGGTGCTGCCGCTGGTGCGCGAGCTGATCGCGCTCGGCCTGACGATCGTGCCGCGCGGCGGCGGCACCGGCTACACCGGCGGCGCGGTGCCGCTCACCCGCCGCTCGGCGGTGGTCAACACCGAGAAGCTCGAGTCGCTCGGCGAGGTGGAATGGGTCCGGCTGCCGGGCTTGACGCAGGCCGTGCCGAGCATCCGCTGCGGCGCGGGCGTGGTTACGCGCCGGGTCATGGACACGGCCGAGGCCGCCGGGCTGGTCTTCGCGGTCGACCCGACCTCCGCCGATGCGTCTTGCATCGGCGGCAACGTCGCGATGAACGCCGGCGGCAAGAAGGCGGTGCTGTGGGGCACCGCGATCGACAACCTGGCGTCCTGGCGGATGGTGACCCCCGATGCGCAATGGCTGGAGGTCGAGCGGCTCGGACACAACCTGGGCAAGATCCACGACGCCGAAGTGGCGAGGTTCCGCATTGCGCGCTACGCCCCCGACGGCCGGAAGCTGCTCGAGGAGCGCCTGCTCGAGATCCCGGGTGCGCAGTTCCGGAAGACCGGCCTCGGCAAGGACGTCACCGACAAGTTTCTCGGCGGGCTGCCCGGGGTGCAGAAGGAGGGCACCGACGGCCTGATCACCTCGGCGCGCTTCATCCTGCACAGGATGCCGGCGCAGGTGCGCACCGTGTGCCTGGAGTTCTTCGGCGAGGCGCGCGACGCGGTGCCCGCGATCGTCGAGGTGAAGCGCTACCTCGACGAGCGCCGCCAGGCGGCGGGCCCCGGCTCGCGCGAGGTCATGCTCGCGGGTCTCGAGCACCTGGACGAGCGTTACGTGAGGGCCGTCGGCTACGCCACCAAGTCGCGCCGCAGCCAGCGGCCGAAGATGGTGCTGATCGGGGATCTCGTCGGCGAGGACGCGGACGCGGTCGCGGCCGCGTCCTCGGCGGTCGTGCGCATCGCCAACGCGCGCGGCGGCGAAGGCTTCGTCGCGGTCTCGCCCGAGGCGCGCCGGCGCTTCTGGCTCGACCGGGCGCGCACCGCCGCCATCGCCAAGCACACCAACGCCTTCAAGATCAACGAGGACGTGGTGATCCCGCTCGAGCGCCTGGGCGACTACACCGACGGGATCGAGCGCATCAACATCGAGCTCTCGGCGCAGAACAAGCTCGAGCTGCTCGACGCGCTCGAAGAGTACTTTCGCGGCGAGCTGCCGCTTTACCGCTACGACGAGCAGGTTGCCGCTCCGGAGCTGCTCGGCGAGCGTCCGGAGCGCGCGCTCGCGCTCGTCGCGAAGGTGCGCGCGCGCTGGCACTGGCTGGGCGCGAACCTGGACACGGCGGCCGCCGAAATGCCCTCCGAGATCTCGGGCTGGGGGGCGCTGCACAACGAGCTCGCGACCCGCTACGCGACGGTGGGCGCGGCGCTGCAGGCGCGCGCCACGCGGTTGTCGTGGAAGACCGAGGTGCGCGAGCCGCTGCAGCGCATCTTCTCGGGCATCGCGTTCCGCAAGATCGTCGAGGGCGCCGATGCGGTGCACCAGCGCGTGCTGCGCGGCCGCGTGTTCGTGGCGCTGCACATGCACGCGGGCGACGGGAACGTGCACACGAACATCCCGGTCAACTCCGACGACTACGTGATGTTGCGGCGCGCGAGCGAGGCGGTGGCGCGCATCATGCGCCTGGCGCGCTCGCTGGGCGGCGTGATCTCGGGCGAGCACGGCATCGGCATCACGAAGCTCGAGTTCCTCGGGCAGGGCGAGCTCGAGGCGTTCCGCGCCTACAAGGAGAGCGTCGACCCGAACGGACGCTTCAACGCGGGAAAGCTCCTCGCCGGAGCCACGCTCGCGAACGCCTACACCCCGAGCTTCTCGCTGATCGGCGCCGAGTCGCTGATTCTCGAGCAGAGCGACCTGGGCGGCGTGTCGGATTCGATCAAGGATTGCCTGCGCTGCGGAAAGTGCAAGCCGGTGTGCGCGACGCACGTGCCGCGCGCCAACCTGCTGTACTCGCCGCGCAACAAGATCCTCGCCAGCTCGCTGCTTGTCGAGGCCATCCTGTACGAAGAGCAGACGCGGCGCGGCGTCGCGCTCGCGCATTACGACGCGTTCGGCGACGTGGCCGATCACTGTACCGTGTGCCACAAGTGCGCCGCGCCGTGCCCGGTCGACATCGACTTCGGCGACGTGTCCATCGCGATGCGCAACCTCCTGCGCCGCGCGGGCAAGCGCCGCTTCAACGCGGGCACGCGCGCCTCGATGCTGTTCCTCAGCACCACCGATCCACGGGCGGTGAAGCTCGCGCGCGCGGCGCTGATCGGCTGGGGTTACCGGCTGCAGCGTGCCGCCTACGGTGCCGCGAAGCGGCTCCGGCTGGCACGCGCGCAGACCGCGAAGCCCCCGGCGAGCACCGGGCGGCCGCGGCTCGCGGCGCAGGTCGTGCACCTCGTCAACAAGCCGATGCCCGGCGGCCTGCCCAAGAAGACCGCGCGCGCGCTGCTCGACATCGAGGACGCGCGCATCGTGCCGATCGTGCGCGACCCCGGGAAGGTCGGCGACGATTCGGACGCGGCGTTCTACTTCCCGGGCTGCGGCTCCGAGCGCCTGTTCTCGCAGGTGGGGCTGGCCACCCAGGCGATGCTATACGCGATCGGCACGCAGTGCGTGCTGCCGCCGGGCTACCTGTGCTGCGGCTACCCGCAAACCGCGGCCGGCGAGGCCGAGAAGGGCGAGCGCATCATCACCGCCAACCGGGTCCTCTTCCACCGTCTCGCGACCACGCTCAACTACCTCGATATCAGGACCGTGATCGTGTCCTGCGGAACGTGCATGGATCAGCTCGAGAAATACGAGTTCGAGAAGATCTTCCCCGGCTGCCGCCTGCTCGACATTCACGAGTACCTGCTGGAAAAGGGCGTGAGGCTCGAGGGCGTGAAAGGGGTGCGCTACCTCTACCACGACCCCTGTCACAGCCCGATGAAGACCCACCAGCCGCTGCAGGTGGTGCGCAGCCTGACCGGGAGCGCGGTGCCGCTCTCGGAGCGCTGCTGCGGCGAGTCCGGCACGCTCGCGCTCAGCCGCCCGGACGTATCCACCCAGGTGCGCTTTCGCAAGGAGCAGGAGCTGCGGCGCGGCGTGGCCGCGTTGCGCGGCGAAGAGGCACGCGCCGACGTGAAAATCCTCACATCGTGCCCATCGTGCCTGCAGGGCCTGGCGCGCTTCGCCGATGACACCGGCGCCCAAGCCGATTATATTGTCGTCGAGATGGCGCGCCATCTGCTCGGAGCAAACTGGCTGGCCGAGTTCGTGCGCCAGGCCAACCAGGGCGGCATCGAGCGGGTCCTGCTCTAGCGGCAACTCGCGCCGAGGCCGCACGAGGCGTGGCCCGGGCCTCGATTCCGGGCCGTATGCGGAGAGATCGCGTTCGCGATGGGTTGCGAGCTCTGCGAGCGGGACGGGGGACCGGTGCTCTGGCGCGACGGGCAGTGCCGGATCGTGCGCGTGTCATCCGACGACTACCCGGGGTTCCTGCGCGTGATCCTCAACCGCCACGTGCGCGAGATGACCGACCTCGCCGCGCCCGAGCGCGACCGCGTGATGCGCGCGGTGTTCGCGGCCGAGAGCGCGCTGCGCGCGCTGTTTCGCCCGGACAAGGTGAATCTCGCCAGCCTGGGCAACCAGGTGCCGCACCTGCACTGGCACGTGCTGGCGCGCTTTGCCGACGACAGGCATTTCCCGGACCCGATCTGGGCGCCGCCGCGGCGCGCGGCGCAGCCGCCGCGTGCCCCCGTGACCGAGGCCGCCCTCGCGGGGCGGCTCGCGGAGCTGCTCGATTGAGCGCGCCGCGATGAGCGAGCAGCGCCTTCCCGAGCTGGCTTCGGACGCGGCGCCGGAGTTCGTCGACGCACCGAGCTGCAAGCAGTGGGTCGAGCACCTCCCGCTCGCCAACGTCGCGGCCTCCCAGCACGAGCTGCTCGAGCAGCTCAAGGAGTTCAACCGCTACGCGAGCAAGGCCGCCAACCGGCTCGCCGTGCTCGAGGCACTGCGCGAGGCGGTGCACTTCGTCCAGATCGAGCAGGCCAAGCGTTTCAGCAACCGCGCCCTGCCGATGGCCGACGCGGAGTCGGCGGTGCTCGCCGCGACGCTCGAGCTGTGGGAGCAGATGCGCCTTGGTTACCTGCGCTGCATCGAGGCGGCCGCCGCCGGCGAGTCCGGCATGCGCGAACAGGCCGGGCTCGCCTGCCAGCGCGCGCTCGGCTACTCTGGGCTGAAGATGTTCTACGATCACCGCGCCTACCGTCAGGTGCCGCCCGCCGAGTGGCGCGCGCTGCACGCGGTCTACGCGAGGGCCGAGCGGCTCGGGGTCGCGGAGGAGCGCGTCGTGGATTACCTGAGCCGCGACGTGAACGAGACTTCGCCGCGCGTCGCGTTCGTGCGCGCCTTGCTCATGGGTCTGTGCAACCCCAACGAGCTCAGCCAGCGCCAGCTGACCTTCGTCGCCAACCTGCTGGAACGCTGGGGCCACAAGATCGACATCTCCACGGAGGCGGTGGACGAAGGCGATCTGCCGCCGCTCGTCGTGGATCTGGCGGGCGAGGCATGCGCCGAGCGCGGGGCGGCCGTTGCCGGCGAGCCGCGTTACCTCGATACCCGGCGACTCGCCAAGAGCCTTCGCAACCGCATCGGGCTGCTGCGCAAGGGCGAGTCCCCGGCCCGTCTCGCGCTGGGCGAAGACTGCGTGCAGCCCTCGTGCGAGCAGCTGCTGGTGTTCCTGTATCGCAACTGGTGCCAGGGCAAGCCCGCGCGCGCGGCGGAGCGTCGCGTGGTGAACGACGCCGCGCAAGTCTGCAACGGCATGGCGGCGATCCACTTCCACATCTCGGGGCGCCCGTTTCGCCAGCCGGGCGATCGCACGGAGCTGACGCAGAAACAGCGCGACGAGCTCGCCACGTTCGGGCGCATCAGCACGCGCGAGGAGGAAGAATACGGCCGCGTGCACGGCCTCGAAATCGAGGAATGGCAGCTGCAGGACGAGAGCGCGCAGGGATTCAAGATGCAGCGCCGCGCGGGCACCCCGGGCAAGCGCTACGCGCACGGCCAGCTGGTCGCGGTCCGACCGAGCGACGCGAAGAATTTCATGCTTGCGCAGGTGCGCTGGCTTACCGCGAGCGAGAACAACAACCTGCACGCCGGTCTCAGGCTGTTGCCGGGGCTGCCCGCCGCGACGGCGGTGCGGGCGACGGGGCTCAACGTCGCGAACGCGGAGTACGTGCTGGCGCTGTCGCTCACCGCAGTGCCGGCGCTCGATTCGCCGCCGACGCTCGTGCTGCCCGCGGCCTGGTACAAGCCGAACCGCGTGATCGAGGTCTACGTCGCGGCCCCGGTGCGCGTGCGCCTCACCGCGCTCGTGGAACGCGGCAGCGATTTCGAGCGCGTCGCCTACGAGATCCTGCCCTAAGCCGCGGCCTTGGCGGTGTCGAGCGGCGCGATGCGCTGCGGCGGGAAAAGCGCGCTGAAGGTCGAGCCGCGGCCCATTTCGCTGCGGATCTCGAGGCGCGCCTGATGGCGCGTGAGCGCGTGCTTCACGATCGCCAGCCCCAGCCCCGTGCCCCCGCTCTCGCGCGAACGGCTGCTGTCGACGCGGTAGAAGCGCTCGGTGAGCCGCGGCAGATGGCGCGCCTCGATGCCGATGCCGGTGTCCTCGACACTGAATTCGCCGTAGCCGTCGGTCACCCGCCAGCGCAGCCGTACGGCGCCCCCGTCGGGGGTATAGCGCACCGCGTTGGACACCAGGTTGGACAGCGCGCTGTGCAGCTCCTTGGCGCTGCCGCTGAGGCGGCAGTTGGTCTCGACTTCCGCCGAGACGCGGTGGCGGCCCGCCGAGAGCGCGCGCGCCTCCTCCGCGAGCTTCTCGACGAACGGCAACACCTCGATCGACTGCTCGTCCTCGGGCGCGGCGCTCGCCTCGAGCGAAGAGAGCGTGAGCAGGTCCTCGATCAGCCGCCGCATGCGCAGGGCCTGCTCGCTCATCAGGCCGAGGAACTTGCGGCGCTGCGCCGGCGAGAGCTGCATCGAGTCGTCGGCCAGCGTGTCGACGAAGCCCGACAGCACGGTGATCGGCGTCTTGAGCTCGTGCGAGACGTTGGCGACGAAATCGCGCCGCATCGTCTCGAGCTTTTCCTGCTGGGTGACGTCGCGCGCGAGCAGCAGCCTCTGGTCCTCGCCGAAGGGAATCACGCGTACCGAGAGCATCGCGTCGGTGCGCGCCGAGCGCAGCGTGAGCGGCTCGCCGAATTCGCCCGACTCGATGTACTCGACGAACGGCGGCTGCCGCACGAGGTTGGTGAGCGGCTGGCCGAAATCGCGCCGCGCGTCGATGCCCAGGTGGCGATCCGCGGTCGGGTTGGACCACTCGATGCGTCCGGTGCCGTCCATGATGACGACCCCGTCCGGCATCGCGCGTCCGGCGTCGCGAAAGCGCGCCAACGCCTGCACCAGGCGCAGGCGCTCCTGGTCGCGCTGCTTGAGATGGCGGTGCAACCCCGCGAACACGTCCTCCCAGACGCCGCGTCCCACCGGCAGCGCTTCGCGCGCGGGCGCGCGTAGCCAGCGCGCGAAGGCCGCCAGCTGCGTGGCGTTGAACAGCACCCGCAAGCCGAGCACCGCGGCCGCGGCGGCCCAGCCCCAGGACGCGCCCGCGGCCGCC
>JAKALD010000088.1 GCA_021813275.1 Pseudomonadota bacterium | reverse complement strand
CGGAAAACTCCCCTCGCAACGACGCGCCTTGCCAGAAAACTCCCCAAAACCACCCGCCCGATCTCCCCTCGAACGGAAACCAGACTACTCGTGAAATATCCGGGCTAGCGGCCCGCGGACGAGCCCGCGACCGGGATCTCGGTTTTCTCGTCGGGCGCGGCGGCGAGCATGACCACCGACACGCGGCGGTTGCGCGCGCGGCCCCCCGGCGACGCGTTGCTTGCGATGGGATGGTTCGGTCCATAGCCGACCACCTCGAGGCGGCCCTCGGTTACGCCGCTGGCGATGAACAGGCGCGCCACGCTGCTCGCGCGCGCGGACGAGAGCTCCCAGTTGGAGGGAAACTGCGCGGTCTTGATAGGCACGTCGTCGCTGTAGCCCTCGATCCGGATGCCGTAGCGCACCGCGGCGAGGATCTCGCCGACGCGCCGCAAGACCGCCACGGAGGCCGGCTGGAGGCTCGCCTGCCCCTGCGTGAACAGGACCCGCGCGTTGATCTCGATCGCCACGCCGCGGCGACTCTGCACGATGCGGACCTCGCCCGGACGGGCCACCGTACCGAGCGCGGCGAGGATATCGCGCGCGAGGACGCGCATCTGCTCGCGCTGCGCCTCGCGCGTATCGGGTGCTTTCTGTCCCTGCGGCTGCGCGCGAGTCGGCGGCGCGACCGGCGCAGGCAGCGCCGGACCGCTGCGCTCGCGGGGGCCCCGGGTGGACGCCGGCGCCTGAGCATTACGGAACGCGC
Organism: Pseudomonadota bacterium; assembly: GCA_021813275.1. Classification (GTDB taxonomy): domain Bacteria; phylum Pseudomonadota; class Gammaproteobacteria; order Burkholderiales; family SG8-39; genus JAKALD01. The sequence goes on along the minus strand of JAKALD010000088.1, from coordinate 12,282 downwards.
TCAGGAGCGACTCGCTCACCGCGCGGTACTTGCCCTCGTTGAGCGAGGAAATCGCGTACATCACGACGAAGAACGCGAACAGCAGCGTGATGAAGTCCGAGTACGACACCAGCCAGCGGTCGTGGTTGTCGGACTGGCGCCGATCGAGGTACTTTCTGCGTCGCCGCATTTCGCCGCTCCTCCGTCGCCGCGGCCTTCAGCTGCGGCCGGAACCCGAGCGCCCGCCCGGCAAGTAGCCCTCGAGCCGGATCTCGATCGCGCGCGGGCCCTCGCCGCGCGCGATCGCCTCCAGCCCATCGACCAGGATCTCACCCCCCAGCGCCTGCTGCGCGATGAGCGCCTTGAGCTTGTTGGCGATCGGCAGGAACACTAGGTTGGCCAGCCCGACGCCGTACACGGTGGCGACGAACGCCACCGCAATGCCGTCGCCGAGCCGGCTCGGGTCGGTGAGATTCTCCATCACGTGGATCAGCCCGAGCACCGCGCCCAGGATTCCGATCGTCGGCGCGTAGCCGCCGGCGGCCTCCCAGATGCGCGCGGCCTCGCGCCGGCGCTCCTCGAGTCTGGCGATTTCCAGCTCGAGCGCGTCGCGAAGCAGCTGCGGCTCGGCGCCGTCGGCGACCAGCTGCAGGCCCCGGCGCGCGAGCGCGTCGCCGGCACTCTCCGCGTAGCGCTCGAGCCGGAGGGGCCCCTCGCGCCGCGCCACGGCGCCCCATGCGGCAAGCTCCCGCAGCAGCCGCTCGGGCGCGTGCCGCGGCGGCAGGAACACCCACTTGGACAGCTTGAGGCCCTCGACGAACACCCGACGCGAGCTCTGCAGCATTACCGCCCCGGCCGTACCGCCGAGCACGATCAGCAGCGCGGCCAGCTGCAGCAGCGAGCCGAAGCGCGCGCCCTCGAGCAGCTGTCCGCCGACGATCCCGAGCAGCGCGAGCGCGATGCCGAGAACGCTGTTGAGGTCCATCGCCTCTAGTCTTACTGTGTTATAAGAAACAGCGTATTATGCGCCCATCTTCAACCACCTTGTCAAGGCGAAGATGGAGTCGAGAACACAACGTTTTGAGAAGTACGTGGCGTTGATCGGGGAGCGACTTGGACACGCAGACCGGGTGGCGCCGTTTCGCGGCTACTGCACGGGGCTGATGCTGCCCGTCGAGCGCAAGAGCGTCGAGCCGATGGCGGCGCACCTGGCGGCGGCGAACGTGCGCTCCGAGCACCAGCGGCTGCATCACTTTGTGGCCGATGCGCCCTGGTCGGACGAGGCGGTGCTCGGGGCGGTGCGCACGCACGTGCTCGAGCGGCTGGGCGAGCGCGCGGGCCGGCCCGAGGTCCTGATCATCGACGACACGGGCTTTCCCAAGCAGGGCACGCACTCGGTGGGGGTGGCGCGCCAGTACTGTGGGCAGTTGGGCAAGCAGGACAACTCTCAGGTGGCGGTGAGCGTATCGCTCGCGAACGAGCGCTACAGCCTGCCAATCGCCTACCGCTTGTACCTGCCCGAGACGTGGGCCGAAGATGCGCGGCGGCGTAGGCAAGCGAAGGTTCCCGAGACGGTCAGATTCGCGACCAAGCCGACGATCGCGCTGGAGCTCCTCGAGCAGGCCCGTGAGGCGGGCGAGCTGCCTGCGGTGGTCGTGGCCGACGCGGGCTACGGGGTGAACACCGCGTTTCGCGATCGGCTCAGCAACATGGGGTTCGCCTACGTGGTGGGCATTCCGGGCACGGTGAGCCTGTGGCCCGAAGGCCAGGGGCCATTGCCCCCGAAGCGCTACTCGGCTCGAGGCCGGCACCCGAAGCTGCTGCGGCGCGATCGCAAGCACAAACCGCTCTCCGCGAAGGCGCTCGCCAAGCAACTGCCTGCGCATCGATTGCGCCGTGTGACGTGGCGCGAGGGGACGAACCAGGCGCTGTGTTCGCGCTTTGCCGCGGCTCGCGTGCGCTGTGCGCACCGCGATTACTGGCGCTCTGAGCTGCGCCCCGAGCAGTGGCTGCTCATCGAGTGGCCCCAAGGCGAGACCGAGCCCACGAAATACTTCCTCGCCACGCTGCCCGCCGAGACGCCGATCGCGGAGCTGGTGCGCGTGGCCAAGCAGCGCTGGAGAATCGAGCGCGACTACCAGGAGCTCAAGCAGGAGCTGGGGCTTGGGCATTTCGAGGGGCGCAGCTGGCGCGGGTTTCACCATCACGCGACACTGTGCATCGCAGCCTATGGGTTCCTGCTCACCGAGCGCCTGGCGGGGCAAAAAAAAACCTTGCGCCATCCGATCTTGGGCGAAATGCCTGCCTTACCCGAAGGCTTCCGGCCCCGCGGCGCCCCTGCGGCGCCAGCGCCACGTCGCCGACTCGATCGCCACGCTGCGCCTGGAGCTCGCCGCGGCGCTGCTCGCGCGCCTTGAACGATGTCCCTGCTGCGGTCGGACGAACAATCACTTATTAACACAGTAAGACTAGAGGGCGCTCGGCGCGATCAAGGCGAAGGCCTATGTCATGCCTGGTCAGGCGGATCTCTACTCCCGGCTCGAGGACAGCGAGCCCGAGGTCTCGAACGTGCCGAACGCGAAATTGGTGCCGGTGCCCTCGATCTGGGGCCACTTCGCGGGCGGACCCGGAACCAATCCGGGGGATGTGAGATTCATCGACGCCAAGCTGAAAGAGCTGCTGCGCGCATGAGGCAAGCCGCGCGAGCGGGGCCGGGCGGCCGGGTCACCCGGTCAGGCGGAAATAGAGCATCGGCAGCTTCTCCGGCAGCCGCTCGACGCGATCGACCTGCAGGACGTTACGCCGCCCGAAGATGCGGGTGAGGTAGCTGTCGCCGTCGGCGTCGAGACCGACGCAGAATACGTCGATGCCGAAATGCGCCATGGCGAGGATCGCGTGGCGCGCGTCCTCGACGAGATAGCGGCGGTCGGCGACGTCGACATCGGAAGGCTCGCCGTCGCTCACCATCAGTAGCAATCGCCGATGAGACCGCTGCGCGGCGAGCTCGCGTCCGGCGTGCCGTAGCGCGGCGCCCATCCGCGTCGAGTAGCGCCCGGTGAGGCCCGCGAGGTGGCGCCGCGCCGCCGCGTCGTACGGCGCGCCGAAATCCTTCACGCGGAAATAGCGGACGTCCGCGCGGGTGTCCGAGCAGAACGCGTGGATCGCGAACGGATCGCCGAGCCCGGCCATCGCGTGAGCGAGCAGCGCCGCCGCCTCGCGTTCCAGCTCGAGCACGCTGCTGCCCGCGCCGCGCACGATGTCGTTTGTCGACTGCGACACATCGAGCAGCAGCAGCACGGCGAGGTCGCGGTAGCGGCGCTCGAGCTTCGCATAGACCTTAAAGTCGGGCGTGTGTCCCGCACGATGATCCATCGTTGCGCTGATGCACGCCTCGAGGTCGAGCCGATCGCCTTCGGGCTGGCGCCGCAGCCGCAGCGGGCGGCTTACCTTGGCCGAACGGATCAGTGTCGTGATGCGGTGCACGAGCACCGGATGGCGCTCTAGAATCGCATCGATACGCGATGCCGGTCCCTCGCTGGCCCCGTATTCGACGAGCGTGGTCCACTCGGCGCGGTCGCGGCCGATCAAGAAGTCCCATTCCGGGTAGCGCGCGACCGGAACGCCGACCTCCGCCTCGGCGCGCACCGGCGCGGCGCGATCCGCGGACGCGCCGCCCTCGGTCTGATTCAGCCGCACCGCTTCGAGCACCGTGCCGTCATCGGCTGCGGCGGCCTCGCCGAAATCCCACAGACCCATATTGTCGTCGCGGTACACCGGCTCGACGACGTAGCTTTTGGCGTTGAACTGCACGCGCATCTGCCCGAGATCGTTGCCGAGCAGGCTGCCGATCGTGCGGCTGATGCTTGCGTCGTGCCAGCGTTCGCGCTCCGCGAAAAACATCGTGCGACCCTTGCTCACCCAGCCGTTGTCGTCCCTGTAATCGGGATCAATGAGCGCACGCGCGAGCCGCGCGAGCAGCGCCGGAGCGGTCACCGCGCCCGTCGCGGTCGCCACATGATGCGGCAGCCAGTAGCGGCGCAAGCCCGGATAGACCTGGAGCGCGAGCTGCTCGACGCGCGCATCCTCGACCAGCGAGACGAGCGCCACCTGCAACGGCTTGAGACCGCCCACTGCAAATCGGGAGCTGCCGAACTGCAGATGCGCTGCGACATGCGCAACGGTCGCGAAAAACAGCTCGATCGCGGCGCCGCCAGAATAGCCGCGGAACGATTCGGGCAGACGCACGAGGCCGCCGTCGAAGTTCGCACGCAGCGGCTGATCGGGTGCACCGTGCGGCCGCGCACGCAGCGGCGGCGAGCGGCGCCACAGCGCGATGACGAATGCCTTGAGCCTGCGCTCGACGGTCGCGAAAGCGACCGCGTCGAGTCGTGACGGCACTGACATTGGCTGCGCCGCGCGTGATGGGGCACTCGGTCGGTCAGTCGGCGGGCCCGAGTGCACCAAGTTCCGCTGAGCGTGGTGCAGCCTCGCTCGCATGCCTGCTCACGAGCAGCACGCGATCGCTGCTGTCAGCGCTCCGCGGATGTCCTCATCGTCGGTGATCGGCAACACCAGCGCAACCTGGCACGCTGCCTCCAGCGGTATGCCGCGCGCCATGAGCCGCCCCGCCTGAATCAGCATGCGCGTCGACGCGCCTTCGTCGAGCCCGTGCCCCCTGAGGTTGCGCGAGTGCTCTGCGATGGCGACGAGGCGCTGCGCGAGCGGGCGGTCGATGCTAGCCTCGTGAGCGATGATTTCGGCTTCGACCGCGGGCGCTGGATAGCGGAAATCGATTGCGCCGAAACGCTGCTTCGTGGATTCTTTCAGGTCCTTGAGCACGCTCTGGTAGCCCGGATTGTAGGAAATTACCAGCTGGAAATCCGAGTGCGCGTGCACCAGCTCGCCCTTCTTCTCGAGCGGCAGGATGCGGCGGTCGTCGGTCAGCGGATGAATCACGACCGTCGTGTCCTGTCGCGCTTCGACGATCTCGTCGAGATAGCAGATCGCTCCGTGCCGCACCGCGAGCGTGAGCGGTCCGTCGTGCCACACCGTGCCCTGCGGATCGAGCAGATAGCGTCCGACCAAGTCGGCGGCCGTCATGTCCTCGTGGCATGCAACGGTCACGATCGGCCGGTTCAGGCGCCACGCCATGTGCTCGACGAAACGTGTCTTGCCGCAGCCGGTCGGGCCCTTAAGCATGATCGGCATGCGGTTCGCGTAGGCGGCTTCGAATAGCGCGATTTCGTCGGCGAGAGGGCGGTAGTATGGTTCCTGATCGATGAAGTAGTCGCGCAGATCCATCGTGCACTGTTCTCGTTTCGCGGCGTTACGCGAGGGCGCCGGCATCAACTTTGGCTCCTATAGATTCGTCATGTGCAGAGATGGCCGGAGGCACGCCTCCGGCCTTCTCCGCGTCAGCGATGCGCAACAGTCTTCTGGTTCGGGATTCCTTCAATCGGGCATTCGTCGGTGCCGACGGTGGTGCGGGTGATCGCCTCGACCATTTCGCGCGTGCCTTCCGGGTCGGCGATCCACTTCTTGTAGAAATCGTAGGGGCAGGTGGCCACGCCGCGCGAGTCCTCGCGCGAGTTGATCTTGCCGGTGTAGCCGCGATGAACCAGCTTGAACAGATGGTTTTGCGCTTGCGTGTTGCGGCGCGCGTCGCGGATCAACGACTTCGACAGCTGCGCATACTGGATGCCGTTGTCCTCCTCGCCGCACTCGCCGAGCGTGCGGCCGTCGAACCCGATGATCGCCGAGTGGCCGAAATATGAGTACACGCCGTCGAAGCCTGCGGCGTTCGCGACCGCGACGTAGACGTTGTTGGCCCACGCCATGGCCTTCGCCATCAGCACCTGCTGGTCCTTCGCGGGGTACATGTAGCCCTGGCAGCGCACGATCAGCTCGGCGCCCTTCATCGCGCAGTCACGCCAGATCTCGGGATAGTTGCCGTCGTCGCAGATGATGAGGCTCGTCTTCAGGCCCTTCGGGCCGTCCGACACGAACGTGCAGTTGCCCGGATACCAGCCTTCGATCGGCACCCAGGGCATGATCTTGCGATACTTCTGCACGATCTCGCCCTTATCGTTCATCAGGATCAGCGTGTTGTACGGCGCCTTGTTCGGATGCTCCTCGTGCCGCTCGCCGGTGAGCGAGAACACGCCCCACACTTTCGCCTTACGGCAGGCTTCGGCGAAAATGTCCGTTTCCTCACCGGGTATCTTCGCCGCGGTTTCGTACATTTCCTTCTGGTCGTACATGATCCCGTGCGTGCTGTACTCCGGAAAAATCACCAGGTCCATGCCCGGCAGGCCGACCTTCATTCCAGTTACCATGTCCGCGATATTGCGCGCGTTCGCGAGCACCTCCTGCCGCGTGTGCAACCGGGGCATCCGATAGTTGACCACGGCCACGCCGACCGTATCGTTGCTGCTTGAGATATCACCGTGTAGCATCGCTCTCCTCCTGTGCCAGTTGCGAATGGCCCGAGCGCACCGCGCGGGCCGGACGTGCCATTTCACACCGCCATGTGACGGTGTACCAGTTGATCGGTGAGCTCGCCGACCGCGCCTTCCACTGCGATGCGGCCCTTCTCCATGATGATGAAGCGCTGCGCGGCGCGCCGCGCGAAGTCGACATTCTGCTCGACGAGCACGATCGTGATGCGGTGCTCGCGATTGAGCCGCGCGATCGCTTGCTCGATTTGCTCGACGATGTTCGGCTGGATGCCCTCGGTCGGCTCATCGAGCAGGATGATGCGCGGATCGGCCGCGAGCGCGCGCGCGATCGCGAGCTGCTGCTGCTGACCGCCCGAGAGAACGCCGCCCATCCGGTTGAGGCCCTCGCGCAGCGCCGGAAACAGGTCGAGCGCGATCGGGGGAATTTCACGCCGGCGGTCGCGGCGCGCGAATGTTCCCATCACGATGTTCTCGCGCACCGTGAAGTGCGGGATAATTCCGCGTCCTTGGGGCACGTAGCCGATGCCTTGCAGTGCCCGCAGATGCGTGGGCATGGCAGCGAGATCGCGGCCGCCGAGCACGATGCGACCGTCGGCGCGGTCAGTCAGGCCCATAATGGTTTTCAGCAGCGTCGTCTTGCCTACGCCGTTGCGGCCGAGCACAGCGACGAACTCGCCTTCCGCGACGCGGACCGAAAAGTCCTGCAGCACCGGGGTGTTGCCGTAGTAGGAAGCTACTTCGCGCAGCTCAAGCATGCGCGATCCCTCGCTGGCCGAGATAGGCTTCGCGCACCGCCGGATCGCCTTGGATCTCGCTCGCACTGCCCTCGGCGAGCACGCGTCCCTGGTGCATGACCGTGATGATGTCGGAGATCTCGCGCACGAAGGCCATGTCGTGCTCGACGACGAGCAGCGTATGACGTCCCTTGAGCGCGTTGACGATCTTCGCCGTGTGCATCGTCTCTTGCGCCGTCATGCCGGCTGTGGGCTCGTCGAGCAGAATAATCCCGCTGTCCTGCGCGAGCAGCAGCGCGATTTCGAGCCATTGCGTCTGGCCGTGCGACAGGTAGCCGGCGCGCTCATCGAGCACGTCCTCGAGGCCGACCAGCTCGGCGAGCTTCTCAAGATCGTTGCGCTCCGCGCTGCGCCCGAGGCGCCGCACGTTCGCGAACACCCCCAGGCGCTTGCAGTATGCGACCTCGAGGTTGTCGCGCACCGTGAGCTCGCGGAACACGCTCGGCACTTGGAACTTGCGCCCGACGCCGCGACGCGCGATTTTATATTCCGGCAGGCGCGTGATGTCCTGCCCCATGAGCGTGATTCTCCCGGCCCTCGCTCTGACCTTCCCGCAGATGACGTCGAGCGCAGTGGTCTTACCCGCACCGTTCGGCCCGATCAGGCAGCGCAACTCGCCCTTCGCGACTTGCAGGTTCAGGCCGTTGATTGCGCGGAAACCGCTGAAATCGACGGCGACGTCACGCAGCTCGAGAATCGGTTCGTTCGACATCGCCGTCTATCGTGCTGCGCTCCGCCCCGGCGCGGCGATTTCGGCGTGCTCCGGCATCCGCGCGGGCGCCGCCCTGCGCCGTCGCTGCCGCCTGCCGCGGATCACGTCGCCTATGCTGATCAGGCCGTTCGGAAGGAACAGCACGACCACGATGAACAGCGCGCCCATGATCAGCATCCACGTATCGAGAAACGTCTTGCTGTCGGACAGGCTGCCCTGCACACCAGTGACCACGATCGCGCCGAGCGCCGCGCCGAGCAGCGACGCGCGCCCACCGACCGCGCACCAGATCACGATCGAAAGGCTGATCGGAACCGCGAGGAACGTCGGCGACGCGAACTCCATCACGAGTGTGTAGAGCATCCCGGCGAGCCCCGCGACTGCGGCCGATACGCAGAAGATGAAGTTCTGGTAGTTGGCGACGTCGTACCCAAAGTACCTGACGCGCGTTTCGTCGTCGCGGATCGCCTGCAGGATCAGTCCAGTCTTGCTGTTCATGAGCGCGAGTCCGAGGAACAGCAGTAGCGTCAGGATCACCGCCGCGAGATAGTACGTCGCGACGCTGTAGGCGCCGAACTCGACGCCGAATAGCTTGAACGTCGTTAGGTCAGTGATGCCGTTGAAGCCGCCGGTGTAACGCTGCTGATCGATGATCACGAGGTTGATCACGACGAGCATCGCGAGCGTGATGATCGCGACGTACACGCCGCTCACGCGCGCACGGAAAATGAACCACCCGATCAAAAACGCGATTACCGCCGGCACCGCGAGCCCGGCGAAAAGCGTGAACGCGTACGAGTGAAACGGCTCCCAAAACCACGGCAGCGTGTGCACGTTGTTCCACACCATGAAGTCCGGCAGGCCGCCTGCACCCGTCTGGATCGGAATGGTCCGCAGCTTGAGCGCCATCGCCATGCAGTAGGAGCCGAGCCCGAAGCTCACGGCTTGTCCGAGATTCAGTATGCCTGCGTAGCCCCACGACAGACTCAGCGCAAGCGACAAAATGCCGAACACGATGTAGCGCGCGAACTTGTTGAGCAGGTACGCATCGCTAACGAACAGCGGCACCAGCAGGATCACGACGCAGAAGACCGCGTACGCCGCGAGCCGATGGGTCGTTTGACGTTGGGAAATCATAGGTCGTTAGCTAGCTTCGGCGCACACGCATAGCGAACAGGCCCTGCGGAAACAGTCGGATCAGTACGACGACGCCAAGGAAGACGACGGCCTTCGCGATCGTGTCGTCGCTCAGGGACGCCAACACACCGTCGGCTTGCCCGATCACGTAGGAGCTCGCGACAGTGCCGAGCAGGCTTTGCACGCCACCGAGCACGACCACGAGAAACGCGTCGACGACGTAGCTCGTGCCCATGTCGGGTGCGACGCTCTTCAGTGGCGAGACCAGCGCTCCGGCGATGCCGGCCAGCCCGGCGCCGTACGCGAAGGTCAGGGCGTAGATGCGCCCGGCATTGATGCCGAAGCAGCGCGAGACGTCACGGTTCTGCGTGATCGCGCGCATTCGCAAGCCAAACTCCGTTCTGTAGATCAGCAGATAGGTCGCGACGAGCAGCGCGATCGCGAGCGCGAAGATAAAGATCCGATACGCGGAGTCCTCGTAACCGAAGATATGCACGGGATTGATCAGGAACTGGGGCATTTTCACGTAGCGCAATTCCGCGCCCGCAAATAGCCGGATCGCCTGCTGCAGGATCACGCCGATTCCCCACGTCGCGAGGATCGTGTCGAGCGGGCGCTGGTACAGGTGCCGTATCAGCAACCGTTCGGCGAGCCAGCCGACGCCGCCAACGATCAAGAACACGAACGGCAGCGTGGTGATCAGGTTCATCCCGAACTGCTTCTGGAGAAACCAGACGCTATACGCGCCGAGCATCACGAAGTCGCCGTGGGCGAGATTGATCACGCCCATCGTGCCGTAGATGATCGCGAGCCCGAGGGCGATGAGCAGCAGGATCGACGCGATGCTCAGTCCGACCGAGATCTGTGAAGCGATGGCATTCATGGGCGCTTCCGCTCCAGGGCGTGGAGCGCGTGGCGCGCTCCACGCCGGAGGTTAATTGGGACGTCGCTGCCGCGCAGCGTCAGGACTTCTTCTCCACCATGCCGGTAGGCGTGCAGACCTGCCCGGGATACGCCCAGTACGGCAGCGGCTCGACCCACTCCTTTGATTCCTCGATGATCTTGGCCTGTCCGCTGGCCTGCCACTCGCCGATCTTCGGCCACAGGTAGGTGTGGGAATTCTTCGGATCGATCTTCACGAGGCCCTCGGGTGCCTTGTATTCCTGTCCCCACGCAGCCTTACGAATCTGTGGCGGCGTGATGTCGCCCTTGCCGAGCTTCGCCACCGCCTGCCTGAATAGGTGAACCTGAAAGTAGGCGGGTTCGGACACGAAGTTCGTGGTTTTGTCCTTGCCCCAGCGCTTCTTGAAGGCTTCCACGAACCGGTGATTCTCTGGTGAGTCGTACGACATGAAGTACGGCGCCGACGTGAAGTGGCCCGCGCCGAACTCGCCGCCCATCGCTGCAACTTCGTCCTCGGAGGTTGTCAGGCTGGCCATCGGCATTTTTTTCGGATTGAGGCCCGCCGCCTTGTACTGCCGGTGCAACGCGACGACGGAATCGCCTACCACGGTCGAGAAGATCACGTTCGGCTGCGTCTCCTTGAACTTGTTGATCACCGCGCTAAATTCCGAGTGGCCGAGCGGCACGTATTCCTCGCCGACGACCTCGCCGCCGAGCCGCTTCAGAAGTATCTTGCAGACGTTGTTCTCTTCCTTCGGGTAGATATAGTTCGAACCGATCAGATAGAACTTCTTGCCGAAATTCTTGATTAGCCAAGGGATGAAATCCTTCTGCTGCTGGTTCGGAACGGCGCCCGTGTAGATCACGTTGGTCGAGCACTCACGCCCTTCGTAAAGGGTCGGGTACCAGTAGAGGTTGTGGTACTTCTCGAATACTGGCAGCACCGCCTTGCGGCTCGCCGACGTGTACGATCCGAAGACGCTCACGCATTTTTCGCCGACGACGAGCCTGCGCGCCTTCTCGGCGAACGTCGCGGGATCCGAAGCCGGATCCTCGACGACTGGAACCACCTTCATGCCGTTGATCCCGCCCGCGGCATTGATCTCCTCGATCGCCATTATTGTCGCGTGGTTTAGCGAGGTTTCGATGATCGCGGTGGTGCCGGTCAGCGAGTACAGCACGCCGACCTTGATTTCGCCGCCTGCCGCGTAGGCGAGTGAGGCGTTCTTGATCCAAATGTGCGGGAAGCCGGTCGCTGCCGCTACGCCGGCCGCAGCGGTTCCCTTCAGGAAATTCCGCCGGTTGATCTTCATGGCCCTCCTCCTTATGCGATGGAAATAAAAACGCCCCTGCGCAGCCATTCCTCGTGGTGTCGCAGGGGCGCCCTTGCCCGATTGATCAAATGCGCGGCATCGTCGCCACGCTGCGCCGAAGCGCACAAAAACAAAAGCCCCCGTACAACCAGACGCGGTTGTCACGGAGGCTTCGTTGCCTTCTTTCCCTGTCGCGGCGCCGTTGCCGCGATGCGCCTAAGCGCGCACTGCTCAAATTATGCTAGCCAAGCATCTCCTCGCTGTCAACAATCGCGTTCGCGATCGTGCTGATCGAGACGCGCCGGCTCATCGCCTGCCGCCGCATGAACTGGTACGCCTCGTCCTCGCGTACCTTGCGTCGCGACATCAGGATCGCCTTCGCACGCTCGACGCAGCGGATCGTGCGCAGCGTCTCGTCGAGCTTGCCGATGCGGCTGCGCAACCGCTGCTCGTACGCGAAGTGCGCGCGCGCGAGCACGAGGCTCGTGAGCGTCGCCTGCGCCGTGAATGGGCGGTGCAGCACCGCATCGGGTGCGCAGTTGCAAAGCAGCTCCAGATCGGGCGACGGCTCGCGCGCGAGGATCGTCACGAGCGCCGCTTTCGGCTCCCCCGGCACCCACGGTATGCGGCTCGCCAGGTCCGGCGCGAAATCGCAGAAGATCACGTCCGTATCGTCTGGCAGCCGCGCCGGGATCGGCCACAGGTGTCGCACCCGTGCGCGCGTATGCTGCAGGTCGCGGATCAGCGCGTCGCCCGTGTCGTCGCGCTCGCACGCCACGACGATGTCGACGTTCGATAGCTTGAGCGGAGGCGTTGCCGTGTTCCAGCTCATGGAGACGTTCGGCGCGAGCCGGCGAGATCTAGCAGTTTGTTGAAATTGGATTCATGCGATCAGTGCGGCTCGCTGCGACCTACTAAATAGCCCCATGGAATGTATCGTTGACCTATATATTGTGGATTGACTGTTGTCCGTCGGTGCATCGATA
>JAKALD010000087.1 GCA_021813275.1 Pseudomonadota bacterium | reverse complement strand
TCAAGACCTGGGACGCCGCGGCGATGGGAAGCGTGATCCGGGCGGTGCGCGAATACCAGCGCGTGCATCCCGCCGACATGAAGCTGGCACCTGCCGGCATCGCCTATTTCAACCTGGTGTGGAACCACGAGGTTCTGTGGGATATGGTGAGGGGCTTTCTGCTCGCCTTGGCGGTGGTCTTCGTCATTCTCGCCTTCGATTTCCGCTCGCCGAAGTGGGCGCTGATCGGTTATGTGCCGCTGCTGTTCACGATCCTGCTCATATACGGGGTGGTCGGGTTCGCCGGCAAGGACTTCGACATGCCGATCTCCGTGCTCTCGACCCTCGCGCTCGGCATGGCGGTGGATTTCCCGATCCACTTCGTGAGCCGGCTGCGGCAGCGGCTCGCCGAAACCGCCGTCGACCCCGGCCGCGACCTGGCAGGGCTCAAGAAGGCGCTCGCCTGGACCGCAGGCCGTCCCGGCAAGGGGATCATGCGCAACGCCGCCCTGTTCGCGGTCGCCTTCTCGGTCATGTTGCTCGCCCCGCTTACGCCGTACATCACCGTGGGCGCGTTCATCGTCAGCATGATGCTGCTCTCTGCGCTGCTCACGATCCTCTACCTGCCGGCTCTGATCGTGTTGATGAGAGGCTGGCTCTTCACCCCGGGAGATGCCAAATGAAACCGCGCTGGCGCATTGTTCTTCCATTGCTTGTGGCCCTCGCCGCCGCGTCGGCCCCCGCGCACGCCGCCGATCCTTCCGCCAACGAGATCGTGAAGCGCTCGCTGGACGCTTTCTACTTCGCCGGAAACGACATGCGCGCCCGCGTGCAGATGAAGCTCGTCAATCCCGAGGGCCAAGTGCGCGAGCGCGACATGACGATGCTAAGGATCAACGTCGGCGCATCGGGCGAGCAGCGCTACTACATGTATTTTCACGGTCCGGCCGACGTGAAGGGCACTTCGTTCCTCGTTTGGAAATACCCCAATCGGGACAGCGATCGCTGGATCTACATTCCGGCGTTGCATCTCGTGAAGCGCATCGCCGCGGACGACAAGCGCTCTTCCTTCGTCGGCTCGGACTTCACCTACGAGGACGTATCGGGACGAAACGTCGGCGACGAGAACCACGTTTTCCTTCGTAAAGAGGAGTTCGGCGGGCGGCCGACGTACGTGATCGAAAGCAAGCCTAAGACGGTGGTCGATTACTCCCGGCGGGTCTCCTGGATCGACCAGGAGCGCTGGCTGCCGCTCAAGGAGGAATACTACGACGCGGGCAATAAGCTGCTGCGCGTGTTCACCGCCGACAAAGTGGAGCAGGTTGGCAAATACTGGACCGTCACGGCGCGCACCATGAAGAACGTGCAGAGCGGTTACCACACCGAGGTCGTGTTCCAGCAGGTGCAGTACGACATCGGACTAAAGCCGGATATCTTCACCGAACGCTACCTGCGCAATCCACCCACTCAGTGGGTGCGATAAACGACCGCTGCGACGAAGCGGCAGCGATGACCGCCACGATCGGCCAGCCGGCGCGCGCCGCGGCGAGCGTTGCCGCTGCTTTGATCACGCTCACCTCGCCTGTCGCCGCGCGCGCGGAAGGCGTTTCCTGGAACGGCTTTGCACAAACTCACGTGGCGGAGCGCACCCGCCGGGTGGACTGCCCGCCCGGGATCGCGTGCGACTTCCCGGCGGCAGAGCTACGAGGACAGCTCAAGGCGGAGGGCAGGAACGCTTCGGGTAATGCCGATTTCGTGGGCCGTTTCGACCTGCTGCGCGACGCGGCCGTCAACGACACGCGTGTGATCACGCGAGAGCTGTACGGGGATGCGACATCGCAGAAGGCGAGCGCGCGCCTCGGCCGGCAGGTCATCACCTGGGGTGTGGGCGACCTGCTGTTCATCAACGACACGTTCCCCAAGGACTACGTCGCCCTGTTCACTGGCGAGCCGATGCAGTATCTCAAGCTCGGCAGCGACGCGCTCAAGCTCGATGCCTACCCCGGCTCGACCACCGTGGAGCTCGTCGCCGCCGGCTTCCGGCCTGACCATACGCCGACCGCCCGCCGCTTCATCTTGCCGGATCCGCTGCCGGCGGGGCTGCCCCGACGCATCGTGGAGCCGGACCATGGCTTGGCAGACCTGGAAATGTCGGGTCGGGTATCCAGATATCTAGGCAGCTGGGAGCTGGCCGGCTACGCCTCGCGCACGCACTACCGCAGCCCGGCGTGGCGCGTGACGGGCACCGAGATCGTCGGCACGTATCCGCGGCTCAACACGGTCGGCGCGAGCCTCACCGGGCCGGTGGCCAAGGGTGTGCTCAGCCTCGAGGCGGGGTACTACGACTCGCCGCAGGACCCCGAGGGCCGCGACCCTTCGATCGAAAACAGCCAACTCAGGGCGCTCGTCGGCTACTCGCGGCAGCTGTGGGAGGACGGTACGCTCGGCCTGCAGCTGTACGGAGAATGGATGCGCGACTACGCGGCGTACCTCCAGACGCTCCCCGCGGGTTTCCCGGTTAAAAACCGGCTCCGAAAAGTCGCGACGGTTCGCTTCACCCAGCTTTTCGCCCACCAGACACTCACCTTCAATGTGTTCGCCTTCATCGGCATCAGCGAAAAGGACCACTACATCATCCCTTCGCTGCGCTATGCGTTCAGCGACAACGTCTGGGCCGAGGTGGGAGGCAACTTTTTCGGCGGCAACCGCAGCGGCCAGCTCGGCTCGCTGCAGGACAACAGCAACGTCTACGTCACGGTGCGCTACGCCTTCTGACTAGCGCGCCGAGGCTATTCTCAGAAGGGGAGGTAAAGCAATGTATCTGGAAAGTGGCAGAGCCATAACCTCAGACCTACTGACATAGCCGCCTAATTCGCCTGAAAACGTTGGTTTTTTGCCAGCGTGGGCGAGCGGACCAATACCTGTCCGGTTTTTGGGACCGGCCGGACGGGCTGGCTGACGAAGCTGCGCGCCTCCGCGCTTCACATCGCCGATATGACCGAGGGACTTGGGCTGGGCCCGCCGTCATCCCCGCTTGCGGCAGACGACCTGAACCGGATGCGTACGGCCTTCCTCGATGTTCCGTGCCGCGTTGCGCATCTTTTGCAGCGCGGTCTCTCCCATGAGCAAGTGGAGCCCGAGAGCCGGCAACGCACCCTTTTCCGCCCGCTCGATCATCGCCTTGTAGCCGGCGAGATACTTCGGCCCGGTGCTCTCGACGACGACGTCGCGAAAGCCTGCGTTCTCCAGCAGCGCCCGCGTTTCGGCCGGCGTCACGAGAAAGGCACTGCTCCCGTCCGCGCTCCAAGGCACCGGATGGCGAGGCTCGGCCCTGGGGCCGAGTCCGTGCTCGGTGAGCGCGAAGAAGGCTCCAGGCTTCAGCACGCGATAGGCCTCGCCGAAGAACTTCGGGCGATCAGCGACGTTCATGGTGACGTGTTGCGTGTAGGCGCCATCGAAGAACTCGTCCGGGTACGGAAGCTGGTGGCCGTCGCCGTGGATAATCTCGACCTGCGCCTGCATGCGCAGCAGCCCGGTCAGCTTGTTCGCCGCGTCGACGAACGCGGGCGTGATGTCGATCCCATTGACCCTACACCGGAAACGATCGGCCATGTAGCGCGCAGGGCCCCCGAGCCCGCAGCCGATATCGAGAATGCGCTGCCCCGAGTTGATCGGCAGCTTGTCGGCAAGCTCCACCGTGGCGGGAAAGCCGCGCGCGTGGAAATGATCCACCGGCGCGAGGTCCTCGATCCTCAAGCCCTCGAGCGGCTTCGACATCTTGGCAAGCGCCGCGATGATCGAGCCGAAGACATCGCCTGGGCCCCAGTGCTCGGCGATCGATTTCGCGTTTGTCATATCCCCTGCCGCACCAAGTCATTCATGCGTTCACGCTAGTCGATGCCCGGGCCCGCCAGTCGGCGCCGCTCCCGCAGGTAGACGGCATGCCAGTACGCGAATCCGTGCCAGTTTCCGCGGTTGTACATCTCCACGCATTTGTCGAGCGCGTGCTCGCGCAGCCCAAAACCCTCCGCCCGCCGGCGGCAGCGGAAGTGCGCGGCCACGAAGTCAATGACGTTGTCCACGCCCATGCGGCACGGCTTCAAGAACACGGGTCGTTGTCCAAACTTGCGCCCCTTTGCGTACGTCGATTCGGCTCGCGCCTGCGTCTGCAGCGTGCGCTGCACGCGGGTCGCTGCGCAATTTTGCGGAAGCGCGCGCCAACGGGAAGCGACAAGCCGAGGGCTGGGAACTAAGCCAGGCGGTCATCGAAACGGTCTTAAAGCTGCGTTGGTAGATCCGGCCTCTACCGAGATTCAGCGAGGCGACGGTCCCGCTCGTGGTTATCACGCTGCTCCAGTGCCTGCTCCTCGCGTATCCGCCCCAATCTTCCGGGCACGACTGGGTGATCATCGCTGAGCTCGCCACGCGACTGCTGGGACAGCACGAGGGCACGATGGCGCTCGCTCTGCATTGCGAGCCGCACGACCTGATGACGAAGCGTGCCGCCCGCCTCGGTCTCCCCCGATCGAAGTGCGTCTGGCACCCCAAATGGGGCAAGGATCTCGCGACGCCCTGCGGTGCCCTTCAGCACGAACAGCGTCTTCATAGAGCGCCTTCGGGCTCAACGCTCGAGCGGAAGCCCCCTCGCCTGCCACTCGGCGACGCCGTCCGCAAGCTCGAAGGCCCGGTAGCCCCGCCTCTGCAGTAGGCTGACGGCGTCCTTCGCCATCATGCAGAACGGTCCGCGGCAGTAGGCGACCACAGGCTTTGATTTCGGCAGGTGCTTCAACCGCAGCTTCAATTCCCCAAGCGGTATCGACCGGGCATATGGAAGGTGGCCTGCCGCGAACTCCTCCGCCGGCCGCACGTCGATGACGACGACCTCACCCTGTTTCGCCCGCTTGAGAATGGACTCGCGGTCCACGCCCTGCAGCTCGGAGCCGACCTTAACGAGCGATCGAAGCGCCGATTGCAGCTCGAGAAGCCGCTCCTCGGCGACGCAGCGCAGTGTCACCCAGAGATCCGAGACGTTCAAGTCCGTTAGCCGGTAGTAGACGTACTTGCCGTGTTTGCGTGCCTCGACCAGGCGCGCCGCGCTCCCGCGCCGCGCGCCCCTGTGGACGGGCGTGGTGCTGATCGCGCTTGGAGCCTGGTCGATCTGGTTCGGAATGTTCGTCTCGGTCGCGAAGCCCGCCTGAAGGGGGAGCTTCGAGCGCGAGCCTCGAACGAGGCGCTTGACTCTGGAGGCGACTCCAGGGAGTAGCGTGCAATCCAAGATTTCTTCACAAGGCAAACGCACAAAGGAGCCACGTAAGATGAACACAGTCGTTTTCAAGATCGAAGGCATGCGCTGCGACGGCTGCGCCGCGAAAGTCCAGACGCGGCTTGGCGCCACCCCAGGCGTGCGCGAAGCGCGCGCCACATATGAAACGGGCGAAGCGCGCGTGCGCCACGACCCGGCGCTCACGAGCGAAGATGCACTCGTCGCTGCGATCGGCCAGCTCGGCTATCGGGTCACCGGCCGCGTGCCAGCCTGAGGTTCGCCGTGACGGACACCGCGCTCACCTCCTCGTTCGTAAGACCGCCCGAGCACTCGCCCGCGCGGCTGCAGATCGGCATCGGCGGCATGCAGTGCTCGTTCTGCCGCCAGAGCGTCGAGCGCGCACTCGCGCGCATTCCGGGCGTCACGTCGGCCGCGGTGAACCTCGCCCACGAGGAGGCGCTCATCGTCTACGACGGTGCACCCGCCACCCCTGCGCGGATCACCGAGACCCTCAAATCGCTCGGCTACTCGATCCGCGACCGTGAGAGGCTCCGGGCATTCATCCAGGACGAGGAAGAGCTCGACGCCGAGCGCCGGCGGCTACTCGCCGCGGCGCTCGTGAGCGGCGTGGGACTGGCGATGATGGTCGGTGAATGGCTCGATTTTCCGGTGGTCGGGCCGTGGCTCGCGTACGCCATGGCGGCGGGGGCCGTGCTCGTCGTCTTCGGCCTGGGCTGGCGCTTTCTCGCGATGGCGGCGGCGGCCCTGCGCCGCGGGATCCTCAACCAGCACGTGCTGCTCAGCTTCAGCGCGCTCGGCGCGTTCGCCGCGGGCCTGGTCGGCTTCGCCGTGCCCTCGTTCCCAGCGGCGGACTTCTTCGGCGCTGCCGCCTTGCTCATGACCTATCATATTCTGAGTAGCTTCGTCGCCGGGCTCGTGCGCACCCGCGCCTCGCAGGCCGTGCGCAAGCTCCTTGAGCTCCAGCCCGCGACCGCGCGCGTCGTGAGGGACGGCAAGGAGGTCGAAGTGCCCGTGGCCGACATGACGGTCGGCGAGCTCGTGCGCGTGCGCCCCGGCGAGCGCATTCCGCTGGATGGCGAGGTCGTCGAAGGGGTCGCCGCGATCGACGAGTCCATGGTGACCGGCGAGCCGCTGCCGGTGACCAAGGTGGCGGGCGCCGCGGTGATCGCCGGGTCTCTGGACAGCGACGGCGTGCTCCTCGCGCGAGTGACGAAGCCCGCAGGCGAGAGCTTCGTCGCGCGCGTCGCGCGCGAGGTCGAAGCGGCGAAAGCATTGAAGCCCGCGATCCTCGTCCTTGTCGAGCGAATTCTCCTTGTCTACGTGCCCGTGGTGCTCGGGATCGCGGCGGCGGCGTTCCTTGGCTGGACGATCGCCGGGATGGCCTCTAGCGCGAGCCTTGAGCAGCGCGCGCTCTACGCGGCGCTTACCGTGCTCGTGATGGGCTACCCCTGCGCGCTCGGCATGGCGACGCCCTTGGCGCTCATCCGCGGCGGCGGCGAAGCGGCCGCGCGCGGCATCCTCGTCCGGAGCGCCGAAGCCTTCCAGGCGCTGAAGGACGTGCGCGCGGTCGTCTTCGACAAGACGGGCACCCTCACGCAAGGCAAGCCCCGCGTGCTCGGCGTGGTGGCCGATGACCTTCTCGCGATGGCCGCGGCCGTGGAGCGCTTCTCGCGCCATCCGCTCGCCAAGGCGATCGTCGACGAGGCGGACGCGCGCGGGCTCGAGCTCGGCGAGATCGAGGACTTCCACGAGACGCCCGGCCGCGGCCTCTCGGGAACGCTCGGCGGTGAGCGCCTGCTCGCAGGAAGCCCGCGGTTTCTCGAAGAGCACGGCATCGCGCTGCCGGCCGACATCGGCGCACGCCTTCCCGCTTCGGCGACGCTCGTCGGGGTCGCGCGCGGCGGGCGGCTTCTCGGACTCATCCCGCTCGGCGACGAGGCGCGGCCGGACGCGCAAAGCGTGATCCGAGCGCTCACCGCGCGCGGGATCGAGCCGATCCTCGTCACGGGCGATCACCGGCGCGCGGCCGAAGCGCTCGCCGCGCAGCTCGGCATCCGACGGTTTCGCGGCGAGGCGCTCCCTGCCGACAAGGCGGAGTACGTCCGTTCGCTTCAGCGCGAAGGGCCGCGGGTCGTGATGGTCGGCGACGGAATCAACGACGCCCCCGCGCTCATGCAGGCCGACGTCGGCGTCGCCTTCGACGCCGGCACCGACATCGCGATCGAGTCGGCCGACGCGGTGGTCATGAACCACGCGCTCACCGCGATTCCCGATCTGCTCTCGATCGGTGGCCGTAGC
This sequence comes from Pseudomonadota bacterium, assembly GCA_021813275.1. Taxonomy (GTDB): domain Bacteria; phylum Pseudomonadota; class Gammaproteobacteria; order Burkholderiales; family SG8-39; genus JAKALD01. The sequence goes on along the minus strand of JAKALD010000087.1, from coordinate 5,520 downwards.
TACGCGAAGACCGTGCAGAACCTCGCCATTGCCTTCACGTTCAACGGCATCGGGATTCCCGTGGCCGCGACCGGGATCCTTCATCCGGCCTGGGCGATGGCGGCGATGGCGGCGAGCGTCACCCTGGTGCTGACCAATTCCTTCGGCGGGCGTCTGGTCAAAGGAGGCGCAAAATGAAACGCAGCAGCTTTTCCCCGGCGGCGCTGATCGCGATCGCCTCGATCGCGACGTTCTTCTCCAACATGAGCGCGGGCATCGTCAACGTGCCGATTGCCGCCATGACCCGCGGGGTCGGGGGCGGAAACTACGCCCTCGTCGCGATCATCCTGTCCTACCTCGTGCCCTACGCGGTCGTAATGCCCGTGATGGGCAAGCTCGGCGATCGCTACGGTCACAAGCGCCTCTTCCTCTGGGGCCTCGCGCTCTACGTGCTCGGCTCGGCCGCCGCGGCAGCTTCCCCGAATGCCGCGACCCTGGTCGCGATGCGCACGCTCCAGGGCCTGGGCGGCGGGATTCTCCTCGACTCGATCGTCTTCATCAGCACGCAGATCCGCGAGCGCCAGGGCCTCGCCTTCGGCATCTGGCGCGCCGCGCTCCTCTCGGGCACGGTCGGGGGTCCCGTGATCGGCGGCTATCTCGCGGTCGCGCTTGGCTGGCGATCGCTCTTCTGGGTGCCGGCGCCCTTCGCCGCGCTCCTGTGGATCTGGGCCGCGGCGGCGCTCGAAGAGCTGCCGAAGCGCGAGGAGCGCTTCGACTGGGTGGGTTCGAGCGCGTTCCTCGTCGGGTTCTCGGCGCTCGTCGTAGCGCTCGCCGTCTCGGGCATGGACACGATGCAGGCGGGGCTCACGGCCGCGATCGGCAACACGATGCGCGAGATGGCCGGGATGCTCTACGGCGTGTTCGCGGTGGGCATGATCGTTCTCTGGATCAACCAGAAGACCGAGAAAAAGCCCTTGTTCGACGTGAGCCTGTACCGCATCCGGCCCTTCGTCCTCGGCAATCTCGGAACCTGGCTCGTGTGCGTGGGCATGTTCTCGGCGATGATGTTCGTGCCGCTCGAGCTCCAGTACGTCGGCGGCTATTCCGGGCTCGCCGCGACGAACGCGCTGCTTCCGCTCACGGTGACCGCGATCGTGGTCGGGGTCTGGGGCGGGCAAATCACCGATCGGCTGGGCCCCGCGCTTCCCTGGGCGGCCGGTTTCCTCGTGATGACTGCGGGCTTCGTCGCGCTCGCCGTGCTCGACACAAGCACTTCGCCCGCGCTCCTTTTTGGCGTCATGACCGTGTGCGGCTTCGGCATGGCGCTGCCGCTCGCGCCCACCGCGGTCGCCGCGCTCACCACGGTGCCCGAAGAGGCGGCGGGCGAAGCGGCTGGGCTTTTCAACTTCGCGCACAACATGGGCCGCGCGATGGGAATCGGCATCCTTGGCGCGATCCTCGTGCTCGGCGAAGCGCGAAGCTACGCCGTCATCTTCTGGATCACCGCGGCGCTGATGGCGGTCGCGGCGCTGCTCACCGTCGGGCTTCCCGTACGCCGCGCGCATCGCGCCTGACCACGCCTGTCTGATCGCAGGGAACCTCTTGGGGCGCCGGGACCCGTCCCCCGCAGCGGCGCTCGCGCTCGCCGCACGCGCCGCGGTATTCGCCGACGGCGACGCCGCGCGGGGGGCGAAGCTGCTCCTTGTCTGCATGGCCTGCCACTCGGCGCAGGCGGGCGTGAACGAGACGGGTCCGGGCCTCGCTGCAATCTGACCAAGAAAAGCCGGCACCGTGCTCAGATTCGGACGCTATTCGGGCGCGCTCACGCACTCGGGCGCCACCCGGAACGCCGCTACGCTCGACCGGTGGCTGCGCGGCCCGGAGCACTTCCTTCCGGGCAACGCGATGCAGTTTCCCGGGTTGACCGGTTCCGGAGATCGCGCCGACGTGATCCCCTTCCTCAAACCCGACTTTGACAGTTGCCGAGCGCATGGACAGCGCTGATGGGCACTGAAGTCGAAGCATTTCGGCGCGCTACGTGCGAGCGAAGGGCACTGAGCGGATGTGGGATGGAGCTTCCGCGGCCCGTAATCGCCGAGAAGCGGGCCGCGTGGTTCGCGACGTTCTTCGCCTACGCGCCCTGGCTTGCGGCCGGTGCCCGGCACTGGCCGGCTGTGGCTTGACGGACGACGACGTCACGCCACACTTCGCCGATCAACACTACCGCCGGACCGCCCTGCCACTCGTCCGCGAACCGCGGCAGCTCGTTCAGCGTTCCGGCCGCGAGCTTCGCTTGCGGCAACGAGACAGATTCGGCGATCGCGACCGGAATGTCGGCATGCACGCCCGCTTTGAGAAGCATGCACCGGACTTCCCGCGCATCGCCGGCCGCCATGTAAAGCACCGCCGTGTCCGCGTCCCGCACCGCTTCGACCCAGCGCGAGCGCGATTCGCCCTCGCCCGCACGCGGCGTGGCGAGTACCACGCTGCGCGCGACGCCGCGCCGCGTGAGCGAAGTGCGCACCTGGGCCGCGGCGGCGAGTGCGGCGGTCACCCCCGGCACCACTTCCACCGTCACGCCGGCAGCGGTGAGCGCGTCGATCTCCTCCTGCGCGCGCGCGAACAACATGGGATCTCCGCCTTTCAGCCGCACCACCACCTTGTGTCGGCTCGCCGCTTCGACGAGCCGCTTGTTGATGAAGCGCTGTGAGACCGAATGCGCGCCGCAGCGCTTGCCGACGGACACCTTCTGCGCTCGTGGCGCGAGCGCGAGCACGTCGGGCGAGGCGAGCGCATCGTAGAAGACGATGTTCGCTTCGGCGAGCAGCCTCGCCCCGCGCACGGTGAGAAGGTCGGCCGCCCCCGGGCCGGCGCCGACCAAATAGACGATCCCCTTCACGACACCGCTCCGGCGGCCACCGTGCTGTTCGTGGCCCCGTCGATCACGATGAAGACGCCGGTAACGCGCACCGTGGCGTACGAATCGACAAAGAACGGCTCTTGCCGCACAAGCCGCGCGCGCACGATGTCGTTCGTCGCCACGCCTGTGTCGGCGGGACGCTCCTCGGGCGTGCGCACATCGAGCCGCAGGAGGAGCTCGGCGAGCCGCGCCGCGTCGCGTGCTGTACCGGGTAGCGCGCCCCGCGGCGGCCGGGGTCGCGGTCGAACCGGATCAGTGCCGCTTCCAGCGAGCGCGTCTCGAGTTCCCGCTCGCGGCTCACGCGCGCAAACGCCGGCGAAAAAGCGGCTGCGGCCGCGCGACGCAGGCCTGGTAGGCTTCGCTAAAGTCCCCGAATCCCGAAAGTGCTTCCTCGGGGTCCTCGCACTCACGCAGCGCGAACGAATCGAAGCCGCAACTATCCATGAAGAACAGGTGATCGCGTGTCACCTGTCCGAGGGCGCGCAGCTCGCCCTGGTAGCCGTAGCGCTCGCGAAGAAGGCGCGCGATTGAGAAGCCGCGCCCGTCGCCGAATTTCGGGAAATTCACCGCGAGGAGCGCGAAATGCCCGAGCTCGGCGGCGAACGCGCCCGGATCATCCTCCGGCTCGAGCCGCAGCCCGAGCCTGCCGCTGCGCTCGAGCAGATCCTCGCGTCGCAGCGCCCAGAGGCGCGGCGTGATGATCAGGTCCGCCGCCGCCGGAAAATCCGGCACCAAGCCGTCTTCGCCCACCTGCAGCCAGCGCCGTGGCTCAAGCGATTGCCAGCCGTCGCTTACGATGCGCCGGTTCCTGAGGAGTACCGCCATAGACGCGTTCCTTGAAGGGTTCGATACCGATCCTCTGCACCACGTCGATGAAGCGCTCGACTTCGCTTTCGCGCTCGTCGAGGTAACACTCGATCAGGCGCTCGATCACGTCGGGCACCTCGACGCGTGCGAAGGATGGACCGATCACCTTGCCGAGCGCGGCAGGCATTTGGTTGCCGCCGATTTGAATCTGGTACCACTCGGCGCCGTTCTTGTCGACGCCAAGGATGCCGATGTGCCCGACGTGGTGGTGCCCGCACCCGTTCATGCAGCCCGAGATGTTGAGGTCGAGCTCGCCGATGTCGTATAGGTAGTCGAGGTCGTCGAAGCGGCGCTGGATCGCCTCCGCGACCGGAATAGACTTCGCGTTCGCGAGCGAGCAGAAATCCCCTCCCGGGCAGCAGATGATATTGGTGAGCAGTCCCACGTTCGGCGTGGCGAATCCGAGCGCACGCAGCTCGCCCCACAGCGCCGCGAGCTCGGCCTTACGTACGTCGGCAAACACGAGGTTCTGCTCGTGCGTCACGCGCAGCTCGCCGAACGAATAGCGCTCGGCGAGGTCGGCGATCGAATCCATCTGGTCTGCGGTCACGTCTCCGGGCGGTACGCCGGTCTTCTTCAGCGACAGTGTCACCGCGGCGTAGCCGGGGATCCTGTGCGCATGAACGTTGCGCTGCACCCATGATGCGATCGGACCCGATTTCGCCAGCTCGATCTCGGGGGCTTGTTCGTAGCTCGGCCGCGTGAAGCGCAGCGCGATTCGTTCCAGCTCCTCGATGATGAGCGTCGAAGGCCCGTCCTTGAGGTGCGCCCATTCCGCCTCGACCTCGTCGCGAAACTTCTCCGGGCCGCGCTCCTTCACCAGCATCTTGATGCGCGCCTTGTTCAGGTTATCGCGCCGGCCGTAGAGGTTGTAGACGCGCAGTATCGCTTCCAGGTAGGTGAGCAGGTGGCGCCAGGGCAGGAACTCGCGGATCGCGATTCCGACCATGGGCGTCCTGCCCAAGCCGCCGCCCACGAGAACCCGGAAGCCGATTTCACCGTCGGCAGCGCGCAGCGCGTGCAGCCCGATGTCATGCACACCGCTCGCCGCGCGATCGGCCGCGGAGCCGCTCACGGCGATCTTGAACTTGCGCGGGAGGTAGGAGAACTCCGGGTGCAGCGTCGCCCACTGGCGCACGATCTCGCACCACACCAGCGGATTCACGAATTCGTCGGGCGCGACCCCCGCGAAGTGGTCGGTGCTGACGTTGCGGAAGGAATTACCCGAAGTCTGGATGGCGTGCATTTCCACCGTCGCGAGCTCGGCGAGGATGTCGGGCACATCCTCGAGCTTCGGCCAGTTGAGCTGCAGATCCTGGCGCGTGGTGAAGTGGCCGTAGCCGCGGTCGTAGCGGCGCGCGATGTCGGCGAGCTTGCGGAGCTGGCGCGCCGATAGCATTCCGTAGGGGATGGCGATTCGCAGCATGGGCGCAAATTTCTGGATGTAGAGCCCGTTCCTAAGGCGCAGCGCCTTGAACTCCTCCTCGGAGAGCTTGCCCCCCAGAAAGCGCCGCGTCTGGCAGCGGAACTGAGCGACACGCTCCTCCACCAGCCGTTGGTCGATCTCGTCGTAAACGTACATCGGCCCGCATGTTAGTTTGGGATGCTTATTCCGCAAAAGACTGTCTGTTTATAATGTTATGTGACATGGTTATAAGGGAATCGACCTAGGCAAATGAAGCTCCAGCAGCTGCGCTATGTCTGCGAGGTCGCACGGCGCGGGCTCAACGTCTCGGCCGCGGCCGAGGCGTTGC
>JAKALD010000353.1 GCA_021813275.1 Pseudomonadota bacterium | reverse complement strand
CGCAGAAGCTCTGGGCCCGCAGGAGGCGCGCGCCGTGAGCGCCCCCGTGCTCGCGGTCGAGGGCCTCACCAAGCGCTTCGGCGGCTTCGTCGCGCTCGAGGGCGTCGATCTTGCGGTCGCGCCCGCCGAGCGCGTCGGCCTGATCGGCCCAAACGGCTCGGGCAAGAGCACGCTCGTCAACTGCATCACCGGCGTGCTGCGCCAGGAGAGCGGCACGATCCGCTTCGACGGCCACGACCTGAAGGCGCTCCCTCCGCACCGCCGCATCCGCCTCGGGCTCGCGCGCAGCTTCCAGATCCCGCGCCCCTTCGCGAGCATGACGGTGCTCGACAACCTGAGGATCCCGCTCCTCTACGCGGCGCACATGCACGGCGGCGCGAAGAGGAGCGCTGCGGAAGCCGCGGACGAGGCGCTCGCGATCCTCGGGCAGATCGGGCTCGCGGCGAAGGCCGGCGAGAAGTCGGGCGGCCTCACGCAGGTGGACATGCGCAAGCTCGAGCTCGCGCGCGCGATCGCCGCGCGCCCCAAGCTCCTCATCTCGGACGAGGCGCTCGCGGGCCTCTCGCACGCCGAGATGGACGAGATCCTCGCGATCCTCATGGAGATGAAGGCGCGCGGCATCGCGGTGATCATGATCGAGCACATCATGCGCGCGGTGATGCGCTTCTCCGAGCGCGTCGCGGTGCTGGTCGTGGGGCGCAAGATCGCCGACGGCGATCCGGCCGAGGTGATGCGCAACCCGGAAGTGGAGAAGGCCTACCTTGGCGAATAGCCTCAGGGTCGAGGACCTGCGCGCCGGCTACGGCAACGTGCAGGTCCTGCACGGGCTGTCGCTCGAGCTGAAGGACGGCGAGACGGTCGCGCTGCTCGGCACCAACGGCAACGGCAAGAGCACGCTCATCAAGTGCATCATGGGGATCGTGCGCCCGAGCGCCGGGCGCATGGTCGCGGAGATCGACGGCGCCGAGCACGACCTCGCCGGCCTCGCCCCGCAGGAGGTGGTGCGCCTGGGGATCGCGCTCGTTCCCGAGGGCCGGCGGCTCTTCCCGAAGCTCACGGTCGAAGAAAACCTCCTCCTCGGCGCGCACCGCGAGGCGGCGCGCCAGCGCCTCGCCGGCAACCTCGCCTTCTGCTACGAGGCGTTCCCGCGGCTCGCCGAGCGGCGCGGCCAGCTCGCCGGCAGCATGAGCGGCGGCGAGCAGCAGATGCTCGCGCTCGGGCGCGCGCTGATGAGCGCGCCGAAGATCCTGCTGGTCGACGAGCCCTCTGTGGGGCTCTCGCCGCTCCTCGTGCAGCACACGGTGAACAAGATCCAGGAGCTCAAGGAGAAGTTCGGCCTCACCGTGCTGATGGCCGAGCAGAACTTCCACCAGGCGATCCGCATCGCCGACCGCGGCTACGTGATCGTGCACGGCCGCATCGAGTTCGCGGGCGCATCGCGCGAGGCGCTCTCCGACAACGACCTGGTGAAAAAGCTCTACCTCGGCCTGTAGAACCCGCGCTAGGATCGCCCCGATGAAGCTCGGTTATTTCACGATGCCGCTGCATCCGCCGCGGCGCAACTACGTCGAGACGCTGAAGGAGGACCGCGAGTCGATCCTGCTCGCCGACCGCCTCGACTACTGCGAGGCCTTCGTCGGCGAGCACGTCACCGACGTCGCCGAGTCGGTGACGAGCTGCGCGGCGTTCCTCGCGAGCCTGGTGCACGATACGAAGCGGATCAAGCTCGGCACCGGGACGCTCAACCTGCCCAACGGCCACCCGGCGCAGCTCGCGGCCACCGTCTCGATGCTCGACAACATGTTGGAAGGGCGGTTCATCGTCGGCATCAGCCCGGGGGGCCTGCCCTCGGACTGGGAAGCGTTCGAGAACATGGGCAAGAACCGCAACGCCATGTTCGTCGAGTGCATCAACCACATGATCGCGATCTGGACGGGCGAGCCGCCCTACGACCTGAAGGGCGAGTTCTGGAACGTCTCGACCGCGAAGACCATGATCCCGGACATCGGCCAGGGGATCATCCCCAAGCCCTACCAGAAGCCCTACCCGCCGATCGTCGTGACCGCGGTCGAGCCCTTCTCGCGCGGGGTGACCGAAGCCGCGAAGCGCGGCTGGGACCCGATCTCGGCGAACTTCCTGCTGCCGCAGTGGGTGGCCTCGCACTGGCCGAAGTACGCCGAGGGCTGCGCGGCGGCGGGCCGGAAGGCCGATCCGGCGAACTGGCGCGTGGCGAAGACCGTGTTCGTCGCCGAGGACGACGCGACCGCTCGGCGCTACGGCTTCGGGCCCGAGAGCCCCTACCGCTTCTACTACAAGCAGCTGCACTTCAAGCTCGTGCGCGCGGGGCGGATCAACCTCTTCAAGCCCTCGAAGGACACGCCCGATTCCGCGGTCACGCTCGACTCGGTGGTGGACAAGCTGGTGATCGCCGGCACCGTGAACAAAGTCGTCGACGAGCTGCTCGCTTTTCGCGAGACGACCGGCGACTTCGGCACCCTGCTCTACTGCGGCATCGACTGGGCGGACGCGAAGCTCGGGCGGCGCTCGATGGAGCTGATGGCCGAGAAAGTGATGCCGGCGGTGAACCGCGCGATCGCGAGGTAAGGAGGAGCGCCATGGCGAACAAGCCCAGGCTCCCGTCCGAGCGGGTGCCCTATTCCGCGATCGTGGACCGCGCGCCCTTGAAGCTCCCGCACGGGGCGCACATGGCCGTGTGGACCATCGTCAACATCGAGGAGTGGTCGATCGAGCGGCCCATGCCGCGCACCGTGCTGCCGCCGCCGATGGGGCAGCCGCTGCTCCCCGACCTGCCGAACTGGGCGTGGCACGAGTACGGCATGCGCGTCGGCTTCTGGCGCATCGCCGATTGTTTGCGCCACCACAAGGTGACGCCGACCTTCGCGGTGAACGGCTCGGTGCTGAAGAGCTACCCGCGGATCGCCGAGGCCGCGCGCGACGCGGGGTGGGAATTCATGGGGCACGGCTATCTGCAGGGG
>JAKALD010000352.1 GCA_021813275.1 Pseudomonadota bacterium | reverse complement strand
GCGACCAAGTACCTCGGCGGCCACGGCACGACCATGGGCGGCGCGATCGTCGAGTCCGGCAAGTTTCCCTGGGACAACGGCAAGTTCCCGGAGATGGTCGAGCCCTCGCCCGGCTACCACGGCGTGCGCTTCTACGAGACCTTCGGCGACTTCGGCTACACCATGAAGGCGCGAATGGAGATCATGCGCACCTTCGGGCCCGCGCTCTCGCCGCTGAACGCCTGGCTGCTGCTGCAGGGCGTCGAGACTCTTCCCGTGAGGATGGACCGGCACTGCGCCAACGCGCTTTCGGTGGCGAAGTTCCTGGAGGAGCACGAGCAAGTGGCGTGGGTGAACTACCCCGGCCTGCCGGGCAGCAAGTACTACGCGCTCGCGCAGAAGTACCTGCCGAAGGGCGCTTCGGGCCTGCTCAACTTCGGCGTCAAGGGCGGCGCGCGCGCCGGCGAGCGCTTCATCGAAGCGGCGCAATTCATGAGCCACCTCGCCAACATCGGCGACGCGAAGACGCTGATCATCCACCCCGCCTCGACCACCCATCGGCAGATGAGCGAGGAAGAGCAGCTCAGGGCGGGCGTGCTGCCCGACATGGTCCGCATGTCCGTGGGCATCGAGTCGCTCGACGACATCCTGTGGGACATCGACCAGGCGCTGCGCGCGGCGGCGAAGGCGTGAGGAGAGCCGGCAATCGCTTTTGACTTTCTGCAATCGCCGCTTTTCGGAGGGGTCGTCTTTTGACCCCTCCGAAAAACGGCGAAACCGCGGCGGTGAGTGGAATCACCGCCGGCGAGCCTGCGAAGGCCGCGTTGTCTCCGGTTTCCGCGCAGCCCCCAGACGGGCCGCGCGGAAACCGGAGATCGATTAAGAGACCCAACCCCACGGAGGAGTCATGCTCAGCTGGGACATCGTCGAGCACGGCAAGCCGCTGCAGAAGGCGTTGCGCGAGACGCCCAAGCCGACCGGCACCGAGGTGCTGGTGCGCGTCACGCGCGCCGGCGTGTGCCATTCCGACGTGCACATCTGGGACGGCTATTTCGACTGGGGCGGGGGCAAGCGCTTCTACGTGAAGGATCGCGGCTGCGTGCCGCCGTTCACGCTCGGTCACGAGCCGCTCGGGTTCGTCGAGGCGCTCGGTCCGCGCGCGCGCGGCGTGCGCGTGGGGCAGAAGCGCCTGGTGTACCCGTGGATCGGCTGCGGCAAGTGCGCGCTGTGCAAGGCGGGCAAGGACAATTATTGCGTGTCGGGCACGCGCTACCTCGGCGTCAATCGCTCGGGCGCCTACGCGACGCACCTGCTGATCCCGCATCCCCGCTACCTGATCGATGTCGCCGGAATCGACGACTCGTTCGCCGCGACGCTCGCCTGCTCGGCGCTCACCGCCTACAGCGCGATCAACAAGCTCGCCCTCGGGCCGAAGGACTGGGTGGCGGTGCTCGGCTGCGGCGGGCTGGGGCTCGCGGCGGTGTCGATCCTGCGCGCCCGCGGCGTGCGCAACATCGTCGCCTGCGACGTCGATGAGGCGAAGCTTGCGGCGGCGAAGAAGCTCGGCGCCAAGCATACCCTCGACACCCGCGTCGCCGACGCCGCGCAGATGCTCGCTTCGCTCGCGGGCGGCAGCCTGGCGAGCGCGATCGATTTCGTCGGCACGCCGGCAACCGCGAGCCTCGGGATCGCGGCGCTCAGAAAGGGCGGCCGCTACGTGCTGTGCGGGCTGCACGGCGGGGAGCTGGTGCAGCCGCTCCCGCCGATCGCGCAGCGCGCCATCGCCATCATCGGCTCCTTCGTCGGCGATCTGCACGAGCTGAAAGCGGTGGTCGCGCTCGCCAAGAGGAAAAAGCTGCGGCCCGCGCCGATCGAGACGCGCCCGGCGGACGAGGTGAACCGCACTCTGGAAGAGCTCAAGGCGGGCAGGATCCTCGGCCGCGTGGTGCTCGACTTCGAGCACGCGGCGGCCTGAGGCGCCGCGCGCGAAATGCGCCCCTGCGGGGCTCGGGCTGGGGCGCTCAAGGACGTAAAATAGCGCGTCGTCACCGTCACGCCCTCCGATGTCGGACTTCTCCTGGCAGCTCCCCTACGCCTGGCCGCGCAAGCCGCTCCTTGCGGCGAACGCGGTCGCCACCTCGCAGCCGCTCGCCGCGCAAGCCGGGCTGCGCATGCTGCTCGCGGGCGGCAACGCGGTCGACGCGATCCTCGCCACCGCGATCACGCTCACTCTGGTCGAGCCGGTGTCGAACGGCATCGGCTCGGACGCCTACGCGATCGTCTGGGACGGCGCGCAGCTGCACGGCCTGAACGCCTCGGGACGCTCGCCCGCCGGCTGGACGCCCGAGTTCTTCGCCGGCGAGAAGACCGTGCCGCTGCGCGGCTGGAACAGCGTGAGCGTGCCGGGCTGCGTGTCGGCCTGGCGCGAGCTGAGCGCGCGCTTCGGCAAGCTGCCGTTCGAAAAGCTCTTCGAGCCCGCGATCGGCTACGGGCGCGAGGGCTTTCCGGTCTCGCCGACGATCGCCGGCCAGTGGGCGGCGCAGGTCCCCGAGCTCAAGGCGCAGCCCGGCTTCGCCGAGGCCTTCATGCCGCACGGGCGCGCGCCCGCGCCGGGCGAATCGTTCCGCTTCCCGGAGCACGCGGCCACGCTCGAGAGAATCGCCGCCACCAAGGGCGAGGCGTTCTACCGCGGCGAGCTCGCCGAGAAGCTCGAAGCGCACGCGCGCGCGAACGGCGGCGCGATGAAGGCTTCCGACCTCGCGGCGCACCGTCCGGACTGGGTCGACACGCTCAGCATGGACTACCGCGGCTACACGCTGCACGAGCTGCCGCCTAACGGCCAGGGCATCGTCGCGCTGATCGCGCTCGGCATCCTGGAGAGCTTCGACGTCGCGAGCCATCCCGTGGACTCGGCCGACAGCGTGCACCTGCAGATCGAGGCGCTCAAGCTCGCCTTCGCCGACGCCTTCGCCTACGTGGCGGACATCGACCACATGCCGTTCGCGCCCGCGCGGCTGCTCGACAAGGGCTACC
>JAKALD010000351.1 GCA_021813275.1 Pseudomonadota bacterium | reverse complement strand
TCCGATCTACTGCCGGATGCTCGCCTCGTCGTAGAGCAGGTCGACCGGGCATTCGACGAACGCCGGCCCCGGCACCCCTGCGCGCGCGGCGGCGAATGCTTCGCTCACCGCGGGCCCGAGGTCCGCGACGCGGCGCACCTGCCTCACCAGCTTCACGTGCGGCGCGACGAGCGGGCGCTGCGCGATGTCCTGCAGCGCCCCGCGCCCCTGCAGCGCCGTGGGCGCCGCGCCGCCGATCAGCACCAGGGGCGACTGCGCGAGCTGCGCGTTCTTGAGCGCGGTGATCGTGTTGGTCAGCCCGGGACCCGCCGTGACCGCGGCGACGCCCGGGATCCCGGTGAGCCGCGCCACGGCGTCGGCCGCGAACACCGCGGTCGCTTCGCTGCGCGTGTCGAGCACGCGGATGCCGCGCGCCTTCGCGGCGACGAGGATCGGCGAGATGTGCCCGCCGCACAGCGTGAACAGCCAGCGCACCCCGTGCGCCGCGAGCGCCGCCGCGACGCGCTCGCCGCCGTGCGCGGGACCGCTCATTCGCCCTCCCCCGCGCCGCCGTGCTCAGCGGCGTGCTCCTCGACGAGCGCCCGGTAGTCGATCTTGCCCACGCGCGTGGTCGGGAGCCGGTCCCGGAACTCGATCTCGCGCGGGCACGACCAGCGGATGAGCCGCTCGCGGCAGTACTCGATCAGGGCCGCCGCGGTATCGGGTCGCGCGCGCGCGCGATCCTTGAGGACCACGAAGGCCTTCACGCGCTCGACGCGCCCCGGGTCCGGCACGCCGACCACGCAGGCCTCGGCGACCAGCGGATGCTCGTAGAGCACGCGTTCCACCTGGGCAGGATACACGTTGAAGCCGGAAGTCTTGATCAGGCGCTTCAAGCGCCCGGCGAAGTAGAAGAACCCGTCGGCGTCGCGCCTCGCGAGGTCGCCGGTGTGCAGCCAAGTGCGGCCGTCGGGGTGCACGCGCAGCGCCTGCGCGCTCGCCTGCGGGTCGTCCAGGTAGCCGAGCATCACCGCGGGCCCCGCCACGCACAGCTCGCCCTCCTCGCCGACCGGCCGCTCCTCGGTTGTGCCGGGCGCACAGATCTTGGCCAGCATGTCGGGAAAAGGAATGCCGATCGAGCCTTCGCGGTACTCGTCCACCGGCATCGCCATGATGGCCGTCACCGCCTCGGTGAGGCCGTAACCCTCCAGGAGCTTGACTTCGCCGCCGCGCGCCGCGACCAGCGCCTCGAAGCGCTCCTTCACCGGGCGCGGCAGCGTGTCGGCGCCGCAGAAGCAGGCGCGCAGGCACGACAGGTCCGCCCGGGCGAGCGTGCGCTCCTCGCTAAGCGCATGGAAAAGGGTGGGCACGCCGACCAGCACGTTGGGGCGCTTGCGGCGCAGCAGCTTCGCCACCAGCGGCGCGGTGAACCGCGGCACGAGGATCGACTTGCCGCCGGCCATGAGCGCCGCGTTCACGCACACCCCGAGCCCGAAGCCGTGGAAGATCGGCAGGATCGCGAGGATCGAGTCGCCCTCGCGCAAGCCGCCCCACGCCGCCGCCTGCATGCCCTCGGCGACGAAGTTGCGGTTCGAGAGCACGATGCCCTTCGGCAGGGCGGTCGTTCCGCCCGAGAACAGGATCGCGGCCGGGTCCCCGGGGCCGGCCGGCGCGCGCGCCGCGTTCGCGTGACGCCCGGCCATCAGCGCGGACCACCAGCGCACGCGCGCATCCGCGGGCACTCTTGCGATCTTGCGCCCCCGGGTGAGCCAGAATCCGAGCCGCTTCGGCCCCGGCAGGTAATCGGGAATGCGCGCGAGCACGATCGCTTCGAGCGGCCGTTTGGGCGTCGCGGCGGCGAGCACCCCGTAGAAGGCGTCGAGCGTGAGCGCGACACGTGCGCCGCTCTGGTCGAGGTACTGGGTGATCTCCGGCGCGGTCGAGAGCGGGTGCACCAGCGCCGGCACGGCGCCCAGCTTGTTCGCCGCGTAGAAGGCGACCACGCCCTGCGGCGTGGTCGGCATCGACACGAGGATGCGCGCGCCGCGCCCGAGCCCGAGGGCGGCGAGCGCGTCCGCGCAGCGGTCGATCTCCGCGACGAGCTCGCGATAGGTCGCGGTCCGGCCCAGAAAATCCCACGCCGTCGCCGCGGGCAGGCGCCGCGCGGTCGCGGCGATCGCCTCGTACAGCGTCACCTCGGGATACTCGAGGTGCCGCGGCACGCGGCCGTAGAAGCGCAGCCAGGGCGGCTCCTCGCTCATGAGCGTACCTTCAGCAGGCGGGTTGGGCGCTTCTTACGGATGGTACGCGGTGAGCTCCCAGACGATCCAATCCCTTTGCACGCGCGGAATATAGGCCCGCTCGACGCGCTCGGTGCGCAGCTCGCGGCGCACCCAGCGCTGCACCGCCGGGGCGTACCACAGGACCTCGTACTCCATCGTGTCGTTCCAGACCGCGTCGGCGTCGCCGAGGCTCCGCTGCAGGACGATTCTCAGCGCCGGGTAGCTGCCCGCGGGGGTCGCAACGCGCTCCCAGTCCAGGGCGTGCGCGACGCACGACCAGACATGCCGAGCCCCGCGCGCGTCGCGCACCGTAATCGTCTGATGCCAGCTCCTCCCGGGTGCGAGCGGGAAACGCACGAGCGCGAGCGGCGGCGTGAAGGCGGCGCCGCCGCCGGGCTCGACGCGCTCCAGGCCGAGCTGCCACGGCCCCGGCCCGTACTGCGTCTCGACCGGGTCCTGTGGGCGGCTGCTGCGCTGGACGATCTCGACGCCGCCGTCGACCTGCGCCAGCTCGTCGGTCAGAGTGCGGACATACTCGCCGTTATATGGATTGATCTGCTCGTAGACCCAGGTTTCGCCGGCTTTGAGCCGCGGCGCGGACACGACCGCCACCGGCGCCGGCGGATAGGGCGCGCAACCGCCGATCAACGCGCCCGGCAGGAGCGCCACCATCAGGGTCCTTCGCGCCGCGCTCTGCGAGATGTTCACGTTCCCTCTTTTTCCACCACGATTGGATGTCCATCGCCAGATC
>JAKALD010000350.1 GCA_021813275.1 Pseudomonadota bacterium | reverse complement strand
GGCGCCGAGGATCGTGCGCCGCCCGCCGAGCACCGCGGCGATGATGATCTGCACCGCCACCGAGATGTCGACCACCGTGCCGACCGAGGCGGTGCCGAGGTAGAAGATGAGCAGCGCCCCGGCGAGGCCGGAGAAGAACGCGGAGAGGCAGAACGCGAGCAGCTTGTGCTTGGTGACGTTGAAGCCGAGGGCTTCCGCGGCGACGCGATCCTGGCCGGTCGCCTCCAGGATCAGGCCGATCGGCGAGCGCGCGAAGCCGAGCAGCACCGCGGCGCTCGCCAGCATGAAGACGAGCGCGTAGTAGTAGTTGGGATCAGTGTGGGACGAAAGCACATCGGGGACCGCGAGCCCGATCTCGCCGCCGGTCGCGCCGGCGAAGATGACGATCACTTGCTGCAGGATCAGGACCGCGACCAGGGTCACCAGGCCGAAGTACGGCCCGCGCAGCCGCAGCGCCGGCAGCGCGAGCAGCGCGCCGCCGATCACCGCGGCGACGGCGCCGGCGAAGATGCACACCCACATCGGCACCGGCGTGTAGGCGTTGAGCATGCCGCTCGCGTAGGCCCCGAGCCCGATCAGGAACGTCGGGCCGAAGTTGACCTCGCCCGCATAGCCGAACAGCAGGTCCCAGGACATCGCGAACACGCCGAAGTAGTAGGCGCTCGTCAGCACCCCGAGCACGTACGCGGACATCCACAGCGGCAGGAGCGCGAGCAGGAGCGCCGCAACCGCGGCGAGCCAGAAGCGGCGCGAGCTCAGCAGCTGCCGCACGTCGCCTCCCGGCGCAAGGCGGGCGCCGACTCAGCGCCGGCCGAACAGTCCTTGCGGCCGCACATAGAGAACGAGGATGAGGAGGACGAGCGCCGGCAGGTTGCGCAGCGACGGCGAGACGAGGTAGGCGGTGAGCGTCTCGACGAAGCCGACGATGTAGGCCGCGACGAGCGAGCCGGGGACGCTCCCCAGCCCGCCGAAGACTACGATCGAGAACGCGCTCGCGGTCAGCCCGCCGACCTCGTCCGAGCTCGCGCCGAGGAAGGTGCCCACCAGCACGCCCGCGATCCCGGCGAGCAGCCCGTACACGCCCCACACGAACCACTGGATGCGCTCCAGGTCGAAGCCGAGCAGCGCGAGGCCGCGCGGATTGATCGAGGCCGCGAGCACCGCCTTGCCGAGACGCGTGCGCGTCACGAACAGCCACAGCAGCCCGATCACCAGCCAGGCGACGGCGCCGATCACGAGCTCGTTGGTCGGCGTGGTGACCCCGAGCACGCTCGTGATGCCGCCCACCAGGCGCGGCACCGCCACCGGGTTCGAGGTGAACAGGTAGGCGAGCCCCTCCTGGATCATGATCGCCCAGAGGAGCGTCGCGGTGAGCACGAAGATCTCCTTCTCGATCGCCGGGATGCGGCGCGAGCGCCCGATCGGCCGCACGATCGCGAAATAGGTGACGTAGGCTGTGACGAGCGCGGCGCCCACCCCGGCGAGCGAGCCCCAGTAGGGCCCGAGCCCGAGCCGGCCCGCGGCGAGCCACGCAACCATCGCGGCGATCACCATGATGCCGCCGTGCGCGAGGTTGAGCACGCCCGAGACCCCGAAGATGATCGTGAAGCCGGCGGCGCCGAGGCTGTAGAGCGCGCTGATCACGAAGCCGTCGACCAGGATCTCGAGCAGCAGCTTCATGGCGCGTCCGCGCGCGCGTCGATCGATCCGCTCACCGTTCTCCCTTGCCTGTTTTCGGCGCGCGCGCCCCCGCGGCGGCGCGCGTCCGCCTGTGAAGGAGACGAGGCGGCGGCCCGGGGCGCTACGCCGCGCACCGGGCGCGGCCGCCTAGCCGTGCTGCGCCGTCTTGACGAAAGCCGGCAGGATCGGCTTGCCGTTCGCCGCCTGCGGGGGCCAGATCGCGACCTGCTTGCCGTTCTGCCACTGGATGCCGACGCCGCTCACGAGCTTGGCGCCGTACTTGACGTCGTGCGTGAAGCGGTCCTTGCGCCCGTAGAACTCCATGCGGCCCATGGTGCCGACGAGGTCGGTCTTCTCGAGCGCCGCGACCAGCGCGTCCGGCTTGGTGGAACGCGCGCGCTCGATCGCCTGCTTGAGCGCGTACATCGAGTCGTAGGTCATGTAGGCCTCGAGCGAGGGCTCGACCCCGAAGCGCTTCGTGAACGCCTCCTGGAAGGGCACGCTGCGCGGCGTCACCGCGGCGCCGGGTGCGCCGGTGTTCCAGGTGATCACGCCCTGCGCCGCGCCGTTCGTCTTCGACCAGAAGTCGCTCGCGCCCGCCTGCACGTTGATCCCCGCGAGCAGGGCCGGGACGTGCTGGTCGTGCCACTGGATGGTCGGCTTCAGGCCGGTATGCGCGAGTCCCCCGATGATGACGTCGGGATGCAGCGCCTCGATCTTGGCGAAGATCGGGCTGAAGTCGGTGGTGTCGGGCGCGAAGCGGATGTGGCCGACGACTTTCAGCCCGGCCTTCGGCAGGCACTCTTCGTAGCCTTTGTCGAGCGACTTGGTCCAGGCCGCGTCCTCGCTCATGATGACTGCCGTCTTGAAGTGGAAGCGCTTGACCAGCGCATAGCTCGAGATGTCACAGGCGGTGCGCGCGAGGTAGTGCGAGTTGTTGCTCTGCTCGAAGACGTACTTGTAGCGCGCGTAGTCCTTGTGCACCATCTCCGAGATCCGGTTGGCCGCGCCGCCCCCGATGTACGGCATGTGCAGGCGCGCCGCCCACGGCATGAGCGGCAGGTCGACCTCGCTCAGGAAGCTGCCGACCACGGCGACGACGTGGTCCTGCTTGGCGGCGCGCTGGAAGGCGCGTACGCCGTCGGCCGCCGAGGCGTGGTCGTCGTAGGTGAAGAGCTTGATCGGCCGCCCGGCGATGCCGCCGGCGGCGTTGATCTCGTCCGTGGCAAGCTCGGCAGCCTGAGTGATTCCGAGGCCGATCGGGATCTCCTGCTCGGCGATGACGCCGATGCGCACCGGCTGCTTGCCCGCGGCCTGCGCGGGCGAGGCGGCGAGG
>JAKALD010000086.1 GCA_021813275.1 Pseudomonadota bacterium | reverse complement strand
CTCATCGCCAACATACGAAACAGAGCACTACCGTGAAAACATCCGGATCCTCGCAGCCCCTCGCTGCAGGCACCGAGCCCTACCGCGCGAGCGGTTTAGTCCTCTGCCCGAAAACCGGAAAACTCCCCTCGCAACGACGCGCCTTGCCAGAAAACTCCCCAAAACCACCCGCCCGATCTCCCCTCGAACGGAAACCAGACTACTCGTGAAATATCCGGGCTAGAGCCAGTCCGCGGGCGGGACCACGCCGTACCAGTCGCGCGAGCGCGCCGCCTGACGCGCCACCTGGTACACGCCCTCCAGGGCCTCCTGGAACCGCACTCCGAGCAGCCTCTGGATCGAGGCGTAGTCGTCCGGCAGCGCGGGATCCGACCAGCCCTGCGCCGAATGCCTGGCCAGATTGACCGCCAACACGACATTGAGCACCCTGGGCTGCGCCGCGTGCGCGTCGTCCATCAGGGCGCGCAGCAGTGCAGGCAGCTTCCACTCCGCCACCAGCGCGAGCTGCAGGTCGATCAGCCGGAAGCCGAGCACTTCGCGCTGCACCGCGCCGCTGCGCGCGCCGGGACGCGCCTCCAGCTCGCGCTGGATTCGGAGCGCAGTCCCGGGGGCGAAGCACCACAGCAGCATCTCGGCAAGATCGTGCAGCAGGGCGGCCACCGTGACCTCATCGGCCTCGATGTCGTGACGCTGCACCGCCCAGTCGCGCGCGTACATGGCGGCGTGGAAGGCGCGGCTCACCACTTGCATGAGCCCCTTGTAGGCCTCCGGGTAGTCGCGCAGCGCGGCGCTCACTGGGTGCATGCCGACGAACACGCGGAAGAACCGCCCCACGCCTAGCATCATCAGGGCGTGCTCGACCGTGGTGATCTCGGACGACTCGCCCGGGACGCGCAGCGTCTGGAGATAGCGCAGCACGCGCACGGCGAACATGGGATCGTGCACCAGCACGCGCGCGATGTCGCGCGCGGTGACGCGCTCCTCGATCTCGCGCAGGCTCGCCAACTCCTCGAGCGTGCGGTCGAGCACCGGCAGCTCGAACTCGCCGAGGGCCGCGACCCAGGCCTGCGCGTCCTCTGGCACCACTCGGAACGTCATGGCTTGACGGGCACTGCGAAGGCAGACCGCGCGGCCGGACCCCCGGGCGCCGAGCCCTCCGGCCCGGCCCCGCGGGCGCCGCCCGCCGCCTCATCGTGGTCGGGGCGCGTGTCGGCCGGCGCGTGCGCGCCCGGGTCGTCGGCCGGCGCTTCCTTGCGGATCGCCTCCTCGGCGCGCTTGTTCAGCACGATGATGCTGATGCGCCGGTTGAGCGGATCGATGGGGTTGGCCGCGTCCAGCGGCACCGCTGACGCCAGGCCGACCACGCGCACCACGCGATTCTCTTGTAGGCCGCCGCGCAGCAATTCGCGGCGCGCCGCGTTGGCGCGATCCGCCGACAGCTCCCAATTGCTGTACCCCTCCTCTCCGCCGGAATACGGCGTGGCGTCGGTGTGGCCGGCAATGCTGATCCGGTTCGGCACGCCGTTCAGCATGCCGGCGATCGCGTCGAGAATCGCGCGTGCGTAGGGCCGCAGCTGCGCGCTGCCGTTGGCGAACATCGGCCGGTTCTGCTTGTCGACGATCTGGACACGCAGCCCCTCGCTGGTGAGGTCGAGCAGCATCTGCCCGCGGTACTGCGCGAGCGTCGGGCTGGCCTCGATCGCCCGCTCGATGCGCAGCTTGAGTTCGCGTAGGCGCGCCCTTTCGTTGGCGGCGAGCGCCGCCTCGGCCGCCTTGAGGCTCGCCGGCGAGCGCCGCTCCGGCGTCGCACCTTGCTTCACCTGACCCACCGAGCGGGTGAGGTCCTGACCGCCCCCCTTGATGACGCTCGAGCTGTCGCCGCTGCCCGATCCGCCGGACATGGAGACCTTGAGCGGGTTGCGGAAGTACTGCGCGATGCCCTGCAGGTCGGCCTTCGTGGTCGAGCCCAGCAGCCACATGAGTAGGAAGAAGGCCATCATCGCCGTGACGAAATCTGCGTAGGCAATCTTCCACGCGGCGTTGTGCCCGCCGTGGCCGGTC
The DNA here is from genome assembly GCA_021813275.1 of Pseudomonadota bacterium. Classification (GTDB taxonomy): domain Bacteria; phylum Pseudomonadota; class Gammaproteobacteria; order Burkholderiales; family SG8-39; genus JAKALD01. The sequence goes on along the minus strand of JAKALD010000086.1, from coordinate 11,379 downwards.
CTCTTGACGCGCTTGATGATGATTGGACGCTGCGAGTTGTCGCTCATGTCGGCTCCGGGCGCGGGGCTAGCCAGCCCTGCGCTTCTTGACCGCCTGCTCCAGCTCGCTGAACGACGGGCGCTCGGTCGAGTACAGCACCTTGCGCCCGAATTCAACCGCGACCTGGGGTGCGTAGCCGTTGAGGCTCGCCAGCAGCGTCACCTTCACGCACTGCAGCGCCTTGGACGCCTCGGCGAGCTTGTGCTCGAGCAGCACCCCGAGCGGGCCGACGAAGCCGTAGGACAGCAGGATTCCGAGGAACGTGCCCACCAGCGCCGCCGCGATCAACCTGCCCAATTGGGCCGGCGGGATGCCGACCGACTGCATGGTGTGCACCACGCCCATCACCGCGGCCACGATTCCAAACGCGGGCATCGCCTCGCCGGTCTTGGTCAGAGCCTGGGCGGGAATGCCGCCTTCCTGGTGGTGCGTCTCAATCTCGCTGTCCATCAGGTTCTCGATCTCGAACGCGTTCAGATTGCCACCCACCATGAGCCGCAGGTAGTCCGTGATGAACTCCAGCAGGTGGTGGTCGGCGATGATCTTCGGGTACTTGGCGAACAGGGGGCTCTTCTTCGGCGCGTCGACGTCCGACTCGATGGACATCAGCCCCTCCTTGCGCACCTTTGCCAGTATGTCGTAGAGGAGTGAGAGCAACTGCATGTACAGCGCTTTGCTGTAGCGGCTGCCGCGCAGCACGCTCGGCAGCGCCTTGAGAGTGGCGCCGATGACCTTCCCGGTGTTGGCCACGAAGAACGCGCCCGTGGCCGCTCCGGCGATCATCAGCAGCTCGATGGGCTGCAGCAGCGCGGCGAGATGCCCGCCTTCGAGCGCAAAGCCGCCGAAGACCGCGCCGAGGATAACCAGATAGCCGACGATAACGAGCAAGCGCTTCTCCCTGTCGTCCAGCACGCGCCGCGGCGGCTTCGCGACGCGCGCCGAGCTCTGCCGCGCCCGCGCAAGTTAGCACCGCGGCGCGAAGGTCAAACGCGCGAACAGCGCCCGATTTCGCCGGCTGTTGCCGGCGCGGGCGGCGCCTTGCCCGGGCTCAGCCGGCGGCCGCGGGGGCGTGCGAGCCGGCGCCCTTGCCCGCGCGCGACGGCGGCTGGCACAGGCCGCAGACGTAGTCGGCATTCAGCTCCAGCTTGTGGACGAGGTAATGCCCGCCGCAGTCGCTGCAGGCCGTGGTCTCCAGGAACACGCCCAGGAAGCGCAGCAGCGTCCATGCGCGCGTCAGGCTGAGCACCGGCTCGAGGCCGTTGGCGCCGACGTGCTCGAGGTACAGCCGGTAGGCCTTGATCAGCGCGCCGATCCCGCGCAGGTCCGTGTGGCGCACCAGGTAGCGGTGGATGTCGACGAACAGCGAGGCATGGATGTTCGGCCTCCAGCTCAGGAACCAGTCCGCCGAGAACGGCAGCATCCCCTTGGGAGGCGACGCCCCCTTGACCTCCTTGTACAGCTTTAGCAGCCGCTCGCGGCTCAGCTTCGTTTCGGCCTCAAGCAACTGCAATCGGGCCCCCAGCTCAATCAGCTCGATGGCGAGCTCGATCTCCCGTGCCTCACGTACGACGCTCCTGGCCTTCACGTTGCCCCGTCCGCTCAGGCCATCGCTTCGGCCGGCTGGCCGGTCATCAGGATCGCGGCGTGCGACTGCGGCATGCTGCGCGGGTTGGCGTGGCTGGCGAGCAGCCCGAGGAGCGCCCGCTCGTCGAAGCGCAGACGGAACATCAGCATCTCCGAAGCAGCCATCTTCAGGATCTGCGCCGGCGTCAGGCGCTCCAGCACATCGGCGAACTCCTGGCCGACGCCCAGCCGGTAGAGCGCGGCGTCGCGGTCGGCGCGCAGCATCTGCTGCGCGATCATCAGGTATGTCAGGTTGAGCTCGTGCAGCTCGTTCCTCAGCTCGGCATTGTTCATTTTTCCCCTGCGAAAAAGGCGGCGGTCCCCGAAGATGCGCGACTCACACCGCGTGGGGCGAATGCTGAGACAGAGTTCAGGAGACGCGGAATCGGCCTTTGTCCAAATTTTTTGTTGCCTGACCTTCCAACCGCCTTGTAGGAATTTTTCCTATACGCGCGGCGGGTGCGAATTGCGCGGCAAGGCCGGCTCTGTTGGCTTCCTGGGATATCTCAGCTGCCCTGTCCATGCCGGTGCGCGGAGCCAGCGGGCGCCGTCGCCGAGCCTCAGACATGATCGAGGGATGCCTTGACCCGGACGGCGAACTCTTCAAGCGCGTCCTGATCGATGCGCAGCACCGGCAGCACCCACTCCGCAGCGCCCGCCCACTCGCGGCAGACCGTCCCGGTCGCCGCGCAGTAGATCCGCTCGGCGGCCAGACCGACCGCCACCAGCAGGCAGGATTCCGGTTCGGCCTGGTCACGCGCGAGGGCCGAGGCGGCGATCTCGTGGTGATCCAGGATCGCGCCGCACACGGGCCCCGAGAGTTGCCAAGTGCGCGCCAACTGCGCGCCGATGCGAGAGTGGTTGATGCCATAGCGCCGGCTCTCAAGACTGGGGACTGCGGCCCCGGCGGCGAGCGCGGTGCCTTCCATGATGTCGCCGTAATCGGCAAAGCGCCGCAGCATGAGCGCCATGTCGCAGTCGCGGAACAGCACGTAGGTGTGCGCCAATTCCGCGTTGGCAGCGCGCGTCTCGCGCGAGACTAACGCCGCGATCAGCGCGCTGGCCGTCGAGGCCTTCCAGTAGCGCTCCATCCCGCGGCCGGCGGCGGCGGGGAACGCCTGGCGCAGCAGCAGGCCGGTCACCAGCTGCGTCACCGCGCGGATGCCAAGCAGCGCAAGCGCCTGATGCACCGAGGCCGCCTTCGTACGCAGGCCGTAGAACGGTGAATTGGCGATCCGCAGGATCGCTGCGGCGAGCCCGACGTCCCCGGTGACGAACCGGCCGATACGCCGCGCGTCCGGCTCATCGGCGCGCGTTTCGCGCAAGAGCCGGGTCAGGATGACAGGACAGGGAGGGATCCCGTTCTCATGTGCTATTTCCTCGGCACTACGGTCCAGGGTCTCGGTGCCGTCGTCTAGCATGGTCCCTCGCTGGCGGCGCCTCAGCGTGACCCCGAGGAAAGGTAACGACCGCGGCGCGCCGGCGGCCGATTCGCGGGATTGTGGATGCGGCGCTGCGCGCAATGGAGGAGACGTTTGCGGCGATGTACGCCGACTCTGGGCGCGATTCGATTCCTCCGGAGCAGCTGCTGCGAGGGCTGATCCTGCAGTCGCTCTACGGTCTGAGAAGCGAGCGGCTGCTCTGTGAGAGCCTCGGCTACAACATGTTGTTTCGCTGGTTCGTGGGCCTGAGCCTGGACAAGAAGCCCTGGGACCACTCGACTTACACCAAGAACCGCGACCGGCTGATCGAGCACGAGGTCGTGCGCGAGCTCTTCGAGCGGGTGCTCGAGCAGGCCAAGGCGAAGGGGTTGCTCTCCTCCGAGCACTTCTCGGGTCGGTGTCGAAACCCATCGCGAGCGGTCCTTTGAGCAGGAACGCTCCCAAGCGACGCTTATGAGCGGAGGTGAGTTTGGCAGTAACCGTCCGGACATCCCCGTCATTGCGGATGTGTTCGGTCGATGATACGTGAGACGCTGCTTAGGGGGCGGGCTGCCAGCGGAAGGGCAGAAGCTCGGCGACGCGATTGATCGGGTGACAGGGAAGCCGGCGCAGCACGTCGGCGAGGTAAGCGAAGGGCTCCACGCCGTGGAGCTTGCAGCTCTGGATGAGCGAGAAGGCGATTGCGGCGGCGCGCCCGCCGCAATCGGCGACTGACCACTCAGGTCCCGATCTTGCGCTCGCGTCCCGGGCCGGACGTGGGCTTTGCGCTCGCCCAGGCGCGCTGGGGCCTCATTCCGGCCTGGTGGAAGGAGACTACGCCCTCGCAGTCCACGTTCAACGCCCGTTCCGAGGACGCCGCGTCGAAGCGCGTGTGGCGCCAGCCCTATCGGCACTCGCGCTGCCTTGTGCCCGCCGTCGGCTGGTACGAGTGGCGCTCGGTCGAATCGGTGGACGAGAAGACCGGCGAGGTCCGAAAGTCCAAGCAGCCCTACTTCGTCCACCCGGGTGACCGACGCCTGATCGCCTTCGCGGGCCTCGTAAGCGTGTACCGGCCTCCGACGCGGCCGTGGAACTGAGCTGCGCCATCCTCACCCGCGCGGCGGCCGGGGGGCCGGCAGCCGAGATCCACGCTCGGATGCCCGTGGTGCTTCCCCGGGGACGAGCTCGAGCGCTGGGTCAACGCCGAGCTCACGGCTGCCGACGAGATCGGGCGCGTGATCGAGAGAGCGCGGGCCGACTTCCGGTACTACCCCGTCGGCACGCGACTCAACACCGCCAAGGTGGACGACAAGGACCTCGTCCGCCCGCTGCAGTAGGCACAGCCATTCGCGTCGATGGCGCGACAAGCTCCAACCCAGATTACAGTCAGTCGGGCGCCGGTGCTCACGCTCTGGGCGGCCGTGGTCGCCGAGCGGCTGGGCTTTGACTGGGCCGAGGCGCTCACGATGGGCCGTGCTGGCCGGCGACAATTATCTTGACCGGTTGACGACAACTATGTTGACCGGTTGACGCACGCCGCCGGGGGTGCGTTGGCGGTCGGGTTCTAAAGTGGCGCGCCTCTGGAAGGGAGGCGGCCACGGTGCCCGGCAATCGCATAACGGACCTACAAGTGATCAAGTACAAGGAACTCCGGGGCAAGCTCGCGCAGGAGGCCGCCGCGGCCAAGACCGGGATCAGCGTGAGCAGCGCTCGTCGGATCGAACGGCGCGTGGCGCTGCCCTCGCAACGAGAGCCTCGGAGTTGGCGCACGCGCGTTGACCCGCTGGGCGAGGTGTGGGACGGGGAGGTCGTGCCGTTGCTCGAGGCGGCGCCGGCGCTCATGGCGGTGACGGTGCTGGAGGAGCTGCAACGCCCTCACCCGGGGCGTTTCGGTGATTCGGTGCTGCGCACGCTGCAGCGGCGCGTGCGCGCCTGGCGTGCCCAGAGCGGCGAGGAGCGCGAGATCTTCTTCGCTCAGGAGCATCCGCCGGGGCGGCTCGGGCTGTCGGACTTCACCGTGGCCGACGAACTGGGCATTTCGATCGCCGGGGTAGCATTCCCGCACCGCTTGTACCAGTTCAGCTTCGCCCACAGTGGCTGGCGACATGCGCGCGTCGTGCGGGGCGGGGAGAGCTTCCAGGGGCTCACCTCGGGGCTGCAGGAGGCGCTGTGGATGGCAGGGGGTGTGCCCGAAGAGCATCGCACCGACAGCCTGTCAGCGGCGTTCAACAACCTGGCCGAGCAAGAGGAACTGACCCGGCGCTACCAGGAGCTGTGCCGGCACTACGCCATGCGTGCGAGCCGCAACAACCCGGGCGAGAGCCACGAGAACGGCGCGATCGAGTCGCGCCAGGGAAGCCTCAAGCGCACGCTGGAACAGACGCTGCTGTTGCGCGGCAGCCGTGAGTTTGCCGACCTGGCGTCCTACGAGCAGTTCCTGGCCCAGACGGTGCGCCGACTCAATGCGCGCTGCGAGCGCGCCTGGGAAGTTGAGCGCGCCCGGCTCAGGCCGCTGCCGGAGCGGCGCACGGTCGACTTCGAGGAGATCGACGCGCGGGTCAGCAAGTTCGGCGTGTTCAGCGCCAAGAGCGCGCTCTACAGCGTGCCCTCGCGTCTGGCGGGGCACCGGCTGAAGGTGCGCCTGTACAGCGTGCACCTGGAGGCGTGGCTGGGCGGAGTGAAGGTCTTCGAGTGCGAGCGGCTCTACGGCACCCCCAGCAACCGGCACCCCAAGCGCATCGACTGGCGCCACATGCTGCCCTCGCTCAAGCGCAAGCCCGGGGCGTTCGCCCGCTGGGTGCTGCGCGAGGCGATGTTCCCGCGCAGCGAGTACGCCCGGGCCTGGCAGCGAATGCGCGAACGGCTCGAGGAGCGCGCAGCCTGCCGACTGATGGTCGATCTGCTCGACTTGGCCGAGCAGGCGAATGCCGTCGCCGAGCTGGCCGAGGTACTGGCCGACTTGCACAAGTGCGACACGCTGCCCGACATCGAGGCGCTGCGCAGCCGCTTCGCGCCGCGGCCGACTCGGATGCCGAGCGTGCAGGTCGTGCTGCCGGCGGCGGCGGTGTACGACGAACTGCTGGAGCTGGCATGAGTAGCGCCGTCGTGAACACGGCCGACGCGGCAGGCGTGCCGCTCATGCTCACCGAGCTTCGGCTGCCCACCATGAAGCGGCTGTGGGCCGACCTGGCCGAGCAATCCAACCGCGAGGGCTGGCCAGCCGAGCGTTTCCTGGGCGTGCTGCTCGGCCACGAGATGGCCGAGCGCGAGACTCGGCGACTGGCGCGCGCCCGGGCCGACAGCCAACTGCCCCCAGGCAAGAGTCTCGCGCAGTTCGACTTCTCGGCAGTGGCCACGATCTCCAAGGCGCACGTCATCGCGTTGGCCGAGGCCGACGGCTGGCTCGTGCAAGGGCAAAACCTGCTGGCCTTCGGTCCGCCCGGCGTGGGCAAGACGCATCTCCTTGCCGGCATCGGTCACGCGCTGATCGACCGCGGCCACAAGGTCCTGTTCATGCGCACCAGCGAACTGGTCCAGCGCCTGCAGGCGGCACGGCGCGACCTGCGGCTGCCGGCCGAGCTGGCGAAGCTCGATCGCTTCGATCTGCTGATCCTGGACGACCTGAGCTACGCTCGGCGCGACCAAGCCGAGACTTCCGTGCTCTTCGAGCTCATCGCCGAGCGCTACGAGCGCAAAAGCATCGCTATCACGGCCAACGCGCCGTTCTCGGCGTGGGATGAGGTGTTCCCGGACAAGGCGATGACGGTGGCTGCCGTCGACCGGCTCGTCCATCACGCCACGATCCTGGAGATGAACGTGGACAGCTACCGACGCCGCGCTGCGTTGCCGGCTCGCCGGCAACGCAGCGAAACCAAAACCAAAACGCAATGATCAGTCCCCTACCGCGCCGCTCAGGATAATTGACGCCAAGCGGTCAGGATAGTTGACGCCCGGCACAGCGAGCAACATCCATCGAGGACCAAGTCCGACGTTGCCGCGAAATTGCATCGCGGCACGGCTACGAAGCGCCCGAGACGCTCGTCTTCTCAGACGAAGCCATAAGCGGCTCCGGCAAGGCGGCCTCACAGCGAGCCGGGTACCAGCAGTTGCTGCAAATGTGGGACGGCACCCACTTTCAGGCCGTAGTTGTCGACGAAGTCTCCCGCTTGGCTCGCGACCTTGGCGAGCTCGCAAAGCTGCAGGCGCGCATAGATGAGACGAAAGTGAGGCTTCTGACCACGGATGGTCTCGACTCAGCGAACCCACATTGGCGGCTAGTGTTCGGCATCACCGCCGCTATCGCTGACCACTTTAGAGAAGAGACCCGCCACCGCGTCGTGCGTGGGCTAGCGGGGCAACTGAAGCGAGGTTACATAGTCAACCAGGCGCCCTATGGATACCGCCTCGAGCGCATCCAAGGCGACTCCGGAGCCCTCATCGGCACGCGCTACGTCATCGAGCCTACCGAGGCGGAGGTGATGCGAGAGTTGTTTGACATGCGGTACAAGGGGAAAACCTATGCGTAGATTGCGAGGAGCTTCAACCAGCGAGGCATACCTCAGCCGCATCCTCGCCGCAAGGAGACGCGGGCTGACGGCTGGCTTCCGAGCACGCTTCGGCGGCTCATCGCCAACACACTGTATCGAGGGCAACTCACGTGGAACTCAGAACTCCTCGAGGAGCGAAGACAGAAGGACGAGGAAGATGGCGAGTTGGACTGGCGCCTCAGGCCGCCCGCGCCAGCGACGGGGTGCCGCGCAGCGCGGCGAGCAGCTCGCCGCGGCGCGCCTGCGCGGCGGCGGCGGCCTGCGCCTTCACCGGGCCGAAGCCGCGGATCGCCGCAGGCTGAGCCGCGAGCTCGACCGCGAGCGCGTGGGTGCGCGCATCGAGCGCGTCGAGCGCTTCCGCCATCGCCTGCTCGTACTCGACGAGCAGGCGGCGCTCGAGGCGCCGGCCCGGCAGGCGCGCGAACGGGTCGAACGCGCTGCCACGCAGCCGGCGCATGCGCGCGAGCAGGCGCAGGAACGGCGCGATCCACGCGCCATACGAGCGGCCGCGCAGCTGGTAGACGTGCTGCAGGCGACCTTCGTAGGCGGCCTCGAGATCGCGCGCGAGGCCAGGGTCGGTCAGCAGGCGCGCCACCTCGTATTCGTCCTTGGCGGCGAGCAGCCGGAAGTATCCGTCGGCAACGGCCTCCGCCAGCGCGCTGCTGCCCGGCTGGCGCGCGGCCTCGGTCTCGCGCGCGCGCTCGACGAGCGCGAGGTAGCGCCGCGCGTAGGCTTCGTCCTGGTACTCGGTCAGATAGCGCGCGCGCCGCTCGATGCGCTCATCGAGGCTCTGCGCCGGAGGCTCTGCGCCCGCCGGGGCGATCAGTCTCGCGACGCGCCCGGGATCGAGCGCCGCGACGCGGCCCCATGCGAAGGCGGCCCTGTTCTGCTCCACGGCGACGCCGTTCAGCTCGATCGCGCGCAGAAGCGCCGCCGCCGACACCGGCAGCAAGCCCTTCTGGCAGGCGTAGCCGAGCAGCAGCACGTTCGCCTTCAGCGGGTCCCCGGCGAGCGCGCCCGCGGCTGCGCTCGCGTCCATGAAGTCCACCGCGTTCTCGCCCAGAGCGCGCGTGAGCTCGCGGCGCATCGCCGCCTCGGGAAAGTCCAAGTCGCGCCTGGCGATGAATTCGCCGGTCACGTGCCGCGTGCTGCTCACCACCGCGCGCGTGCGCCCGGCACGCACGCAGCCGAGCGCCTCGTCGGCGAGCGCGACCACCAGGTCGCCGCCGAGCAGCACGTCGGCCTCGCCGGCGGCGATCCGGCCCCCGTGCAGCCGGTCCGCGTCTTGAGCGATGCGCACGTGCGAGTACACCGCGCCCGCCTTTTGCGAGAGCCCGGTCATGTCGTGCACGTTCACGCCCTTGCCCTCGAGGTGCGCGGCCATGCCGAGCAGCGCGCCCAGCGTCACGACCCCGCTGCCGCCGATTCCGGCGACGAGAATCGCGTAGGTACGTTCGCGCGCGTCGGCGAGCGCAGGCTCGGGCAGCGCGTCGGAGGGCGGCGCCTGTGGCAGGAGCGCGCGCGGCGTTCCGCCGCGCACGCGGAGCAGCGCCGGGCAGCCGCCCGCCAGGCAGGCGAGGTCGGCGGTGCACGCCGCCGGGTCGATGCGGCGCTTGCGGCCGAATTCGGTTTCCACCGGCACCACCGCGAGGCAGTTCGAGCGCACCGCGCACTCGCCGCAGCCTTCGCACAGCCGCTCGTGGATGAACACCTGCTCGCGCGCGGGCGCGAGCGCCCCGCGCACCACCCGACGGCGCTTCTCGGTCGCGCACAGCTGGTCGTAGATCAGCACGCTCACGCCGGGGGCCTCGCGCAGCTCGCGCTGCACGCGATCGAACCCGGCGCGCGCGAGCACCTGCGTGCCCGGCGCGAGGCTGCGGACGCCGTCGTACTTCGCGACGTCGTCGGCCACGACGACGATGCGGCCCACGCCCTCCGCGGCGAGCTGGCGCGTGAGCTGTGGCACGCCGAGCGGGCCGTCGACCGGCTGCCCGCCGGTCATCGCGACGGCGTCGTTGTAGAGGAGCTTGTAGGTGATGTTCACGCCGGCGGCGACCGCGGCGCGGATCGCGAGCAGGCCCGAGTGGTAGTACGTCCCGTCGCCCATGTTGGCGAACACGTGGCGCGTGCCGGAGTACGGCGCGAGCCCGATCCACGAGGCGCCCTCGCCGCCCATCTGGCTGATGACCTGCGTGCTGCGGTCCATCCAGGTCGCCATCAGGTGGCAGCCCACCCCGGCGAGCGCGCAGCTTCCATCGGGCACGCGGGTGGAGGTGTTGTGCGGGCAGCCCGGGCAGAACCACGGCGCGCGCCGCAAAAGCGCCTGCCGGCCCGCGAGCGCCCGTTCCTGCTCGTCGAGCAGCTCGAGGTGGCGCGCGCTGCGCTCCGAGCGGTGAAAGTTCGCCAGGCGCGCGGCGATCACGCGCGCGATGACGCCCGGGGTGAGCTCCGCGGTCGGGGGCAGCAGCCACTTGCCGTGCTGCGCGCCCCATTCGCCTTGCTCGTCGAACTTGCCGATCACGCGCGGGCGCACGTCCTCGCGCCAGTTGTACAGCTGCTCCTTGAGCTGGTACTCGATGACCTGGCGCTTCTCCTCGACCACCAGCACCTCCTCGAGGCCCGCGGCGAAGCGCCGCACGCCTTCGGCCTCGAGCGGCCAGACCAGCCCGACCTTGTACAGGCGCAGACCGATCGCCTCGGCCTCGGTCGCGCCGATGCCGAGATCCTCGAGCGCGCGGCGCACGTCGCCGTAGGCCTTGCCGCAGGTGATGATGCCCAGGCGCGCGCGCGGCGAGTCGAACACGGTTCGATCGAGCGCATTGGCGCGCGCGTAGGCCAGCGCGGCGTAGACCTTGTGCTCCTGGATGCGCCGCTCCTGCGCGAGCTGCGAATCCGGCAGCCGGATGTTGAGGCCGTCGGCCGGAAGCTCGGAATCGCGCGGCAGCCGCGGCTGCGCGCGCCGCGGATCGACCTCGACCGTGGCCGAGCCCTCGGCGATCGCGCCGCTCAGCTTGAGCGCGACCCACAGGCCCGCGAAGCGCGACATCGCCCAGCCGTGCAGGCCGAAGTCCAGGCACTCCTGGATGTCCGCGGGCGCGAGCACCGGAATGCCGGCCGCCGAGAACTGGTGCTCGCTCTGGTGGGCCACCGCCGAGGACTTCGCTGCGTGATCGTCGCCGGCGACCACCAGCACGCCGCCGTGGCGCGCGGTGCCGGCATGGTTGGCGTGCTTGAACACGTCGGCGCAGCGGTCCACGCCCGGGCCCTTGCCGTACCACATGGCGAACACGCCGTCGCAGCGCGGCGCCGGAAAGAGGTGCAGCTGCTGCGTGCCCCAGCACGCCGTGGCGGCGAGCTCCTCGTTCACGCCGGGCTGGAAGCGCACGCGCTGCTCGGCGAGCGCCTCGCTCGCCTGCATGAAGGCGCGGTCGAGCCCGCCGAGCGGCGAGCCGCGGTAGCCCGACACGAAGCCCGCGGTGCTCAGGCCCGCGGCGCGGTCGCGCTCGGCTTGCAGCAGCGCGAGGCGCACCAGCGCCTGCGTCGCGGTCACGAACACGCGGCCGCGCGCGAGCCGGTACTTGTCCTCCAGAGAAGCGTTCAGCATGAGCCCGTCCGCCCCCATGCCCACTCTATGTCCAGTTAGCACATCCGCGAGCCGCTCTCTTGTCGTACGTCAATAATTCGGCCCGCGCGTCAACCGCGCGGCGGCGGCGGCTCGCCGGCCCCGGCCGGCTCCGCGAGCTCCCGCC
>JAKALD010000085.1 GCA_021813275.1 Pseudomonadota bacterium | reverse complement strand
CAGCTCGGCGAGGTCTCGGTCGGCGAGCCCGGCGCCGGTGAGGTGCGGCTGCGGCACACCGCGATCGGCGTGAATTTCATCGACACCTACCAGCGCTCCGGCCTCTATCCCCTGTCGCTCCCCTCGGGCGCGGGCAACGAGGGCGCCGGGGTGGTCGAGGCCGTGGGGTCGGGCGTGACCGGGCTCAAGCCCGGGGACCGCGTCGCCTATACCGGGGGCGCGCCGGGCTCCTACGCCGAGGTCCGGCTCTACCCGGCCGACCGCGTCGTGAAGATTCCATCGGGCATCAGCGACGAGCAGGCCGCCTCGATCATGCTAAAGGGCATGACGGCGCAGTACCTGATCCACCGCACCTATGCCGTGAAACCGGGCGATACGGTGCTGTTCCACGCCGCGGCGGGCGGAGTCGGCCTGATCGCCTGTCAGTGGCTCAAGGCGCTCGGCGCCACGGTGATCGGCACCGTCGGCTCGGACCAGAAGGCGGCGCTCGCGAAGGCGCACGGCTGCGACCACACGATCGTCTACACGCGCGAGAACTTCGTCGAGCGCGTCAAGCAGATCACCGGCGGCAAGGGCGTGCCGGTCGTGTACGACTCGGTCGGCAAGAGCACCTGGGAGGGCTCGCTCGACTGCCTGCGCCCGCGCGGCCTCATGGTGTCGTTCGGCAACGCCTCCGGCGCGGTGGCGCCGTTCGCGATCGGCGTGCTCGCGCAGAAGGGCTCGCTGTACCTTACGCGGCCGACGCTGGTCACCTACATCGCGGCGCGCGCCGATCTGGAGGCCACCTCCCAGTCGCTGTTCGACGTGGTGAAGTCCGGCAAGGTGAGAATCGAGATCACCGCGCGCTACAAGCTCGCCGACGCCGCGCAGGCGCACCGCGACTTGGAAGGCCGCAAGACCACGGGCTGCCTGGTCCTGCTGCCCTGAGCCGGCCGAGGCAGCGCCGCTCGGGCACGCGAAGCCGATGTTGACCGCGGGCGATGCACGGTCGATGGAGCTCGACGTCACGCGCCTGCGCAGCAGGTTCGCGAGCGGCGCCGCGCCGGCCGAGACGATTTACGGCGATCAGGGCGCGCGGCCCGCGGCGCGCGAGCTGGTGCCGGCCTCGGTGCTCGTGCCGATCGTGGCGCGGCCCGAGGCGCTAACCGTGCTGCTGACCCGGCGCACCGCGCACCTCAGGGATCACTCCGGCCAGATCGCCTTCCCGGGCGGGCGCGCCGAGCCGCGCGATCGGACGCCGGAGGCCACCGCGCTGCGCGAGGCGCGCGAGGAAATCGGCCTCGATCCCGCGCGCGTCGAGCTGATCGGTCGGCTTTCGGACTACCACACGCGCACAGGCTTTCGCGTGACCCCGGTGGTCGGCGTGGTGACACCGCCCTTCGACTTGCGGCCCGACGCGGACGAAGTCGACGCGGTGTTCGAGGTTCCGCTCGCGTTTCTCCTCGACCCGCGCAATCACCAGCGGCACTCGCGCGAGATCCAGGGACGGACCGTGCACTACTTCGCGATTCCGTACGCCGAGCACTACATCTGGGGCGCGACCGCGGGCATGCTGGTGAACTTGTACCGCACTCTCGCCGGCGCGTAGGCGCTCGTCCGGGGGCCGGTGTGCTATCTTCGCGCATCCGTTCGATGCGCCATCCATGAGGATTCTGGCGATCATCGCCGCGCTGCTGCTCGAGCAGTGGCGGCCCCTCGGCGACCGCAAGGCGTACTTCGAAGTCCTCGCGCGCTGGGCGAGCCGGCTCGAGCGCGCGTTCAACGCAGGCGAGACGCGCCACGGCGTCATCGCCTGGCTGCTCGCGGTCCTCGTGCCGATCGGAGCGGCGCTCGCGCTGTACGCGGCGCTGCTGTGGGTGAGCCCGCTGCTCGCGCTGCTGCTGAACGTCGCCGCGCTCTACCTCACCCTCGGCTTCCGGCAGTTCAGCCATTACTTCACCGGCATCCAGACGGCGGTCAAGGCGGGGGACCTGGAGCGCGCATGCGAGCTGATCGGCGCGTGGCGCGGCAAGGCCGCGCAGCCCCGCAGCCGCGAAGAAGTGATCCGGCTCGCCATCGAGGAAGCGCTTGCCGCTTCGCACCGCCACGTGTTCGGCGTGCTGTTCTGGTTCATGCTGCTGCCCGGGCCGAGCGGCGCGATCCTCTACCGGCTGGCGTACTTCCTGCGGAGCCGCTGGGGCGGGCTGGGCGCCTTCGGGCGCTTCGCCGAGAGGGTGTACCGCGTGCTCGAGTGGCCGGCGGTGCGCTTCACCGGGGCGTCGTTCGCCGTGGTCGGCGACTTCGAGGACGCGGTGTACTGCTGGCGCACGCAGGCGCGCACTTGGGACGATCCCAACATCGGCGTCGTGCTCGCCGCCGGGGCCGGCGCGATGGGCGTGCGCCTCGGCATGCCGCTCACCGAGGCGGAGGGCGTCGAGCTGCGGCCCGAGCTCGGCCTGGGCGAGACGGCCGACGCGCCGTTTCTCGACAGCACCGTCGGCCTGCTGTGGCGCGCGCTCGTGGTGTGGGTGTTCGTGCTGGTGATCCTGGGCGCCGCGGCGCTGCTCGCGTGAGCGGCGGCCGGCCTCAGTCGCGCCGGTAGGCGCCGCAGCGCCAGCACTGCGTGAACTGCGCCTCCGAGCGCTCGCCGCAGGATGCGCAGCGCCAGGCGCCCGCCGGCTCGAGCGGGCGGGCGCGCCCGTGACGCAGGATCTCCTCGGCGCGCCAGGCGTCGGCGTCGTCGATCACCCAGAGCTCGATCTCGCATTCGGTGAACGGCACCTGCCCGAGCGCGCCGGCAAGCAGCTCGTTGCGGATCTCGGCGCGAATGCCCTCGGCCGAGAGCAGATTGCGCGCGTGGTGCACGGCCGCGCGGTTGAGCGAGCTGAACACGCGCTTCATCAGGGCGCCTTCTCGAGCCGCACGATGCGCTGATAGAGCGCCAGGCGCCGCGGGTGCACCGCGCCCGACTCGACCGCCGCGCGCACCGCGCAGCCGGGCTCGGCGAGATGCCTGCAGTCCTGGAAGCGGCAGTGCGGCGCGTGGGTCGCGAGCTCTGCGAAGCCCGCGGCGATCTCGCGCGCGCTCAGGCCCGCGAGGCCGAACTCCGCGAGGCCCGGCGAATCGACGATCTCGGTGCGCTCGTCCACGGCGTACAGCCGCGCCACCGTGGTCGCCTGCCTGCCGGAATCGAGGAAGCGCGAGATCTCGGCGATTTTCACCTCTGCGTCCGGCACCAGCTTCTTGACGAGCGTCGATTTTCCCATGCCGGACTGGCCCACGAGGAGGCTGCGGTGGCCGCCGAGATGGCGGCGCAGCGGCTCGGCGCTGAGCTTGCCCGAGAGCTCGACGAGCGGGTAGCCGAGGGCGCGAAACGGCGCGAGCGCCTCGCGCGCCGCGCCCAGGCGCTCGACGAGGTCGATCTTATTGAGCACCAGCACCGCGGGCAGCGCGGCCCGCTCGGCGGCGACCAGTACGCGGCTCACCAGCTCGTCGGAGAACGACGGCTCGCATGCGGTCAGGACGATCACCTGAGTCAGGTTCGCGGCCAGCACCTTGGTGCGGAACCGGCTCGAGCGCGCGAACTCGCTGCTGCGCGGCGCGAGCGCCTCGATCACCGCCTCGCCCGGTGCGACGCGGCCGAGCAACGCCCGGTCGCCGCACGCCGGATGCAGCAGCCGGCCGCGCGACCTGCAATGCAGCGTCTCGCCGGCGTCGGTGCGCACCAGGCACTGGCGTCCGAAGGCGGCGAGCACCGTCGCGCCGATGGCTGCGCGCGTCACTCCCGCAGGGGCGCGGCGCGCACGCCGGGCGCTACAGGCCGAACAGCGCGTCGCATTTGGCGGCGCAGATGAAGTCGTTCTCCGACAACCCGCCGATCGCGTGCGTCACGTACTCGACGCGGCAGCTGTTGTAGCCCACGCCGAGATCGGGGTGATGGTCTTCGCGGTGCGAGATCCAGGCGAGCGCGTTCACGAACGCCATCGTCTGGTAGTAGTTCGAGAACGCGTAGAGCTTGACCAGCTTGCCATTCTCGATGATCCAGCCCTTGAGCTCCTTGAGCATGTCCTGCGCCTGCGCGGGCGTGAACGGCGCGACGCCCCCCTCGCAGGGCTTGCAGCGCTTGGCGGTCAGTTCGTTCATGGGATCCTCCAGGGGTGGGCGCGGGTTCAGGACGCCGGCGCCTGCTGCAGGCGCGCGATGCGGCGCGCGGCCGGCGGATGGGTGTCGTAGAACGCCGAGTGCACCGGATCGGGCGTGAGCGTCGCGGCGTTATCCTGGTAGAGCTTGACCAGCGCCTTCACCAGGTCGGCGGGGCTCGCGTGCGCGGCCGCGTAGGCGTCTGCCTCGAACTCGTGCTTGCGCGAGTACAGGCTGGTGAGGGGTTGGACGAAGAAGGTGAACACCGGCAGCACCAGCACGAACAGGATGAGCGCCGTTGCGGTGCCGGGCGTGCTTACGTGCAGGCCGGCGTAGAACCAGGCCTCGCCGATCAGCCGGCCGAGTACCCACAGCAGCGCGAGCGATAGGGCGAACATGAGCAGCACGCGCTTCCAGACGTGATGCCGGCGGTAATGGCCGAGCTCGTGCGCGAGCACCGCCTCCACCTCGGGCGGCGCGAGCCGCGCGAGCAGGGTGTCGAACAGCACGATGCGCTTGCCCGAGCCGAAGCCGGTGAAGTAGGCGTTGCCGTGCGAGGAGCGCTTCGAGCCGTCCATCACGTACAGGCCCTTCGACCTGAAGCCGCAGCGCGCGAGCAGCGCCTCGATGCGGCCGGCGAGCGCCGGGTCACTGAGCGGCGAGAACTTGTTGAACAGCGGCGCGATGAACGTCGGGTAGATGAGCAGCACCAGCAGGTTGAACCCCATCCAGGCGAGCCAGACGTACAGCCACCACCACGCGCCCATCCTCGCCATCAGCCAGAGCACGAGCACGACGAGCGGCACGCCGAGCAGCGCGCCGAGCAGCGCCTGCTTGGCGAGGTCCGCGACGAACATCGCGGGCGTGATGCGGTTGAAGCCGAAACGCGCCTCGATCACGAAGATGCGGTAGACCGTGAACGGCAGCTCGAGCGCCGAGAGCAGCACGACCACGCTCAGCACGAGCGCGACGCCGTGCCAGATCCCCTGCGGCTCGAGCAGCCGCGCCCACTGGTCCGAGAGGCGCTCGAGCACCCCGCCGAGCGTGAGCGCGAGCAGCGCCGCGGCGCCGACCAGCGTGTCGACCGCGCCCGCCCGTGTCTTCGCCACGCTGTAGTCGGCCGCCTTCTGGTGCGCGGCGAGCGGGATCGCGGCGGCGAAGGTCTCGGGCACCGAGTCGCGGTGCGCGCGCACGTGCCGGATCTGCCGCCACGCGAGCCACAGCCGCGTGGCGAGCGCCGCCGCCAACGCCGCGACGAACAGCCAGGTGAAGGCGTTGGGAGCGCTCATGCTGTGAGAGAATACCGCGACTTTTCAATCGGATAAAGGCGGCACGCGTGGCGCAGGACCAGAACAACCTGATCTGGATCGACATGGAGATGACCGGGCTGCAGCCCGACGCCGACCGGATCCTGGAGATCGCGCTGCTGGTGACCGACTCGCAGCTCAACCTCGTTGCCGAAGGGCTGGTGCTCGCGGTGCATCAGCCCGACGCGGTGCTCGAGGCGATGGACGACTGGAACAAGAACGTGCACGGGCGCTCCGGGCTCATCGAGCGCGTGCGGGCGGCGCGCATCGCGGAGGCGGAGGCCGAGACGCTCGCGATCGGCTTCCTGTCGCAGCACGTCCCCGAAAGGGTCTCGCCGATGTGCGGCAACTCGATCTGCCAGGACCGCCGCTTCCTCGCGCGCTGGATGCCGAAGCTGGAGGCGTACTTCCACTACCGCAACCTCGACGTGAGCACGCTCAAGGAGCTGGTCAAGCGCTGGAAGCCGGAGCTCGCGAAGGGCGTGCTGAAGGCGGGCAAGCACGAGGCGCTCGCCGACATCCTCGAGTCGATCGAGGAGATGCGGTACTACCGCGCGAACGCGATGAAGATTTGAGCCCGGCGCCTACGGTGCGGGCACGACCTTGCCCGGGTTCATGAGATTGCCCGGGTCGAACAGCCTCTTGATGTCGCGCATTACGTCGACGGCCTCGCCGAGCTCCTTGGCGAGCGATTCCTGCTTGCCCATCCCGACGCCGTGCTCGCCCGTGCAGGTGCCTTCCATCGCGAGCGCGCGGTCCACCAGGCGCCTGTTGAACTGCTTGGCGAGCTCGAGCTCCTCGGGTCTGGCCGGGTCGACCAGGAACATGAGGTGGAAATTGCCGTCGCCGATGTGCCCCAGCAGCGGCACCGGCGCGATGTAGTTCTTCACGTCCTCCATCGTCTCGTGCACGCACTCGGCGAGCCGCGAGATCGGCACGCACACGTCGGTCGACACGGCGCGCGCGCCCGGGCGGATCTGCAGGCACGCAAAATAGGCGTTGTGTCGCGCGTCCCAGAGCTGGTTGCGCTCCTCCGGTTTCGTCGCCCACTGGAAGTCCATGCCGCCGTTCTCGCGGGCGATTTCCTGCACGGTCTCGGCCTGCTCGACCACGCTCGCCTGCGAGCCGTGGAATTCGAAGAACACCGTCGGCGCCACCCGGTAGCGGGTCTTCTTGTACTTGTTGATCGCGTCGATCGTCTTGTCGCACACGATGTCGCAGCGCGCGACCGGCACGCCCGCCTGGATGGTCTGGATCACCGTCCGGGTGCAGCCGTCGATCGTGTCGAAGGCGCACACCGCGGCCGACATCGCCTCCTGCACGGGGTACAGGCGCACGGTCACCTCGGTGATGATGCCGAGCGTGCCTTCGGAGCCGACGAACAGGCGCGTCAGGTCGTAGCCGGCAGCCGACTTCTTCGCGCGCCGCGAGGTCTGGATGACGCGCCCGTCGGCGAGCACCACCTTGAGCGAGAGCACGTTCTCGCGCATGGTGCCGTAGCGGACCGCGTTGGTGCCCGAGGCGCGGGTCGCCGCCATGCCGCCCAGCGTCGCATCGGCTCCGGGATCGACCGGAAAGAAGAGCCCCGTGTGCTTGATGTACTCGTTGAGTTGCTTGCGGGTGACGCCCGCTTGCACGACGGCGTCGAGGTCCTCCTCGTGCACCGCGAGCACCGCATTCATCTGCGAAAGGTCGATGCTCACGCCGCCGTTGATCGCGAGGATGTGGCCTTCGAGCGACGTGCCCACGCCGTACGGAATCATCGGCACCCGGTGGCGCCGGCAGATGTCGACGATGTCGCGCACTTCCTCCGTGCTGTGCGGGAATACCACCGCGTCGGGCGGCGCGTAAGGGAAGTACGACTCGTCCTTGCCGTGATGCTCGCGCAGCGCGGCCGAGGTGCTGATCCGCTCGCCGAGCAGGGCCCTGAGCTCGGCGACCACGCTCTGGTCGAAGTCCCTGGCCTTGTTCATGGACGCCTCCGAGCTGGAGAGACCGGAAAGGGACTCATTTTAGCTTGATCTCGCCCTCGAACGGCACCTTCACCCCGAGCGAAGGAAGCTCGAGGGTCACGCGCGCCGCGAGCGCCTCGTCGCCCTTCAGCCGGCCGCCAGCGAGCGCCTTGGCGACGGCCTGCTCGATCTCGCGCTGTGAATTGACGCCGACCATCTTCAAGAACTTGCGGATGCTGAGATTGAAGGTTTCCTGATCCATGACTGCTCCTGAGGTAGATGGTACCGAAATATGGGCGACCGGCCGACCGGGCTCAGCGCAGACGCTCGTACAGGCGGAAGCGCTCGTTCCGGTCGCCGGGCCGGCCGACGTCCGCGATCTTCCTCCAGCCGGCCCCTGGCGCGTGCGCCTCGCGATCGGGCGAGCCGACCACCAGCAGCAGCCTGCAGGCGTCCGGGTCCGAGGCACGATAGGGTTGCGTGCGGATGCCGGCATGGTAGCTCAGCGCGGCGCGCTGCGGTACGCCGAGGTCGCGGGCCTCGATGCAGCCTGCGCCCGCGGGGAGTTTCGCCTTGAGCGCGAGCGCGACGCTGCGGTAGCTCTTCTGGTAGTCGACCCACGGCAGCCACAGGGTCGCGAACGTGCCCCACAGCAGCGTTGCGCCGGCGGCCCAGCGCGTGACGCTGCGAGTGGGCGACGGCGCAGTGAAGATTACGAGAACCAGCCAGCCCAGGGAGAGCGCGAGCGCGACGCCGAACGGCAGTACGGCGAAGCGCGGCTCGAAGCCGGGCGCCAGCTTGGCGAAGTTGTGCGCGATGCGCGGCGGCACGCCGAGCATCATCGCGACGTAGCCGAGCCACACCAGCCCTGCGAAGAAGGCGAAGGTCATGACGCCGAACCAGTCGAGCGCGTTGGCGGCGCCGCGGCGCAGCGTCCCGATGCCCTGGGCGGAGAGCAGCGCGAGCGGCGAGAGCAGCGCGATCGCGTTGATGTCCTGCGGCGGGCCGAGGTAGGCGATGGCGGCGAGCGAGAACACGAATGCGGCGAGCGGCACGAATACTTGCGGCTCGCGCCAGCGCCAGCGCCGCGCCCACAGCCCCCACAGGGCGAGTGCCCAACCCGGCCAGGCGAACCATCCGGCGATGCCCAGGAAGTACTCGAGGTTGCTCCAGAATCCGCCCTCCGGCGTGACCTGTCCGGACCACCACTCGGCGAGCATTCCGGCAGAATGGTGCCCAAGTGCCAGCGGCCAGCTGGCCGCGATCGGCACGAAAACGAGCACGGTGGCGGCCAGGAACAGCAGGCCCCTGCGCGTGCGCCACGCGTCGCACACGAGGTGCGCAAGCAGCGCCGCGGCGCCGAGCGCCGCGGGCGCCGCCGGGCCGGTGGAAAGAAATGCCGCGCCGAGCGCTGCGCCGAAACCGATGCCGGAGGCAATCGGCAGGCGGCCGGCGCGCGCCAGGAACGCGAACGCCGCCGCGCTCGCGGCGAGCGTGGCGAGATCGGTGACCGCCTCGTGCGCGTGCACCATCAGCCCTACCGAGCCGATGAGCA
The DNA here is from genome assembly GCA_021813275.1 of Pseudomonadota bacterium. Lineage (GTDB taxonomy): Bacteria > Pseudomonadota > Gammaproteobacteria > Burkholderiales > SG8-39 > JAKALD01. The sequence continues at coordinate 4,508 of JAKALD010000085.1, read as the reverse complement.
CCAGCGCCGCGGACGCGCCCGCCGCCGCGCGCTCCTCCGGCGCGGACGCTTCGCGCGCCGCCAGGCGCAGGGCCCACAGCGCGCCGAGAACGAGCGCGCCGCTCGCCAGCCGAACCGCGTCGTAGAAGGGAAGCACGGCGCCGAAGAGCTTCGCGAACGCGAGGCCGAGCCAGTAGTAGAGCGGGGGATCGGCGAGCCAGGGCCGACCCGCGACGCGCGGCACGAGCCAGTCCCCGCTCAGGCTCATCTGGTGCACCACCTCGATGGTGACCGCGTCGAACGACTTCCAGGGGGCGTGATTCACGAGCCCGGGCAGCACGTACGCGAGCGCGATGAGCGCGAGCAGCGCCTGCGAGGGGGGCAGCTTGATGCGCGGCAGCATCGGCGCGGAAAACAAAAAGGCGGCCGGGGCCGCCTTTTGCATCGGTCGGGTCTACGCGGTCACGCCGATTTCTTCGTCTTGGTGTAGCGGCGCTTGAACTTCTCCACGCGGCCCGCGGTGTCCATGATCTTCTGCTTGCCCGTGTAGAACGAATGCGACTCGGAGGAGACCTCGACCTTGATCACCGGGTACTCGTGGCCATCCTCCCACTTCATGGTCTCCCGGCCCTTGGTGTCGATGGCCGAGCATGTGAGGAAGGCGTGGTTGCTCGCGGTGTCGAGGAAGATCACCGGCTTGTAGGCGGGATGGATTCTGGGTTTCATGGCGGCCCTGCTGCGGAAAAGGCGCGAATTATACGTAAAACAAGGGCTTATGGCAACGCGCGGCTAGCCGCGGCGCATCGAGTCGAAGAACTCGGCGTTGTTCTTCGTGGCGCGGATCTTGTCGATCAGGAATTCGGCGGCCTCGAGCTCGTCCATCGGGTAGAGGAGCTTCCTCAGCACCCAGACCTTCTGCAGGATGCCTGGCTCGATCAGCAGCTCCTCGCGCCGCGTGCCGGAGCGGTTCACGTTGATCGCCGGGTAGATGCGCTTCTCGTGCATGCGCCGGTCGAGGTGGATCTCCATGTTGCCGGTGCCCTTGAATTCCTCGTAGATGACATCGTCCATCCGGCTGCCGGTGTCGATGAGCGCCGTGGCCAGGATGGTGAGCGAGCCGCCTTCCTCGATGTTGCGCGCCGCGCCGAAGAAGCGCTTCGGGCGCTGCAGCGCGTTGGCGTCGACGCCGCCGGTCAGCACCTTGCCCGAGGCCGGCACCACCGTGTTGTAGGCGCGCGCCAGGCGCGTGATCGAGTCGAGCAGGATCACCACGTCCTTCTTGTGCTCGACCAGGCGCTTCGCCTTCTCGATCACCATCTCGGCCACCTGCACATGGCGGCTCGCGGGCTCGTCGAAGGTCGAGGACACCACTTCGCCGCGCACCGAGCGCTGCATCTCGGTCACTTCCTCGGGGCGCTCGTCGATCAGCAGCACGATCAGCACCACGTCGGGGTGGTTGGCCGTGATCGCGTGCGCGAAGTGCTGCAGCATCACGGTCTTGCCGGCCTTGGGCGGCGAGACGATCAGCCCGCGCTGGCCCTTGCCGATCGGCGCGATGATGTCGATGATGCGCCCGGTGATGTTCTCCTCGGCCTTGATGTCGCGCTCGAGCTTGAACTGCTTGTCCGGGTGCAGCGGCGTGAGGTTCTCGAACAGGATCTTGGTCTTCGCGTTCTCCGGCGATTCGCCGTTGACCTTGTCGACCTTGACCAGCGCGAAGTAGCGCTCGCCGTCCTTGGGTGTGCGGATCTCGCCCTCGATCGAATCGCCCGTGTGCAGGTTGAAGCGCCGGATCTGCGAGGGGCTGACGTAGATGTCGTCGGTGCTCGCGAGGTACGAGGTGTCCGGCGAGCGCAGGAATCCGAAGCCGTCGGGCAGCACCTCGAGCGTGCCGTCGCCGTAGATCGATTCGCCCTTCTTCGCCTGGTTCTTGAGCATGGCGAAGATCAGGTCCTGCTTGCGCATGCGGTTCGCGCCCTCGACCTGGTTCGCGACCGCCATCTCGATCAGCTGCGAGACGTGTAGGGTTTTCAGCTCTGAGAGATGCATGGACGTAGAAAGCGCCGGATCGGCACGTGCTGCTTGAGACACACTCATGGGGGGTGCGCCGGACCCGGGCGCGGGGGGAACTGCCTCCGCGCCGTCAGCTTGCGTTGGCGGCGCGGCTTTGTTGCGGCAGGGTAAGGCGTTTAGATAGTGCTGTCAAGGAACGCGGTGAGCTGCGACTTGGAAAGCGCGCCCACCTTGGTCGCCTCGACGTTGCCGCCCTTGAACAGCATCAGCGTCGGGATGCCGCGGATGCCGAACTTGGCGGGGACCGCCTGGTTCTCGTCGACGTTGAGCTTCGCGACCTTGAGGCGGCCGTCGTATTCCCTGGCGACTTCGTCCAAGATCGGGGCGATCGACTTGCACGGGCCGCACCATTCGGCCCAGTAATCGACCAGGACCGGCACGTCCGACTTCAGGACTTCCGGCTCGAAGGTCTCATCGCTCACATGATGAATCTGCGAACTGCTCATGGCTCCTCGGGGTGGGTGATCGGGGGGAGGTGCGGCGCGCGAATCGGGCCGCCGCGGGGCCCATGCTGCGTATCCTAGCCAATGCCGAAACCGGTGACAAACAATCCTGCCAAGCGAACGTGGGGTCGCTCGCGCGGATTGCAAGAGCGTGTGCTAAGCTTTGGATTTGATTCCTGATTTTCCATCCGAGACGCACCTGCCATGGCCTATGTTGTCACCGAATCCTGCGTCAAGTGCAAGTACACCGATTGCGTGGACGTCTGTCCGGTGGATTGCTTCCGCGAGGGTCCGAACATGCTCGTCATCGATCCCGACGAGTGCATCGACTGCACGCTGTGCGTGCCGGAATGCCCGGTCGAGGCGATCTTCGCCGAAGACGACGTGCCCGACGCGCAAAAGGACTTCACCGCCCTCAACCGGGAGCTCGCGCAAAGGTGGCCGCCGATTATCGAGCGCAAGCCGGCGCCCGCCGACGCCGACGAATGGGCCAAGGTCAAGGACAAGCGCCACTTGGTCGAGAAGTGAGGCGCCGTAAGGGCGCCACTTGCGCCGCCGGACAGCGCCGCTTCACGCTCCTGTAAGAACGCGCGCGTAGCCTGCGCTCCTCGTAGGGGACGAAAGGAGCGCAGTCATGGATCGAGGCCTCATCGCCTTCAACGCGGTGTTCCTGCGCAGCGGCGCGGGCTACCTCGGCTTCATCGAGGAACTGCCCGGCGTCAACGCGCACGGGCGCACGCTCGAGGAGGCGCGCGCCAACCTGAAGCGGCTCGCTGCCGTGGTCTTCGACGAGGAGCGCCAGCAGGCCGAGGCGCTGATCGAGGGCAAGGACTTCGTGCGCGAGACGTTCACCGTGCCCTTCCCTCCCGCCTGAGCGGCGCCGCTATACTTTCCGTCCTCAGCATGAACGGGACGGGAGGTTCGGCATGCGCATCGCTGCATGGCTCTTCGCCGCGGCGCCGGCGTTCGCGCTCGCGCAGACCCAGGTCGTCAAGCCGCCGATCGCGCAGTACTGGATGAGCGTCGACACCGCCGCCGGCATGAGCATGCCGGGCCTGGGCGCGTTGATGCCGGGCGCGATGGGCGGCGCGGCACGGGGCGGACGCCACCTGCTGCTGCAGCTCGGGTCGCGCGAACTGGCCTCGGGCGAGCCGCGCGCCGAGCACGACATTCCCGCCGGCATGGACATGGGGCCCTCGCTGCCTTTGCTTACGCCGCAGGGCGCGCCCCGGGCGGCGCCCGGCGAAGAGCAATCACAGGGCATGGAGCGCCCCAAGCGCCGCATGCTGATCTACTGGGGCTGCGGCGAGCAAGTGCGCAAAGGCCAGCCGGTGGTGGTCGACTTCTCCAAGCTCGCGGCCGGGCAGGTGCCGCCGAACCTCGCCGCGCGGCGCATTTCGATCGCGCTCCCGCCCGCCCCGGGGCGCAGCCGTACCTACGGGGAGTGGCCCAACCGGGAGGATGCCAAGGCAGTCCCCGCCGACGCTTCGCTCAAGGGTGAACACGTGGTGAAGGGCAACTACTCGCCCGAGATCCGCTTCTCGCTCGGCGAGGGACAGGATTTCATGCAGGCGGTCGCGCTTTCCGGCACGCCGCTCGGCTCCGGGGCGGTCGACGTTCGGTGGAAGGAGGTGCCGTACGCCACCGGTTACTTCGCCGCGCTGTACGGTGCGCAGCGCGAGGACGAGGTCGTGATGTGGACCTCGAGTGAGGAGCAGGAGATGGGCAGCGCGCTCATGACCTTCATCGCGCCCGCCGAAGTGGCGCGCCTGGTCCGCGACAAGGTGGTGCTCGCCCCGCAGACCACCGAGTGTGCCGTGCCGGCGGAGGTCGTGAAGAAGGCGGGCGCGCCATTCCTGAGTTTCATCGCCTACGGCCCGGAGGCGAACTTCGCGCAGCCGCCGCGGCCGAAGGACCCGAAGATTCCGTGGGAGCCGAAATGGACCGCGAAAGTGCGCTTCAAGTCCACCGCTTCGCTGCTCCTTTCCGAAGGCACGCGAAGCCGCGCCGCGG
>JAKALD010000084.1 GCA_021813275.1 Pseudomonadota bacterium | reverse complement strand
TCCCTCGCCAGCCAGTGCGCGAGCTCGAGCAGCATCAGCGCGCCCCCCCGACCGGAGCGGACCCCTCGGCGAGCGCGGCCACCACGCGCTCCATGCGCATGAAGCGCGAGCCCTTCACGAGCAGCGTGGCGCCGGCGGCGGCGGCTTCGCGCGCCGCGCCGATCAGCTCCTCGAGCGAGCCGAAGTGCCGGCCGCCCGCGCCGTAGGCCTCGGCCGCTTCGCGCGCGGCCGCGCCGAGCGCAAGCAGCGCCCCGACGCCGCGCTCGCGCGCGTAGCGCCCGACCTCGGCGTGGAACTCCGGGCCGCTCTCGCCCACCTCGCCCATGTCCCCGAGCACCAGCACGGTGCGGCCCGCCGCGGCCGCGAGCACGTCGATCGCCGCGCGCACGGAATCCGGGTTCGCGTTGTAGCTGTCGTCGATCAGCGTTCCGCCGGCGCAAGAGCGCTTGACCTGCAGGCGGCCTGCGTACGGACGGAACGCGCCCAGGCCCTCGCCGATCGCCTGCGGCGCGATGCCGGCGGCGTGCGCGCAGGCCGCCGCGGCGAGCGCGTTGCGCACGTTGTGCAGACCGGGGATCGAGAGCGTCGCCGCGCACTCGCCCTGCGGCGTGCGCACGCGCAGCTCGCTCGAGAGCGGCTTGAGCGCGTAGCCGCCGCTCACGGCGGCGCTCGCCCCGAGCCCGAAGTCGACCACCCGGCGCGCGCCGGCGCGGTCGCGGAAGTAGGCGGCGTGCGGGTCGTCCGCGTTGAGCACCGCGACACCTTCGGGCGGCAGCCCGTCGTACACGCTCGCGTTCTCCTCCGCAACCTCGTGCACGGTACGCAGGAACTCGAGGTGCTCGCGCTGCGCGTTGTTGACCAGCGCGACGCTCGGCCGCGCGATGTCGGCGAGGTACGCGATCTCGCCGCGGTGGTTCATGCCGAGCTCGATCGCGCAGTAGCGATGCGCGGCGCGCAGCCTGAGCAGCGTGAGCGGCAGCCCGATCTCGTTGTTGAGGTTGCCGGCGGTCGCGAGCACCCGCTCCTCGCCGGCGTGGCGCCGCAGGATCGCGGCGAGCATCTCCTTGGTCGTGGTCTTGCCGTTCGAGCCGGTGATCGCGATCAGCACCGGCGCGAAGCGCGCGCGCCAGCGCTTTGCGAGCCACCCGAGCGCGAGCCGCGTGTCCTCGACCGCCAGCGCCGGCAGCGGCACGGATCCCGCGTGCGCGCGGTCGACGAGCGCCGCCGCGGCGCCCGCCCGGCGCGCCGCGTCGAGGAAATCGTGACCGTCGAAGCGCTCGCCGCGCAGGGCCACGAAAAGCTCCCCGGGCCGCAGGCTGCGGCTGTCGGTGGACACGCCCTCGAAGCGCACGTCGGCGCCGCCGAGCGGCGCGCCCAGTGCTTGCGCGGCTTCGGCGAGGCTCATCATCGCGCCTTGCGGGCGGCGAGCGCCGCGCGCGCCTCGGTGAGGTCGGAGAACGCCAGCCGCCGGCCCGCGACCTCCTGGTAGGGTTCGTGCCCCTTGCCGGCGAGCAGCACGATGTCGTTCGCCTCCGCCGACAGGATCGCCTGCGCGATCGCCTGCGCGCGGTCCGGCTCGACCTCGTGCGCGACGCGCACCCCGGCGCGCACGGCGGCGATGATGGCGAGCGGGTCCTCGCTGCGCGGGTTGTCCGAGGTGAGCACGATGCGGTCGGCCAGGCGCGAGGCCACCTCGCCCATCACCGGGCGCTTGGCGGGATCGCGGTCGCCGCCCGCGCCGAACACCGCGACCAGCCGCCCGCCGCGCTCGGCGGCGACCGGCCGCAGCGCCTGGAGCACCTTGTCGAGCGCATCGGGCGTGTGCGCGTAGTCGACCACCACCAGCGGCTCGCCATCGCCGCCGAGCCGCTGCATGCGCCCGGGCACCGCCGGCAGCCGGGCGAGCAGGCGCGCCGCGGCGCCGAATTCCACGCCGTAGGCGACCAGGCAGCCCAGCACGCCCAGCGCGTTGGCGACGTTGAAGCGCCCGAGCTGGTCGATCTCGACCTGCGCTTCGCCCCAGCTCGAGGCGATCGCGACGTGCGTCGACCCGCCCTGCGGCCGGATGTCGCGCGCGGCCAGATGCTCGCTCACGCTGCCCGGGGCGATCCCCGACTCCGACAGGCTGTAGCCGATGGTCCGCACGCCGCGCGCCTGCAGGCGTTGCGCGAGCTGCACTCCGAGCACGTCGTCCAGGTTGAGCACCGCTGCGGCGAGGCCCGGCGTGTCGAACAGCCGTGCCTTGCTCGCGGCGTAGTCCTCCATCGTGCCGTGGTAATCGAGGTGGTCGTGCGACAGATTCGTGAACAGCGCGCAGTCGAAAGCGACGCCGCTGACGCGCCCCTGCACCAGGGCGTGCGACGAGACCTCGAGCGCCGCGGCGCGCGCCCCGCCGCGCAGCATGTCGCGCAGGATGCGGTGCAGCTCGAGCGCGTCGGGCGTGGTGTTCGCGAGCTCGGCGAGCGCCCCCGGGAAGCCCGCGCCGAGCGTGCCGATCACGCCCGCCTTGACGCCGCGCGCGCCGAGCAGCGCCGCGAGCCACTGCGTGCACGAGGTCTTGCCGTTCGTGCCGGTCACGCCGCACACCCACAGCGGCTCGGACGGCCGGCCGTAGAACGCGTGCGCGAGCAGCCCGGCCTGCTGCCTGAGGCCGGCGACGCCGACGTTCGGCACGCGCCACTCGGGTCGCCAGGCGTAGCCATCGGCCTCCCACAGCACCGCGGCGGCGCCGCGCCCGATCGCATCGGCGATGTAGTTCCGGCCGTCGGCCGCCTCGCCCGGATAGGCGAAGAACGCCGCGCCCGGGGCGCAGCGTCGGCTGTCCGCGGTGAGGCGCTCGATCATCGCGCCCTGGCGCGCCAGCTCCCCGAAAGGATCCCGTCCCGTGGCTCCCACTGCTTCGTCCAGCAGCCGTCGCAAATGTCGTTGATCGTCCAGTTCGTCTCGCCCAGCGCGCGTGCCAGCGCGCGCATCAGGCGTCCTCCTTCGAGCCCTCGTCCGGCACCGGCTCGATCGGCACCAGCGGCGCGTCGTGCGGGACGTTGAGCATGCGCAGCGCCCCCTGCATCACCTGCGCGAAGACCGGCGCCGCCACGAGCCCGCCGTAGTAGTCCCTGCCGGCCGGCTGGTCGATCATCACCGCGACGATCAGCCGCGGCGCGGACACCGGCGCGAAGCCCACGAACGAGGCGATGTACTTGTGCGCGGCGTAGCCGCCGTCCTCGGCGATGTGCGCGGTGCCGGTCTTGCCGGCCACGCGCCAGCCCATGATGCGCGCGCGCGGCGCGGTGCCGCCCGGCTCGACTACCGTCTCGAGCATGTCGCGCACCTCGTGCGCGACCCTGGCCGGAATCACCTGCGTTCCCGCCACCGGGGTCGCGGTCCTGAGCAGGGTGATCGGGATGAGCTTGCCGTTGCGCGCGAAGATGGAGTAGGCGCGCGCGAGCTGCATAAGGCTCACCGAGATGCCGTTGCCGTAGGCCATCGTGGCCTGCTCGATCGGCCGCCAGCTGCGGTAGGGACGCAGGATGCCGCCCGTCTCACCGGGAAAATCGAGCGGCGGCGGCGCGCCGAAGCCGACGCGGTGGAAGGTGTCCCACATCGCCACCGGCGGCAGCGTGAGCGCGATCTTCGCCGCGCCGACGTTGGAGGAGCGCTGGATGATCTGCGTCACGCTCAGCACGTCGCCCGGCTCGGCGTCGCGGATGGTGTAGCGCGCCATCTTGATCTGCCCGCCGTCGGTGTCGATGCGCGTCGCGGGCGTGACCTTGCCCAATTCGAGCGCCGTGGCGATCGTGAACGGCTTGAGGGTCGAGCCCGGCTCGAAGGCGTCGGTGAGCGCGCGGTTGCGCAGATCGCCGCCGGCGAGCTGGGCGCGGTTGTTCGGATTGTAGGAGGGCGCGTTGGCGAGCGCGAGCACTTCGCCCGTGCGCACGTCGAGCACGACGAGCGAGCCCGCCTTCGCCCGGCTGCGCGCGACCGCATGCTCGAGCGCGCTGAACGCAAGGCTCTGGATCTTGCCGTCGATCGAGAGCACCACGTCCTGGCCGTCGAGCGCGGGCCGGACCGAACCGACGTCCTCGACGATGTTGCCGAGCCGGTCGCGGATCACGCGCCGGCTGCCGGGCCGGCCGGCGAGGCTCGACTGGTAGGCGAGCTCGATGCCGTCCTGGCCGGCGTCGTCCACGTCGGTGAAGCCGACGAGCTGCGCGGCTACCTCGCCCGCCGGGTAGTAGCGCCGGTACTCCTGGCTCTGGTAGATGCCCGGGATGCCCAGCTCGGCGACGCGCTTGGCCTGCTCAGGGGGGATCTGGCGCTTCAGGTACACGAAGTCGCGCGCGCGGTCGGCGAGCCGCTTCTTCAGCTCGCGCGGGTCCATCTGCAGGGTGCGCGCGAGCAGCGCCAGCTGCCCGGGCGGGGCCTCCACGTCGCCGGGGATCGCCCACACCGACTTCACCGGCGTCGAGACCGCGAGCGGCTCGCCGTTGCGGTCGAGAATGCGGCCGCGCGTGGCCGGGATCGCGAGCACCCGGCTGTAGCGCGCCTCGCCCATCTCGCGCAGGAAGCCGGTCTTCATCGCCTGCAGGTACACCGAGCGCCCCGCCACCAGGACGAAGCCCGCGAGGAACAGCGCGAGCACGAAGCGCGCGCGCCACACCGGCAGCCGCACGAGCTCGGGCGTGGCGGCGCGGCTCACCGGGCGGCTCCCCCGGCGGGCATGATGATGCGCACCTCGCTGGGATCGGGCGCGTGCATGCCGAGCACCTCGTGCGCGATCTTTCGCACGCGCGCGTGCTGGCCCCAGGTGGCCGCCTCGAGCTGCAGCTGGCCGTACTCGACGTCGAGCCGGCGCGCGTGCTCCTGCGCCTGCTCGACGGCCGAAAACAGCTGGCGCGCCTTGTTCTGCGAGGTGACGAGCCCGAGCGCGCAGGCGACGAGCACCGCGAGGAGGAGGAGGTTCAGCTTCGCCACGCGCCGGGCTCGGTTCGGTCGTACAACGACGGATCGAAGGCTGCGGCAGTGCGCTCGGCCACGCGCAGCACCGCGCTGCGAGCGCGCGGGTTCGCGGCGACCTCGGCGCTCGCCGGCCGCAGCGGCTTGCCGAGGATGCGTACGAGCGGCGGCGGCATCTCGGCTGCGCGCAGCGGCAGGCCGCGCGGCACCGGCGGGCGCGCGCAGCGCGCGAGGAAGCGCTTGACGATGCGGTCCTCGAGCGAATGGAAGCTGATCACCGCGAGCCGCCCCCCCTTCGCGAGGCGCTCGACGGCCTGCGGCAGCATCAGCGACACTTCCTCAAGCTCCTGATTGACGAAAATCCGTAGAGCCTGAAAGGTGCGCGTCGCCGGGTCCTGACCGGCTTCCCGTGTGCGGACCGCCGTACCCACGAGATCGGCAAGTTGCCGGGTGCGGAGGATGGGTTCTCGCTGGCGAGCAGCAACAATCGCCTTTGCAATCTGTTGAGCAAACCGTTCTTCCCCATAGTGCCGGATGACCTCCCTGATCTCCGCCTCAGCCGCCGTGGCGAGCCATTGCGCCGCCGATATCCCCGTGCCCGGATCCATGCGCATGTCGAGCGGCCCGTCGCTCCGAAACGAGAAGCCGCGCGCCGCGTCCTCGAGCTGCGGCGAGGACACGCCCAGGTCGAACAGCATTCCATGCGCGCGCTCGATTCCCGCGCCCTCGAGCACCGCCGCGAGCTCGCTCATGCGCGCGTGCACGATGCGAAAGCGCGGATCCGCGATCGCGCGCGCCGCCGCGACCGCCTGCGGATCGCGATCGAGCGCGATCAGGCGTCCCGCGAGCCCGAGCCGCGCGAGGATCGCGCGGCTGTGCCCGCCGCGCCCGAAGGTGCCGTCGACGTAGACGCCGTCGGGACGAATCGCGAGCGCGTCGATCGCCTCGCCGAGCAGCACGGGCCGGTGCATGCTCTCCATCCGGCGCGCTCACAGCGAGAAATCCTCCATGCCCGGCGGCGGGGTGCCGCCGCCGGCGAGCGCCTGGCCGAGCTTCGCGCTCCACACGCCGCTGTCCCACAGCTCGAAGTAGCGGCCCTGCCCGACCAGCATCGCCTCGCGCTCGAGCTTGGCGTGCAGGCGCAACGCGGGGGCGAGCAGCACGCGGCCGGAGGCGTCCGGTGCGACGTGCTCCTCGAAGCCGAGCAGCAGACGCTTCCACCAGCTCGCCTGGGGATGAAAGCTCGGAAAGGTCTCGACCCTGGCGCGCACCGGCTCCCAGGCGCTTTCCGGGTAGAGCAGCACGCAACCATCGGGATGCGCGGTAAGCACCAGGGTGCGCGCGCCATCGAGCAACGCTTCGCGGTGACGCGTCGGGACCGACAGCCTCCCCTTGGCGTCCAGCGTGATGACTGCTGCCCCGTGCAGTGCCCCGCCCATGCCCTCTTCTTTCCTGGCGCAACGCGCGCGGCGCCCTTTGTTCCGCGCGCCACCACTTTTTTCTACGTTTTCCCACTTTATGGGAAAGGAGGAGGCGGGTCAAGAACCGCGCGGGATTTTTTCTTGATGGGACAAAGACTTAGAGCGGATTCGCCACGCAGATTGCAGGGTCCGCAAGCTCTATGAAAATCAGCGAGTTACGATTTTAAGTGAAGGTGTCTTCTCAGAAGACACGCGCCGTTGCCTCGGAAGCGCTTCGGAGCCTCGAGTCCGCCGAGGGCGAGCAGCGGCGCGTGCTAAGTTGCCGCCGGCGATGCGCACTCCACTCGAAGTCCTGCGCGCCTACCCGCCGCACGACTCCACGCTCACGGGCTTGCTCGCGAGCCGCGCCGGCCCGAACGCCGAAAGGACGCTGCTCCTCTACGAAGGCCGCGAGATCCGCTACGCCGAATTCGTCGCGCGCGCCGCGGCGGCAGCGCGCGCGCTCGCGCAGCGCGGCATCGCGCACGGCGATCGCGTGGGTGCGATGGCGACCAGCTGCGCCGACTACGTGGTGCTGCTCTTCGCGCTCGCGCGCCTCGGCGCGATCCTCGTGCCGGTGAACCCGGAATTCGGGATCGACGAAGCGGGCTACATCCTGCGGCACGCGCGCGTCGCCGCGGTGGCGACCATCCCCTCGGCGCTCGAAGTCGCGCGCGCGGCATGCGCGCCGCTCTCGCCGTGGCTCATGCTGCTCGAGGGCGAAGCCGAAGGCGTGCAGCGCTTCGATCGGCTCGTCGCCGCCGCACCCGAGGTCGCGTTGCCCTCTTTGCCGGGTCCCGAGACCACGTGCCTCATCCTCTACACCTCCGGCACCACTGGCTTTCCGAAAGGCGTGATGCACAGCCAGAAGAACTTCGTGCTCGCCGGGGAAGGCTTCGTCGCGCGCATGTGGCTGCAGCCGGAGGACCGGCTGATGTGCGTGCTGCCGATGTTCCACATCAACGCGCTCTTCTACTCGCTCGCGGGCACCTTCGCCGCCGGCGCGAGCCTCGCGCTCGTGCCGCGGTTCTCGGCCTCGACGTTCTGGAAGACCGCCGCCGAGACGGGCGCCACGCAGGCGAACATCATCGCCGCAATCGGCAACATCCTCGCGCGGCGCCCGCGGAGCGAATTCGATCCCCGCCACCGGCTGCGCGTCGTGTACGGCGCGCCGATCTCGCCGGATCTGGAAAAGATCTTTCGCGAAGAGTTCCACGTGCCGGTGATGATCGAGGGCTACGGCATGACCGAGATTCCGGGCGCCGCCAACAACCCGTTCGACGGCGAGAAGCGCTCGTTGAGCATGGGGCTGCCGGCGAGGCACCCCGATCCGCAGGTGAAGTTCGCCGAGCTGCGCGTGGTCGACGACTCGGGGCGCGACGTGCCGGACGAAAAGGTCGGCGAGCTGTGGGTGAAGACGCCGATCCTGATGCAGGGCTATTACCGGGACCCCGAGCAGACCGCCGCCTCGCTGCACGAGGGCTGGTTCGCGACCGGCGATCTCGTGCGGCGCGACGCTGACGGCTACTACTACTTCGTCGCGCGGAAGAAAGACATCATCCGGCGGCGCGGCGAGAACATCTCCGGCGCGGAGATCGATCGCGTGATCGGCGACCATCCGGCGGTGCTGCAGTGCGCCGCGATCCCGGTGCCCGCGGAGCTCGGCGAGGACGAGATCCTGGTGGCGATCGTGAAGAAGCCTGCGAGCGAAACCTCGGCGCAGGAGATTGCCGAGTGGTGCCGCGTGCGCCTCGCGCCGCTCAAGGTGCCGCGCTACGTCGCGTTCGTCGAGTCCCTGCCGCAGACCGCGACGCACCGGGTCGCGAAGTTCAAGCTGCGCGGCGACAAGACGCTGCTCGAGAGGGCGACCGATCTGGCAAGGTAGGCACGCAGGCTAATCGCGGTACGACGGATCGAGCCGGTCGAGCCTGGCGAGCAGCGCCGGCCACTCGAGCACGCCGAAGCGGCGCCGCACGCCCGGCTGATACTGGCGCCACGAGGCTTCGACCACCTCGGGCGGCGGCATCACGAGCTCGGTTTTGCACGCGAGGGCGGCCACCTGCACCTGGCAGGCGCGCTCCAGGCGGAACATGCTGTTGAACGCCTCGGCGATGCTCGCGCCGACGGTGAGCAGGCCGTGGTTCCTGAGGATCATGCCGTCGTGCGCGCCGAGGTCGCGCACCAGCCGCGCCTGCTCGTCGAGCTCGAGCACCACGCCCTCGTAGTCGTGGTAGGCGATTTTCGCGAAGCGCATCGAGGTCTGCGCGAGCGGCAGCAGGCCGCTCTTCATCGCCGACACGGCCATCCCCGCGATCGAGTGGGTATGGATCACGCAGTCTACGTCGGGGCGCGCGGCGTGGATCGCGCTGTGGATCACGTAGCCGGCCCGGTTGACGTCGTAGGCGGTCGGGTTGAACAGCACCTTGCCCGAGTGATCGACCTTGATGAAGCACGAAGCGTGCATCTGCTCGTAGAGCAGGCCGTGCGGGTTGATGAGGAAGGCGCCCTCCGCGTCCGGGACGCGCGTGGTGATGTGGTTCGCGCTCATCTCCGACATGCCGTACAGGTCGACGAGCCGGTAGCAGGCGGCGAGATCGACGCGCTTCGCCCACTCGGCGGCGCTCACCTGCTCGCGCACCGGCTTCGAGGTCCCGAACGGCCGCGCGGCCACGGCGGCTTACCCGCGCGCGAGGCGCTCGAGCTCGGCGCCCGCCAGGCCGAGCTTCTCGCCCGCGGCGCGGATGTCGCGCCACGTGGTCGCGTCCACCGCGATGCCTTCGCGCGCGCGCTTCACGCGCGTCTCGCGCTCGGGTTCGCCGGCGATCCGCACCTTGTCGAAGCCCGGCGCGGGCGGCGATTTCTTCAGCCAGTCGATGAACGCCGCCGCCTCGCGCCCGAACATTTCGGCCGTGCCGAGCTTCGCGGGGTCGATCAGGATCGAGAGCATGCCGTTCAGCACGCGCCTCTTGGTTCTCTCGCCGGTATGCTGCGTCCCGCCGCCGGAGAGCGCGCCGCCGAGCAGCTCGCTCGCCACCGCGAGGCCGTAGCCCTTGTGCAGGCCGAAGGTGGTGAGCGCGCCCAGCGGCTCGACCACGCCGTAGCGCGGATCGACGGTCGGATTGCCCTTGTCGTCGATCAGCAGCCCCGGCGCCACGCTTTCGCCCTTGTTGTACGCGACGCGCACCTTGCCCTGCGCCACGCCGCTGGTCGCCATGTCGAGGATGAACGGCGGCTGGCCGGCGAGCGGGATGCCGATCGTGCAGGGGTTGGTGCCGAAGCGCGCGTCGGCTCCGCCGTAGGGCGCGACGATCGCGCGCGAGATCACGTTCACGAAGCTGATCGACACGAGCCCGCGCGCCACCGCCTGCTCGGCCCACTGCCCGATGCGGCACAGGTGGTGAGCGTTGGCGAGCGCCATCACGCACACGCCGTGGCGCGCGGCGCGCTCGATCGCCATGTCGGTCGCCTCCATGCCGATCACCTGACCGTAGCCCGCCTCGCCGTCGAGCGCGAGCAGCGCGCCCGCGTCGAGCTTCGCGCGCGGATGGCGGTTGGGCCGCAGGCCGCCTTCCTGCAGCGACTCGACGTAGCGCGGGATCATGCCCACGCCGTGCGAGTCGTGGCCGCTCAAGTTCGCCATCACCAGGTTGGCGGCGACCAGCTCGGCCTCGCGCGGCTCGCTGCCGCCGGCGGCGACCAGGCGCGCGATCGCGCGCTCGAGCGGCTGGGCTTGAAACACGTGGGCTTCGGCCATGGCGTCGGAAGATTCGTGAAGGCGGGGCGCAAAGTGTACCGCCGCCCGCCCGCCCCGGAGGGCCGCGTTTACAATGCCGAACGAGGAGGCACGCCATGAGGAAGAAGCCCGAGCAGCTGCGCAGCCACCGCTGGTACGGCGCGCGCGACCTGCGATCCTTCGGCCACCGCTCGCGCACCGCGCAGATGGGCTACGACCGCGCCGAGTATCTCGGCAAGCCGGTGATCGCGGTCGTCAACACCTGGTCGGACATCAACCACTGCCACACGCACTTCAGGGAGCGCGCCGAGGAGGTGAAGCGCGGCGTGTGGCAGGCGGGCGGCTTCCCGCTCGAGATGCCGGCGATGTCGCTCGCCGAGGTGATGCAGAAGCCGACGACGATGATGTACCGGAACTTCCTCGCCATGGAGACCGAGGAGCTGCTGCGCTCCTACCCGGTCGACGGCGCGGTGCTGATGGGCGGCTGCGACAAGACCACGCCCGCGCTCGTCATGGGCGCGACGAGCATGAACCTCCCCGCGATCTACCTGCCCGCCGGACCGATGCTCAGGGGGCACTGGCGCGAGCACACCCTCGGCTCGGGCTCCGACGTCTGGAAGTACTGGGACGAGCTGCGCGCCGGGCGCATCGGCGAAGCCGACTGGCAGGAGATCGAGGACGGCATCGCGCGCTCGCCGGGCACCTGCATGACGATGGGCACCGCCTCGACCATGATGGCGCTCGCCGAGGCGCTCGGGCTAACGCTGCCGGGCTACTCCTCGGTTCCCGCGCCCGATTCCAATCACGCGCGCCTTGCGGCGCTCACCGGCCGGCGCATCGTCGAGATGGTGTGGGAGGACTTGAAGCCGCGCGACATCCTCACCTGGCAGGCCTTCGACAACGCGATCACCGCGCTGATGGCGCTCGGCGGCTCGACCAACGCGATCGTGCACCTCGTCGCGATGGCCGGTCGGGCCGGCATCAAGCTCCCGCTCGAGCGCTTCAACGAGATCTCCGATCGCACCCCGGTGCTCGCCAACATCCGTCCGTCGGGAACGAAATTCCTGATGGAGGACTTCTACTACGCCGGCGGCCTGCGCGCGCTGCTCGGAGAGCTGAAGGACGTGCTGCATCTCACCTGCCCGACCGTCAACGGCCGCACGCTCGGCGAGAACCTCGAGGGCGCGCGCGTTCACGACCGCGACGTGATCCGGCCGCGCAGCGAGCCGCTCAAGGAATCGGGCGGGATCGTGGTGCTGCGCGGCAGCCTCGCGCCGAACGGCGCGGTGATCAAGGCGAGCGCCGCGACCCCGCTGCTGCTCAGGCACACGGGCCGCGCGGTGGTGTTCGAGGACTACAACGACATGGCGGCGCGGATCGACCGCGACGACCTCGACGTCGATCCGAGCTCGGTGCTGGTGCTGAAGAACGCCGGACCCCTGGGCGGCCCCGGCATGCCCGAGTGGGGGATGCTTCCGGTTCCGAAGAAGTTGCTCCGACAAGGCGTGAAGGACATGGTGCGCGTCTCGGACGCGAGGATGAGCGGCACCAGCTACGGCACCTGCGTGCTGCACGTCGCGCCGGAATCGTTCGTCGGCGGTCCGCTCGCGCTGGTGCGCACCGGCGACTCGATCGAGCTCGACGTCGAGCGGCGCCGCCTCGACCTCAAGGTCGGCGATGCCGAGCTCGCGCGCCGGCGCGCGGCCTGGAAGCAGCCGCCGCCCAAGTACGAGCGCGGCTACGGGGCGATCTTCGCGCGCCACGTCCGCCAGGCCGACGAAGGCTGCGACTTCGACTTCCTCGAAGGCACCGCGCCCATCCCTGAGCCGGAGATCCACTAGCCGGACCTGCTCGGAAGTGGCGCGCACCGCGTTCGTCACCGGCGCGACCGGGTTCGTCGGCCTGAACCTGGTGGAGGCGCTCGCGCGCGAGGGCTGGCGCGTGCTCGCCCTGCACCGGCCCGAGTCCGACCTCAAACACCTCGCACGCCTGCCCGCCGAGCGCGTGCTCGGCGACGTCACCGATCGCGCCTTGCTCGAGCGCGCCCTGCCCACCGGGGTGGACGCGGTGTTTCACGCCGCCGGCGACACCAGCCTCTGGTCGCGCCGCAACGCGCACCAGGATCTCGTGAACATCGAGGGCACGCGCAACATGGTCGAAGCCGCGCTCGCGCGCCGCGCGCGCCGCTTCGTGCACACTTCGAGCATCTCGGCCTACGGCATGGTATCGGGCCGCATCGACGAGCGCACCGAGCAGCGCGGCGGCGAATCGTGGGTGAACTACCAGCGCTCCAAGTTTCTCGGCGAGCGAGAGGTGCGCGGCGCGCTCGCCCGCGGGCTTGACGCCGTGATCCTCAATCCGGCGGGCATCATCGGGCCCTACGACACGCGCAACTGGGCGCGCATGATCCGCTTCGCCTGCGCCGGCAAGCTTCCCGGCGTGCCGCCGGGAGCGAGCTCGTTCTGCCACGTGCGCGAGGTCGCGCGCGCCCACATCGCCGCCGTCGAGCGCGGCCGCCGCGGCGAGAGCTACCTGCTCGGCGGCGCCGACGCGAGCTTCCTCGAGCTGGTGCGCACGATCGGCGAGGTGACCGGCTGCAAGGTGCCGGCGCGGCCGCTTCCCGCCTGGCTGCTGCGCGCCCTCGCGCGCCTCGCGCAGTGGACGTCGTACGCCACCGGCCGGGCACCGACGCTCTCGCCCGAGGCGGTGGCGCTGGCGACGCGCCGCATCACCTGCGACTGCACCAAGGCCGAGCGCGAGCTCGGCTTCCGGCCGGTGCCGCTGCGCGCGATGGTCGAGGACAGCGTCGCCTGGCTCGAGCGCGAGGGGCTGCTCGGCCGCCCGGCCGCCCGCGCGGGCTGAAACGGGGCTTCCGCGCGGCGCGCGATGCCCGATAATCCGGGCTTTTCCGGGGTGCCGCCATGGAATTGCCGCACAACGCCTTCAAGCACGCGATCCGCGCGGGCAGGCCGCAGATCGGCCTGTGGTCGAGCCTCGCCTCCAGCTACACGGTGGAGGTGATCGCCGGCGCGGGCTTCGACTGGATCCTGCTCGACAGCGAGCATTCGCCGAACGACCTCGAGTCGGTGCTCGGCCAGCTGCAGGCGGCCGCCGCCTACCCCACGACGCCGATCGTGCGCGTGCCGTGGAACGACATGGTCATGATCAAGCGCTATCTCGACATCGGCGCGCAGTCGCTGCTCGTGCCCTACGTGTCGAGCGCCGCGGAGGCGAAGAACGCGGTCGGCTACACGCGCTACCCGCCCGCCGGGGTGCGCGGCGTCGCGGGCACCACGCGCGCGACGCGCTTCGGCCGCATCAGGGACTACGTCAAGCGCGTCCAGGACGAGCTGTGCCTGCTCGTGCAGGTCGAGACCAGGGAAGGATTGGACAATCTCGAGGCGATCTGCGCGGTCGAG
>JAKALD010000083.1 GCA_021813275.1 Pseudomonadota bacterium | reverse complement strand
TCGGCGCCGGCGACGACGAAGTCGGTCTTCTTCGACACCGAGCCGGCCACCTTGTGGCCCTTGGCCTCGATCGCGGCGCGCGCCTCTTCGCGCGTCATGCCGGGCAGCGTGCCGGTCAGCACGAAGGTCTTGGTCTCGGCGGGCGCCTCGAGGCGCGCGCCCTGATCCTCCTTCCAGGCGACTCCCTCCCGGCGCAGCTGCTGGACGACCCGGCGATTGTGCGGCTCGTCGAAGAACTGGCGGATCGAGCGCGCGACGACCGGCCCGACGTCCTGAACGCCCTCGAGCTTCGCCTCGTCGGCATCCATGATCGCATCCAGGCCGCCGAAATGCCGCGCAAGGTCGCGCGCGGTGCTCTCGCCCACGTTGGGGATCCCGAGCCCGAACAGGAACCGCTCGAGCGTGGTGTGGCGCGACTTTTCGAGCGCCGCGAGCAGGTTGGCGGCTGACTTCTCCGCCATGTGCTCGAGGCCGGCGAGCTGCTCCGCGCGCAGCGCAAAGAGGTCCGCCGCAGTGTGCACCAGGTCCGCGTCGACCAGCTGCTCGACCAGCTTCTCGCCCAGCCCGTCGATGTCCATCGCGCGGCGCCCGGCGAAGTGCAGCAGCGCTTGCTTGCGCTGCGCGGGGCAGACGAGGCCTCCCGAGCAGCGCGCGATCGCGCCGTCGCGCACGACCGCCGAGCCGCAGACCGGGCACTTCGCCGGCATGTGGAAGAGCCTCGCCCCCGCCGGGCGCTTGTCGCGCCGGACTTCGACCACCTCGGGGATCACGTCGCCCGCGCGGCGCACCACCACCGTGTCGCCGACGCGCACGTCCTTGCGCCGGATCTCGTCTTCGTTATGCAGCGTCGCGTTGGTCACGGTCACTCCGCCGACGAACACCGGCTTCAGGCGCGCGACGGGTGTGAGCGCGCCGGTGCGCCCGACCTGTACGTCGATCGCGAGCACCTGCGTGACCTGCTCCTCCGCGGGGAACTTGTGCGCCAACGCGAAGCGCGGAGCGCGCGACACGTAACCGAGCGCCTCCTGCCAATCCAGGCGATTCACCTTGTAGACCACGCCGTCGATGCCGTACGGCAGGCGATCGCGCTGCGCGCCGATGTCGCGGAAGTAGCCGAGCAGCCCTTCGACCCCCTTCACCACCCGGCGCTCGGCCGGTACCGGAAAGCCCAATTCGGCCAGCCGGTCGAGCGTTTCCGAGTGCGTGCGCCAGCGCGCGTGCGCTGAGGCGCCGACCGCGTACCCGAAAAAGCGCAGCCGGCGGCCGGCGGTAATGCGGGAGTCGAGCTGGCGCAGGCTGCCCGCCGCAGCGTTGCGCGGATTGGCGAACTCCTTCTCGCCGCTGCGACGCTGCTGCGCGTTGAGCGCCTCGAAGTCGCGCTTCAGCATCACGACCTCGCCGCGCACCTCGAGGTCGCGCGTGTCCGGCGCGTCCGGGAGCCGCAGCGGAATGCTGCGCACGGTGCGCAGGTTCGGGGTCACGTCCTCGCCGGTGGCGCCGTCGCCGCGCGTCGCGCCCTGCACGAACACGCCGTCGCGGTAGCTGAGGCTGATCGCCAGACCGTCGAACTTCGGCTCGACCGCGTACTCGATCGCCTCCTGCCCCAGACCTTCGCGTACCCGCCGGTCGAAGGCGCGCACGTCCCGCTCGTCGAAGGCGTTGCCGAGCGACAGCATCGGCGTGCGGTGGCGCACCTCGGCGAACTCGGCGAGCGGCGGCGCTCCCACGCGCTGCGTGGGCGAGTCCGCGCTGGCGAGCTCGGGATGCTCCTTTTCCAGGTCGACCAGCTCCTGGAACAGGCGGTCGTACTCGGCGTCGGTGATCTCCGGGCGGTCGAGCACGTAATACAGGCGGTTGTGGCGCTCGATCTCGCGCCGC
Organism: Pseudomonadota bacterium; assembly: GCA_021813275.1. Classification (GTDB taxonomy): domain Bacteria; phylum Pseudomonadota; class Gammaproteobacteria; order Burkholderiales; family SG8-39; genus JAKALD01. The sequence continues at coordinate 11,693 of JAKALD010000083.1, read as the reverse complement.
AGGCGCTCGATCCGCTCGCGCGCTCGCCCGGGCATGGGCCGCTCAGGAGAAGAGCCGCTGCGCCGCGGCCGTGCCCGGGGCGAATCCCTTCGCTTCGAGCGCCTTGCGGATCGATTGCAGCTGCGCGCCGATCGCGGCGAGCGAGCGCTCGTCGAGCGGGTTGCCGTTGTCGTCGACCAGGCTGCCGCCGAGCAGCGAGCCGAGCTGACGCGCGAAGCGGACCATCGCGTCGTAGGTGCGCTCGGTATCGGGAGCGCGCGGCATGTCCATCGCGAGCGACACCCCCTGCACCTCCAGGCTCTTCATGGCCTGCGCGGCGAAGCGCGCGCCGTCGCGCGCGCTCAGCGCGTACAGCAGCCGTCCCTCCGCGTCGCGCAGGGCGAACCGCCCGTCGCCTTCGAGCGCGAATCCGGCCGATTCCGCCACAGAGCGGATCTTCGTGCCGCGCAGCGCCGCGCCGGGCGGCGCGACGACGTGGATCACGACCTGGACGTCGTTGTCGGCGCACAGCCGGTCCAGCTCGCGCGCGGTCTCCATCGCCTGCTTCATCTCCGGCGAGGAGAGCACCGCGCCCAGCCTCGCGGCGAGCGTCTCGACACCCGAGCGAAACTCGATCAGCTCGCCTTCCCCGATCGGGCCCTGGCGCGTCACCAGCTGCAGGCCGGCGCGGACCCGCTGGTACGCGTTCGTATCCCGTGCCGTCGGGCGCATCCAGGCCTCGCCGTCATCGGATGCGGCGAGCAGCGCGCGCTGCGCGAACCGGTGCCCGGCCTCGGCCCAGTCCTCCAGCAGCTTCGTCCCCGGCACGGGTTGCGGCAAGTCGAGCTCGATCACGAAGTCGAGCCTTGGGTCCGGCAGGGAGACGCTCGGCGCCGCGGGCGCCTTCGGGCTGACCGTCTCCGCCGAATCGAGCGTCGGCTCGCGCCGCGCGTCGATCTCGCCGAGCAGGGCGTCCTCGTGAGAGGAGCGAAACGATCGATCGGCGCGCCGCGTGGCTGCGCGCTCCTGGATCTTGTTGTAGAGCACGACGCCGGCCACGACCAGCAGCCCAAGAATGAGCAGCCCTGTCTGAAGATCGGTCATGGCACGCGTACGCTCGGCATCGCGGGAGCCCTGCCGGCGTCAGGCGGCGATCTCGTCCCGGATGCGGAGCGCCTGCTCGACGTCCACCGCGACCACGCGCGACACGCCCGACTCGGGCATCGTCACTCCGATCAGCTGCTCGCCCATCTCCATGGTCATCTTGTTGTGACTGATGAACAGGAACTGCGTGTGGCTCGACATCTTCCGCACGAGCTGGCAGAACCTCTCGACGTTGCTGTCGTCGAGCGGCGCGTCGACCTCGTCGAGCAGGCAGAACGGCGCCGGATTCAGGTGGAACAACGCGAACACGAGCGCAATGGCGGTGAGCGCCTTCTCGCCGCCGGACAGCAGGTGGATCGTGCTGTTGCGCTTGCCGGGAGGCTGCGCCATGACCTGGACTCCGGCATCCAGGATCTCCTCGCCGGTCATGATCAACCTCGCTTCGCCGCCTCCGAAGAGCACCGGGAAGAGCGAGCCGAAATGGCGGTTGACGCTGTCGAAGGTCTCCTGCAGCAGCGCGCGCGTCTCGCGGTCGATGTGGCGGATCGCGTTCTCCAGCGTGCTCACCGCCTCCTCGAGGTCCGTCGCCTGCGCGTCGAGAAAGCCCTTGCGCTCGCCGGAAGCCTGCAGCTCGTCGAGCGCGGCGAGGTTGACGGCCCCGAGCGCCTCGATGGCCTGCGTGATCCGCGTGATCTCGCCTTGCATCGCCGACGGGCGCGGCGCGCGCTCGGCGTCCTGCGCGAGCCGCTCTTCGTCGGCGCCCGCCTCGCGCAGCTGGCCCGCGAGCTGGTCGAAGTTGATGTGCGCCGCCTGCTCCTTGAGCCGCAGCTCGCCCAGCCGCTCGCGCAGCGGCGCGATGCCGCCGTCCACCTGCAGGCGCTCCTCCTCGAGCCCGCGCAGCGCGCCGGCTGCCGCCTCGACCGCGTCGCGCGCATCGCCCAGCGTGCGCTCGCAGCCGATGCGCGCCTCCACCGAGCGCTCGAGCGCCTGCCGGATCTCCGGAATGGGATCGACCTGGAGCTCCTGGTCGAGCTTGCCGATCTCGGCCTCGGCGCTCTCGATCTGCTGATCGATCACGCGCACCGAATGATCGATCTCCGATATCTTGGAGGCGCACTCGCGCTCCGCGAACACGGCGTCGTGCGCGGCGCGCTCGGCGCGCTGGATGGCGCCGCGCTGCTCGACCAGGCCGGCCTCCGCGACGTCGTGCTCCGCCTTGATGGACCCGAGCTCGCTGCGCGCCCGCTCGATTCCCGCTCCGAAGACGGCGATCGACTGCTGCAGCTCGGCCAGGCGCGCGCGGTCGCGCTGCGCGTCGCGGTCGATCTCGGCCAGCTCGCCTTCGATCTGGGCGGTCCGCTCGCGATGGCGCTCGAGCGCCTGGTTGAGCTTGAGGAGCTCGATCTGCGCAGCGTGGCTCTCGGTCTGCTGCGCGGCGATGGTCTCGCGCGCGGCCTGGAGCTCGCCCTGGCGATCCGCCAGCTCCGCTTCGGCGGCCTGCTGCCGGGCGCGCGCCGCCGCGACGCCGGCGGCGCGCGTTTCGCAGCGCGCCTCGAGCGCCTCGATCTCGCTCTGGCGCGCGAGGATCCCCGCGTCGGCCGGATCGGGGGCGTGGAAGCTCACCGTATGGCGCGTGAACTGGTGGCCCTGTCGATTGACGAGCACCGCGCCCGGCGGCAGCGCCGCGCGCGCTTGCGGACCGGGCACGTCTTCGGCCACGTAGATCCCGGAGAACCAGTCGGTCATGGCGCCCGCGAGCCCGGCCTCGGCCGCGTGCACCTTCTCGGCCAGCGGCGTGCAGCCCGGCGGTGCCGCGAGCGGCGCGCCCGCGCCCGCGCTGAACAGGCTCGCCTTGGCGGGCGGCTGATCGGCGTACAACCCCGCGAGCTCGCCGGGGTCGCCCAGCTCGAGCGCGTGCAGCCGCTCGCGCAGCACGGCCTCGACCGCCGTTTCCCAGCCCGCTTCGATGCGCAGCTTCTGCCAGAAGCGCGGCAGCCCCGCGAGCCGGTGCTTCCCGAGCCATTCGCCGAGCGGCGCGTTGTCCTCGGTGGCTGCCTGGATCTGCTTGAGGGTGCGGAGCTGCGCGTCGGCAGCCGTATGCTCGCGTACCGCCTCGTTCGCTTGCTGCCCGGCGGCGGCGGCGGCCTGCTCGAGCTCCGCGCACGCGCTCTGCAGCGATTCGAGCTGTCTTTGCGCTTCGCCGCCGGCTGCGTTCAGCTCGGCGAGCCGGGCTTCGAGCGCCGTGAGCGCGGCCGCGTCCGGCGCGGCGAGCGTGGCGAGCTCGGCCTCGAGGCGCTCGCGGCGCTGCTCCCGGGCGCTCAGGCCGCGCTCGAGATGCGCCAGGTTGGCCTGCTCGAGCTGCAGCCGGCTCTCGGCCTGCATCAGCCGGCTGCGGGCCTCGTTGAGCCGCTCCTGCGCCGCGCGAAAGGCCGCTTCGGCCGCGGGCAGCTTGCCGCTCTCGGCGTCCAGCAGCCGCTGCGCTTCCTCCGCCTGCTGGCGCGCGCCGCCCGCGCGCGCCGCCCACATGTGCAGCGCCTGCGTGAGCTGGGCGCGCTGCTCGCGCCACGCCGCGAGCTGCGCGCTGCGATCCGTGCGCTGTCCTTCGAGCCGCTGGCGGGTTTCTTCCGCGTGGCGCAGCTCTGCCTCGTGACGCGCCAGCTCCGAGTTTGCCGCGTACAGCGCCGCCTGCGCCGCGTTCAGCGCGTCCCCCGCGCGATAGTGCTCGCGGCGCGCGCCCTCGATGCGGGTCTCGATGCCGCGCAGCCGCGCCGTCTGGGCTTCGATCTCGTTGCCCGCGCGCGCGATCTCCTGCGCGTGGCGCTCGCGCTCCGTCGCGGCGTCGCGCCTGCGCAGGAACCACAGCAGCTGCTGCCTGTGCTGCAGCTCCGACTGGTGCTCCTTGTAGCGCGTCGCGACCGCCGCCTGCGCGGCGAGCTTCTCGATCTGTGCGCCGAGCTCGGCGCGTATGTCGTTCACGCGCGCGAGGTTCTCGCGCGTGTCGGCGAGGCGGTGCTCGGTCTCGCGGCGGCGCTCCTTGTAGCGCGAGATCCCGGCCGCTTCCTCGAGGAACACGCGCAGCTCGTCCGGCTTGGCCTCGATCACGCGCGAGATCGTCCCCTGCTCTACGATCGCGTAGGCGCGCGGTCCGAGGCCGGTGCCGAGGAACATGTCGGTGATGTCCCGCCGGCGCACGTGCACGTTGTTGATCTGGTAGCTCGACTCGCCGTCGCGCTGCAGCACCCGCTTGACCGAAATCTCGGCGTACTGCGACCACTGCCCGGCCGCGCGGCCGAGCGAATTGTCGAACATCAGCTCCACGCTCGCGCGCGCAAGCGGCTTGCGGTTCCCCGAGCCGTTGAAGATCACGTCCTGCATAGAGTCGCCGCGCAGCGCCGAGGCGCGCGACTCGCCGAGCACCCAGCGCACCGCGTCGATCACGTTCGATTTCCCGCAGCCGTTGGGCCCCACGATGCCGACGAGCTGGCCGGGAATGTGAATCGAGGTCGGATCGACGAACGACTTGAAGCCGGAAAGGCGGATCTGGGTGAGGCGCACGGACGCGATCTCGTGTTTGAGCGGAGCCGAGGTGCCGGCGCCCGGAAAGCGCGGCAGAAAAACCGCGCGCTATGATACCATTTTCACGCTCGCCTCCGCCGGCTTTCGCCGTTCCTTCCGATGCCTTCGCGCCCCAGCAAGACGGTGCAGACGTTTCGCAATCCTGCGCCCGGGCGCGACTATCGGATCCACATGGAGATCCCCGAGTTCACCTGCCTGTGCCCGATGACGGGACAGCCGGATTTCGCCACGCTCGAGCTCGACTACGTGCCGGATCGCATCTGCCTCGAGCTGAAATCGCTCAAGCTCTACGTCTGGTCGTACCGCGACCAGGGGGCGTTCCACGAGGCGGTGACCAACCGCATCCTCGACGATCTCGTCAGGGCGTGCCGGCCGCGCTTCATGCGCCTCGCGGCGCGCTTCAACGTGCGCGGCGGCATCTTCACGACGGTCGTGGCCGAGCATCGCAAGCGCGGCTGGCGCTCGTCTGCGTCGCCCGACCTGGCGCGGTTTCCCGCGGCGCCGCGCGGCCGCGCCTAGCCTCGATCCTCGCCGCCGCGCGCTGCCGGACGATTCGTGAACCCGCTCCTCGCCCGGCTGCAGCCTTACCCGTTCGAGAAGCTGCGCGCGCTGCTCGCGGACGTCACGCCGAATCCGGCGCTGCCCGCCGTCAATCTGTCGATCGGCGAGCCGAAGCACCCCACCCCGGAGCTGGTCAAGGCCGCCCTGATCGGAGCCCTGCCGAGCCTCGCGTCCTACCCCGCCACCGCCGGCAGCCCGGCGCTGCGCGAGGCAATCGCCAGCTGGCTCGCGCGCCGCTACGCGCTGCCCGCGATCGACGCGCTCACGCAGGTGCTGCCGACCAACGGCTCGCGCGAGGCGCTGTTCGCGTTCGCGCAGGCCGTGATCGATCCCGCCTCCGGCGACGCGCTGGTCGCCTGCCCGAACCCGTTCTACCAGATCTACGAGGGCGCCGCGCTGCTCGCCGGCGCGAAGCCGGTCTACCTGAACACGACTGCCGAGAACGGCTACCGGATCGATCCCGCCGCGCTGCCGGACTCGACCTGGTCGAAGGTGCAGCTGGTCTACGCGTGCTCGCCGGGCAACCCGAGCGGCGCAGTCATGCGCCTCGAGGACTGGCGCCGGCTGTTCGAGCTGTCGGATCGTCACGGCTTCGTGATCGCCGCCGACGAGTGCTATTCGGAGCTGTATTACGACGAGGCCCGCCCGCCGCTCGGCGCGCTGCAGGCGGCGCACACTCTCGGGCGGGACGGATATGCGCGCCTGGTGGTTTTTTCCAGTCTGTCGAAGCGCTCGAACGCGCCGGGCCTGCGCTCGGGCTTCGTGGCGGGCGACGCCGCGCTGCTCAAGAGCTTCCTCTTGTACCGCACCTATCACGGTTCGGCGATGAGCCTCGCGGTCCAGCAGGCCTCGATCGCCGCCTGGAACGACGAGGAACACGTGCGCGCCAATCGCAGGCTCTACGCCGAGAAGTATCGGACGGTGCTTCCGATGATCGGGCCGCCGCTGCGCACGTACATGCCCGAGGGCGGCTTCTACCTCTGGATGCGGACGCCGATCGACGACTGCGAGTTCGCGCGCCGCCTGCAGCGCGACTATAATGTCCTCGTCCTTCCGGGGAGCTTCCTGGCGCGCGGCGCGCACGGTGCGAATCCCGGGAAAAACCACGTTCGGATCGCGCTCGTCGCTCCGCTCGAAGAGTGCGCGGCAGCCGCGCGCCGCATCGCGGAATTCGCCGCCGGGCTCTGAACGCCGACCATGGACTCAGCGAGAAGAACGATTGAGCAAGGCTGGGAAGAGCGCGCCGGCCTCGGGCCGGGCAACGCGCCGCGCGCGCTGCGCGAGGCCGTCGAGCAGGTCATCGCCGGGCTCGACGCCGGGCGGCTGCGCGTCGCCGAGAGAATCGACGGCGCCTGGACGACGCATCAGTGGATCAAGAAAGCCGTCCTGCTGTCGTTCCGCCTCGAGGACAACAGGCTGATGCCCGGCGGCTTCACCCACTACTACGACAAGGTGCCCTCCAAGTTCGCGCACTTCGACTCGCCGCAGTTCGCCGCCGGCGGCTTTCGCGTCGTGCCCCCGGCGGCTGCGCGCCGCGGGGCGTTCGTGGCGAGGAACGTGGTGCTGATGCCCTCCTACGTCAACATCGGCGCCTACGTGGACGAAGGCACGATGGTGGATACCTGGGCGACGGTGGGCTCGTGCGCCCAGATCGGCAAGAACGTGCACCTTTCCGGCGGGGTGGGGATCGGCGGAGTGCTCGAGCCGCTGCAGGCCAATCCGGTGATCATCGAGGACAACTGCTTCATCGGGGCGCGCTCGGAGGTGGTCGAAGGCGTGATCGTCGAGGAGAACAGCGTCATCTCGATGGGGGTGTTTCTCGGCCAGAGCACGAAGATCTTCAACCGGGAGACCGGCGAGATCGGCTACGGCCGCGTGCCCGCCGGATCCGTCGTGGTGCCGGGCACCCTGCCCGCGGGCGACCGCAGCTGCGCCCTGTACTGCGCGGTGATCGTCAAGCGCGTCGATGCCAGGACGCGGGCCAAGACCAGCCTCAACGATTTGCTGCGCGGGGATTAAACTAGACGGACACGGTAGCGGGGGGAAGCCATGTCAGCGATGAAGCGCCTGTTCCAGCTGATGGCCGACAAGAAGGCTTCGGACATCTTCGTGACGGTGGGCGCGCCGATCAACATCAAGATCAACGGCGTCGCCATGCCGATCAACCAGTCGGTCATGAACGCCGAGGCGGTCAAGCAGCTGCTCGGCGAGATCCTGACCGAGCGGCAGATGCGGGTGTTCGAGGACGAAATGGAGCTGAACACCGCCTACACGCTCGAGGGAGTCGGCACCTTCCGCATCAGCGCGTTCCGGCAGAAGGGCACGCCGGCCTTCGTGGTGCGCTACATCCCGAGCGAGATCCCGCCGATCGACACGCTCGGGCTGCCGGAGGTGCTCAAGGAGGTGATCATGCAGCGGCGCGGCCTGCTGCTGATGGTCGGCGCGACCGGCTCTGGCAAGTCGACGTCGCTCGCTGCGATGCTCGACTACCGCAATGCCCTGCAGACCGGGCACATCCTCACGCTCGAGGACCCCGTCGAGTACATCTTCCGCAACAAGAAGTCCATCGTGAACCAGCGCGAGATGGGCACCGACACGAAGGACTTCCACGTGGCGCTCAAGAACGCGCTGCGCCAGGCGCCCGACTGCATCCTGATCGGCGAGATCCGCGACAAGGAAGCGATGGCGCTCGCGCTCGCGTACGCGCAGTCGGGGCACCTGTGCCTGGCGACGCTGCACGCGAACAACAGCTACCACGCGATGAACCGGATCATCAACTTCTATCCGCTCGAGAACCGGCCGGCCCTGCTGCTCGACCTGGCCGCGACGCTGCAGGGCGTGATCTCGCAGCGCCTGGTGCGCACCAAGGCCGGCACGCGCGTCGCGGCGATCGAGGTCCTGCTCAACACGCGCCACATTGCCGAGCTGATCGAGAAGGGCGAGATCGGCGAGATCAAGGATGCGCTGGAAAAGAGCCTCGCCCCGGGATCGCAGACCTTCGAGCAGGCGCTGTTCAAGCTGTTCATGGACGGCAAGATCACGCGCGACGAGGCGCTCGCCAACGCCGACTCCGCGACCAATATGCTGTGGCTGATCAATCAGGCGACCGCCGGACAGATCACCTCGGGCCAGATCCCCGCGCCCAGGGCGCCGGCGCGGGAGGGGGCGGACGAGCGCAAGGAAGGCGCCGCCCCGCGCTCCCCCGACGCTTCGTTCGACGACATCAAGATCGACGTGGCAACCTGAGGCGGGCCCCGGGTGCCAGCGCCCCGCGCAGACGCCATGACGCCGCGCCAAATTGCATAGCGCCCGAGAACTCGCCGAGCAGCTGATCGCGCGCCGCTCCGTCACGCCGGACGACGCCGGGTGCCAGGCCATTCTCGCGCAGCGCCTCGCGGCGGCCGGGTTCCGATGCGAGGAGATCCGCTGCGGCGAGGTCACCAATCTGTGGGCGCGGCGCGGCGAGCGAGCGCCGCTGCTGTGCTTCGCCGGCCATACCGACGTCGTTCCTCCCGGCCCGATCGAGCAGTGGCGCACCGACCCCTTCGTGCCCACGGTGCGCGACGGCAAGCTGTTCGGCCGCGGCGCGGCCGACATGAAGTCGTCGATCGCTTCGTTCGTCGTGGCCGCCGAAACCTTCGTGCGCGAGCGCCCGGATCACCCGGGCTCGATCGCGCTGCTCATCACCTCCGACGAGGAAGGGCCTTCCGTCGACGGCACCGCGCGGATCGTCGAGCGCCTCAAGCAGCGCGGCGAGCGCATCGACTACTGCATCGTCGGCGAGCCGTCCTCGGCCGAGGCGCTGGGCGACACGATCAGGAACGGCCGCCGCGGCTCGCTCTCGGGCACGCTGACCGTGCGCGGCGTCCAGGGCCACGTCGCCTATCCGCAGCTCGCGCGCAATCCGATCCACCTGGTCGCGCCCGCGCTCGCCGAGCTGGCGGGCACCGAGTGGGACCGCGGCAACGAGTACTTTCCCGCGACCACCTGGCAGGCATCGAGCATCCACGCGGGGACCGGGGCGGGCAACGTCATCCCGGGCACGCTCGAGCTCGAGTTCAATTTCCGCTTCTCGACGGCGAGCACCGAGGACTCCCTCAGGGAGCGCGTGGAGAGCGTGCTGCGCCGGCACGGGCTCGACTTCTCGGTGCAATGGACGCTCTCGGCCCGGCCTTTCCTCACCCGGCCGGGCGAGCTGGTGGGCGCCGTCACGCGCGCGGTGCGCGCGCGCACCGGGCGCACGCCGCAGCTTTCGACCGCGGGCGGCACGTCCGACGCTCGGTTCATCGCCGAGATCTGCCCGCAGATCGTCGAGCTCGGACCGGTGAACGCGAGCATCCACAAGCTGAACGAGCACATCGAGCTCTCCGCCCTCGAGCAGCTGCCGGAGATCTATCTGGACACGCTGCGGGCGCTGCTCGGTTGACGGCATGGCGGGCCGGGCGCCGCGGACCGTAGGCGAGTTCTTCCACCACGCGGTGCGCCGCTTGTCGGCCGCCCGCCTGCACTACGGCCACGGCACCCACAACGCGCGCGACGAGGCCGCCTACCTCGTGCTGCACACGCTTGCCCTGCCGCCGGACGCCTTGCGCGCCAACGTGCGGCGCACGCTGTCCGCACCCGAGCTGCGGCGCCTCGAGGCGATCGTCGAGCGCCGCGTGCGCGAGCGCATCCCGGCCGCCTATCTCACGCACGAGGCCTGGCTGGGCGATTTCAGCTTCTACGTCGATCGGCGAGCGATCATCCCCCGCTCGTTCATCGCCGAGCTGCTGCGCGCGGGGCTTCGCCCCTGGCTCGCGCGCCCGGTGCGGCGCGCCCTCGACCTGTGCACCGGCTCCGGCTGCCTGGCGGTCCTGCTCGCGCATCATTTTCCGAAAGCGCGCATCGACGCCGCGGACCTCGCGGCCGGGGCTCTCGCGGTCGCGCGGCGCAACGTTGCCCGCTACGGTCTGCAAGCGCGCATCCGGCTGATCCGCTCCGACCTCTTCGCGGCGCTCGCAAACGAGCGCTACGACCTCATCGTCGCGAATCCGCCCTACGTCACCGCCGCGGCGATGCGTGCGCTTCCCGCCGAATACCGCTACGAGCCGCGCCTCGCGCTCGCGGGCGGGCGCAGCGGGCTCGCGCTGGTCGACAGGATCCTCGCCGATGCGCCCCGCCACCTCAATTCGCAGGGCCTTCTGGTGTGCGAGATCGGCCACAACCGCAAGGCGCTGGAGCGCGCCTATCCCCGCACGGCGTTCGTGTGGCCGGAGACCTCGGCGGGCCCCGGATTCGTCTTCCTGCTCGGGCGCGAGGCGCCGCCGGTTCGGCAAGCGGCCTAGCGAAGCCCGGTCGCGACGATCAGGAAGGGGAATTGGGGTGGCGGATGGGATTCGAACCCACAACAACCGGAATCACAATTCGATCGGCGAGCGCGTCTAACTCTTTATTTCGTTAGACTTTCCGACGCTTCGCACGGTGAATAAGTTGCCTGGGCTGATCTGAAATATTCATTAAGAATCAGCCCGGCGTTCAAAAATATTCACCGCGTTTTCCCGGACAAGCGACAGCGCAGAATCACTCCGCTCAACAGCTCGCCGATCCCTTCGTGGCCTCGGAGTTCTATCTTCGTGGGATCGCCTATGCTGCGGCCCGGGCAGGTCTGGCCCACGCGCGCGCGCGCCTTGCGAGGGAGTTCCGGCGAAGGCTCAAGCGCGAGTACACGCTCGACATTCGCGCCGTAGTACGGAAGGTTCAGACCCGAGCCCGCTCCGACTTCAAGCACGATCCCGCCCGCGCGAGGCACGATGCGCGCGCGAAAGCGCGCGGCCTCGTCGTTGCGCGTCGCCAGATCGGTCAGATGCGGAAGAATCCACTTCGCGTAGAAACCCATGCGCGGTCCGTCTGTGCCGGCGAGCGCCTAGCCGCCCTCAGGCCGCCGTCATTCCACCGGCAGGCGGGCAGCTTTCCACTCGGGGAAGCCCGCCGCGAGCCGCCGCGCCTTCCAGCCGCGCTTACGCAGCATTGAACCGCCCCGCGCAGAGGCCCATGTGATAGAGCTTGCGCGCCTTTGCCGACAGACACGCTTCGATGTCGCGCAGGCTCTCGCGCCAAGTCAGCGGAGCAAAGACCATGACCCGAAACTGCTCGGCGCAATTAATCGTGCGCGACCGCCGATCGCCGCCGTTGGGCGTGGCGACGCGGCGAAAGCTGGTCCACGGCGCAAAGTCCATGATCTGCGCGAACAGCAACTTGCCGACGTACATCCGCGTCCCCGGGCTGGGGATGTCCGGGCACTGCGCCATAAGCGCAGATCGCATTCAAGTCGGCACCAAGCAAGGTCGTCTGTAATGCCCCGTCAGACCGGACGTCTCTGCCTCAGGTGAAGTCCTAAACTTGCTGGAAAAATGAAGCGGGATGCATCCTTCCGGTTTGAACGTTTCGCGGCGTTCAGATCGGTCAACCAGAAAGGAGCATCCCGATGGCGAGAG
>JAKALD010000082.1 GCA_021813275.1 Pseudomonadota bacterium | reverse complement strand
TAACGAGGCTGTATAAAAACCCGCTTTCGCGGCGCGCGGCGAGTGGCACGGTCGAACGGCGCGGACGTGTTCGGGAGTTCGGTGTTCATCGGGGCGCTCGGCTCGGCATGCAGGGGATACCCGCTTGCGATTGCTTATCGTCCGTATCCATGATGCGCCAGCTTCTCGATGTTGTGAACCAGGCAGTAGAGGTTCCACTGCGCGTTCACCTTCGGCCGCGTGCGCAGCGTGAAGCGGTCCAGGCGCTTGTTGTACCGCAGGTTGGCGAAGACCGGCTCCACCGTCGCGATGCGCCGCCCGTAGAGCCTTCGCCCCAGGTCGCTGTCGATGGCCCGCTTCATCCTCTCGGTGAACTCGAGCGGCGATGACTGGTTCTTCGCGAAGAACGCCACCTGCCGTGTCGGTGTTCTGTCCGGATGGCGCAGGCAGCGCTCGCGCAGGTGGCAGGGCACGCAGTCGCGCTTGGCGCCCTGGAACTTGTGGTGCAACCGGCCTTGCGTCGTGCAGCGATTCCCAGTGGAGTAAAGCTTTTTGCCGGCCGGACAGATGCAGCGATTGGTCCTCGGGTCGTAGCGGAAGTCCGAGGGCTTGAACTTCTCGGTGCAGGTCGTTGCGGTAACCGTCTTGTCCCAGAGCGGGTCGGGCAGCGCCTTGTACTTCGCCTGGTCCGCGAAGCGCTCGTCGCGCCGGCGCATGAGGCCGTCGGCGATGAGCGCCGGTACCCCGCGCTCGTACAGCCCCTTGAGGTTCGCCTCGCTGTGGTAGCCGGCATCCGCCGTGATGAGCGTCTGCTCGGTCCGCAAGTCGCAGGTGCTCTCGACGATCGGAACAAGCACGCTCTGCTCGCTGCCCGAGCCGTGGGCCTGGGCGGCGACGATGATCTGCGCCTTCGCGTCCACCGCGGCCACCGCGGCGTAGCCCTGAATCACCCCCTTCGCGGTGGCCATCTTGGCGCTGTCGTTGTCGGTGACATTGCTCTTGCGGATGGCGCCCTTCTCGGAGCGGCGCTCGGCGTGGGTGGCCAGGAACTCGCGGATGCGGCGCGCTTCGCACTGGAGCCGCTCCATGCGGTCTCGCTCCCTCGCCGTGTCATCGGGCGAGTCCTTCGCCTCGTCCCGCCCCCGGTGGGCCTCGAGCATCTTGGCCACCGCTTCTTCCATCCTCTCGGCCTCGTGCGCAAGCTCGGCGTGGGTGCCGCTGCGGCGCTTGTCCGCGTTGCTCGGCAGCTTCACCCCGTCGATCGCGAACATATGCCGTCCGATCAGGCCGAGCCGGTCGCAGGTGAGCAGCACCTCGGTGAAGATCGCCCCGGCCTCCTCGCCCAGCTCCCGCACGAACTTCGCAATCGTCGTGAACTGCGGGGCGCTGTCGCCCGAGATCGCCATGAACAGCACGTTCTCGCGGCACAGCCGCTCGATCGCGCGGCTGGAGACCACGCCGCGGCTGTAGGCGAGCAGCACGATCTTGAGCATCACCGCGGGGTCGTACGCGGGGGCTCCTGTGGTGTCGTTCCTAAAGCGATTCGCGAGCCGCGAAAGATCGATCTCGGTGTCGATCAGCACATCCAGCGCGTGCTCGAAGCTGCCGGGAATGAGCTGGGACTCGAGAACGATCGGTAGGAACCGCGGGCTGCGATCCACCACCTTATAGCGCGCCATCTTGTCGTTCTCCCTTCGAAGCGTCCTCCTTCAGTAACGCTCGAAGTGGGGGATCGACGACGGCAACAGGGACTTTTTATACAGCCTCAACGTTCGTGGTGTGGCGCGCTGGGCAGAGGCGCGTCGAGCGCCGGGCGAAAAGCGTCGCTCACCACCACGGTGTTAGAGCGCACTTAGCTCCCTTTCGAAGAACGCGCGTGCTTTCTCTGTGTCTTTGATCGGAAGCACCACTAAGCCCTGCCAATGGTCGTCAGCGCTGCGACCAAGGTTTTCATTCACGCGTGCCGCTGGCCGGTTCATGTCAGTGATCTTCGCGAAGAAGAAGATGTTGCTCCACGTTTCACCGTCGACATCACGGCCCCAGAGTGCATTTGCCAACTCTTCATTGTTGGTTGTTTCGATAACGATGCCGCGCTTGTATACCGTGTTGCGGCGCCGAAAGAGCACGAGTGAATTGCGGCCGATCATTTTGACGGTCTGATGCGATCGCTCCAGCTTTGCGCCCCACACGTAGACCCGTCCGGTTGGGCAAGAAACCTCGAGGCGTTTGGCGACCTCCGGAGCGTACTTGGCGATTATTCGCAGCGCGACCGGGTGTTCGAGAGTGCGAGCGGCGTTATCACGGGCAAACTTACTACTGACCTGTTGCAGGGCGATGCTCCGCATTTGGGTGCGCTCTAACTTTCGCAGCCACCGGCGCGCGCTCCGAGGCACTGACATAGCGCGGCGCTTGCGCGCGCGTCCGGGTGGGCCGCGCTCTTATACGGCACTATGAAAACGCGCGCGTAGAGTTGCCTCATCTCCATATGCGCTACGGACAGCAACCCACTGCTTAACCACCTCAAGCACCCCCTCGGTGACGACCTTAAATGCAGCGACCAGCTCAAGCTTGTGTGCATCGCCTAAGTACTCGTCCCCATCACCTATTGCAAAGTCTCTGAGGCCGTTCTGATTCTTCTTCGAACGCTCCATGAAGTGGTGGAAATGCTGCTCGGATAAATGGATGTAGCTGGAGCTCAGGTTGTATACGTGCTCCACCCAGGTATTCGAGTGTGAGAGCACTTCAACGAGCCGCTTGTCAGTCATGAACTGACCGTCTTTGTCTTTAAGCTTCCTCAACGGAGTGCCATTTATCACCTCACCGGCAATTCCGTGGGGATCGGTCGTTGTGACTACCCCGTGCAATCGCAGAACGTTATCGAGTTGCATGCGCAGAAGGGCAGCACCACAGGTGTATCCGCCGTTGGCAAGGAGAAGGCAAAAGCCTTTTAGGAGATTCAGCGACCTGTCCAGAACAGCGTAGGCGAGCCCATCGCACGGGAAGAGCGTCCCATGGCACGCCGCAAAAATCGCGGCGCCTCTCTCGCCATGAACATCTGAGAACGCTTTCAACTCTGCGAGCTTAGCGTCCATGCTGCGTTTGTGCCGTATAACGTCGCGCATCGGGCGCGCGCGTCAGCGCGTCGCTCTTGATGCGCTTGTTGGGAGCCACTGTGCGCCGCCGCAGCTGTCATGGCAGCCCGAATTGCAGGCTGCCATTGCTCGTATCGAAAGCCTCGGGAAGAAGGATGCTGGACACCGCAGACGGAAACGCCGGCAGGGACCTCTGGCATGTAACCCTGAAGCTCAAATCCCAAAACGACGATTATTTGCGGCTTAAGATCGGTCACTGTAGCGAGGAAAGCCGCTGAGGCAGCCGACCACATTTCATGTGTAGGTCGATAGCGCGGCTCTGGTCCTGGAAAGGCTTGCACGAAGTTGTAAAACGCTACGCGCTCCCAAAAGGCGGCCCGTTGGTCGTCGGTAACCCAGTCATCAGCGCGGAGCCCGAGTACAAGTTTTTGCACCACTGTAAAAAAGCGGTGCCGCTTCTCCTGACCCCACCCCCTTACTACCTCGGTCGTGAACGTGGCGCTCTCTGTTCCAGGATCCCCGTAATGAGATTCACCGAGAATGAGAACACGGACACCACCCAGCCCTTCTGACCAGTACTTGGCGCCAACCCATGGGTCAAAGACCCTCATTCTTGTGGCTCCCAACGTTCCGGTTCAGGCGCGCGCGGCTTCATGCGCGTCGCCTGCAACCGGCGGTTAGATTTCATGATTCGCCTTTGCGCGAGACAAGAAAAGTTCGTCAAGGTCATGTAATGCGGTGGCGCGGATGACAACGCCAAGATTGTTCGGAATCGTTGACAGCGCGATCGGTCTGTTCTGTGTTGGCACGGTTACTATCTTGATCTCTCCCTCGATCGTATGCTGCGGACCAGCATATAGGACGCCAAGTAGCTTTATGCGGACGCCACCGAGGTGTAAACCCTTCTTGCTGAAATAGCCGCCCTCGTTCAGCAGGAAGACGGGAGAGCCACTCGATCCAGGGAAGCAAGCTGCGTCAATCAAGAATTCGGGCTTACCGTTCCAGTCGAGCTTTGGGTGCGTCGCAGTAATGCCGCGGCGGAAGATCGGCATGTTGTGCACCTCATCCCAAAGACCATTGGGATAGCCGACCATAGTTATGTCCTCTACGGGGTTCAGTTCTTCGAGCTCGGCGGGCTTGGGCACGAGTGAGGCATCAATCGAGCGATAGAAGAGCGGCGCATTCGCTTCGCGGGCTTTCGCGAGGATTGGAGCGATCGGCATCGCACAAAGATCGATGTCTTTCGAAGGGTGTGGCGTCCAAATCTTCGAGAAGTCACTGAACGCAAAGGTTTCATGGCGCTTCAGATCAGGCAGACCGTCAGGCTGTGCACGCGAGATCAGAAATCTGCCTCTGGAAGTTCCTTCTACTACGTGCTTGTTCGTAACGATCGCAGGAATGTGCCAGCCACTCTCTTGCACCGAGAAGCGGTAGAAGAAGCCAGTACCGGTTCCAGTGTCTGTTTCTATTCTGACAGTGCTATACGCGAGCTGCTCCGTGATCGAAAGCTCGGGAACAGCGGGTGCAGCGGTGGCTGCGGCTGGTGCGTCTGCCATGAAATCTAACGCCCGCGCTAACCGGCGCGCGACGCCTTATCGCGCGTCCGCGTTGAGCGCGTTGTTAGAGGTTGCGATGCGTAGCGTTCAGCGTACGCATCTAGGAGCCGACGAATCATTCGCTGATATTGCGTATGGTGTTTCCGCGCTTCGTTCTTGAAGAATTCGACACTACGCTTGCTCAAAGAGATCGTGACCTTTACACCTTCGTCCCGAAAGACAAGGTCTTCCGGTCGAGGAAGAAAGTCAGGTACGACCTTTAGGTTTCCGAGAGGTTCGTCGGTGTAGCGGATTTTCTCGCTCATAGATTCGCTTTCCTTTGCGCCAGTAACCAGCCCCGAAAATGCGAATGACGCCTTCGCGGTAGGTAAAGCGCACGGTCAGTATGCCGCCGCCGACCTGCCCAAAGCAGAAGTAGCGCTTCTCGCTGGAGCTGTGGGTGAGATCTTCCGCGATGACACGCCTAGCGTCGGCAAAGGCGAGTTGCGCCACCGCGAAGGGCACTCCGTGCTTGGCCTGGTTCTCCTGGTCCTTGGCTTGGTCCCATTCGAAATGCGCCTTTGCCATGGGCTCAGCCTACCATGAATATGGGCGGAGCGCCATACTATCGTATGGGTTACGTAACCCCGTTCCGGCAACCTCTAACGTTCGCAGCCACGGGCGCGCGCCCGCTGGCCGTTGCAATGCGCTGCGATTGCGCGCGCGTCCCGGTGGGCTGCGCTGTTAAGCGGCAACAGTGCGGACAGTGCCTGGGAGCTTGCTGAGGATGAGCTCTTTGAGCTGCACCTTGGAACTGGCATTGTCGATATCGATGCCGACGAGCGTGCCGCTGGCGTCGTAGTCGAGTTGCACACCCTCAGAGATTTCCCGAGTCTCGACGCTCGCCTTTTCGGAGAGGTCGATATATAGCGAATCGGTTTCAGGGTAGTAGTTGAGCTTCATGGCTTGAACCGTCGGTCGGGAAACGCGTTATGGATGGTCACTTTATCCTCAAGTGTGATGACCCTCAAGTATCGGCCCTCCAGTTCTGGAATCTGACCCCAGAATCGGTGCCGATTGCCCTCTTGCGGCTCGGAGCGCAAAGGGTTGTCGAGAACCCGCGTGCACCATTCCTTCTTCAGGTAGGAGCGCTTGCGCAGGACCTCGTTTTCGAAGTAATCGGTGAACCTGTAACCGGCCATTCTCGACAGGATAGCGCGCCGATTAGCTTCGCCTCAAGTTGCCGCTTAACTCGAATTAGTTGACTTTTTAGTTGACAGCCTCGGTCGGATTGCAAACCGTACAAGCTGTAACAGCCGCTGTCATCCTCCCTTTGCGTCAAGACGTTACGCCTCCATCTACCCTCCGGCAACCCTGCCAAGGAGGAGACGTGCCAGAAAGCCCGCCGACCCCGCCAGCACCCGCTCGCCGACTCCTGGATCAGGTGCGCGACGCGATCCGCCGGCGGCATTACAGTCCCCGGACGGAGGAAAGCTATATCCACTGGATCAAGCGCTTTATCTTCTTCTCCGGAAAGCGCCATCCGCGCGAGCTCGGTGCGCCCGAGGTCACGGCGTTCCTATCGCACCTCGCCCGCGACCGCGACGTCGCTGCCGCCACGCAGAACCAGGCGCTCGCCGCCCTGCTCTTTCTCTACAAGGAGGTCCTCGGCCAGCCGCCTCCCTGGCTCGACCAGATCGAGCGCGCCAAGCGTCCTGCGCGGCTGCCTACCGTGCTCAGCGCCGCCGAGGTCATGCGCCTGCT
Source organism: Pseudomonadota bacterium (assembly GCA_021813275.1). GTDB lineage: Bacteria > Pseudomonadota > Gammaproteobacteria > Burkholderiales > SG8-39 > JAKALD01. Next base: position 7,280 of record JAKALD010000082.1, on the reverse strand, counting down.
CTCGCATCTGCACGGCGCGAAGTGGCTGATGGCGAGCCTGCTCTACGGCTCGGGATTGCGCCTGCGGGAATGCCTGAAGCTGCGCGTGAAGGACGTGGACTTCGACTACCGCCAGATCCTGGTGCGCGACGCGAAGGGCGCCAAGGACCGGGTCACGATGCTGCCCGGGCCCGTGATCGAGCCGCTACGCGGGCACTTGGGGCAGGTGAAGGCGCTGCACGAGCGCGACCTCGCGAGCGGACACGGCGACGTGGAGCTTCCGGGCGCTCTCGCACGCAAGTACCCGCGCGCGGCCTACGAGTGGGGCTGGAAGTTCGTCTTTCCCTCGCACAAGCTTTCCGTCGACCCGGCGAGCGGCGCGATCCGGCGCCACCACGTCTACGAGAACTACCTCATCCGCGGAGTGAAGGAGGCCGCCCGGGCCGCGGGAATCGCGAAGCCGGTCAGCTGCCACACGCTGCGGCACTCGTTCGCGACGCATCTGCTCGAGCGCGGCCAGGACATCCGGACGGTGCAGGAGCTGCTGGGGCACTCGAGCGTCGAGACGACGATGATCTACACCCACGTCATGCGCAAGGGCGCGCGCGGGGTCGCGAGCCCGCTGGAGGCGACGAGCGATTGAAGCGCGGCCGCGCTCAGGCGGCCAGAAACTGGTCCTCGCCGAGCGCCATCACCGCCTCCCCTCCGCCGACCACCGCCGCGCGCAGGCCGGGCGCCTGCGTGAGGACGTGCTCGCCGAAGAAGCGCGCGGTGGCGATCTTCGCCTGGTAGAAGGGCTTGTCGGAAGCGCCCGCGGCGAGGCGCTGTTCGGCAGCGAGCGCGGCGCGCGCCATCTGCCAGCCTCCCGCGACGACGCCCATCAGCTTCAGGAACGGCACCGCGCCGGCGAAGGCGACGCGCGGCTCCGAACCAGCCTTCGCTAGGATGAAATCGACCGCCTCCCCGACCGCCGCGGCACCGGAGGAAAGCTGCCCGCGCAGCGCCTGGATGTCGGCGTTGGACGATTTCGCCAGCTCGGCGTCGAAGCGGCGCAGCTCCGCGAGCCAGCCCTTCACGGTCGCCCCCGCCTCGCGCGCGATCTTGCGGCCGACGAGGTCGTTCGCCTGGATGCCGGTGGTGCCCTCGTAGATGGTGGTGATGCGCGCGTCGCGCAGGTGTTGCGCGGCGCCAGTCTCCTCGATGAAGCCCATCCCGCCGTGCACTTGGATGCCGAGCGACGCCACCTCGATGCCGGTCTCGGTGGACCAGCCCTTCACCACCGGGATCATCAGATCGACGAACGCCTGGTAGCGCTGGCGCTGCGCGGCGTCGGGATGCCGCTGCGCGGCGTCCATCGCGCCGGCGACCACGTAGGCGAGCGCGCGCGCCGCCTCTGTCTGAGCCTTCATGAGCATGAGCATCCGGCGCACGTCCGGGTGCCGGATGATGGGCACGGTGCGGCCCTCCACCAGGTCGCGCCCCTGCACGCGCTCCTTCGCGTAGGCGAGCGCGCGCTGGAACGCGCGCTCGGCGATCGCCACGCCTTCGAGGCCGACGCCGAAGCGCGCCGCATTCATCATGATGAACATGTAGGCGAGACCCTTGTTCTCCTCGCCCACCAGGTAGCCGATCGCGCCATCGAACACCATCACCGCGGTCGGGCTCGCGTGGATGCCGAGCTTGTGCTCGATCGAGGCGCAGTGCGCCTTGTTGCGCTCGCCGAGCGTCCCGTCCGGGTTGACGAGGAACTTGGGCACCACGAAGAGCGAGATGCCCTTCACGCCCTCGGGCGCGTCGGGCGTGCGCGCGAGCACCAGGTGCACGATGTTCTCGGTCAGGTCGTGCTCGCCGTAAGTGATGAAGATCTTCTGCCCGCTGATGCGGTAGTGGTCGCCCTCGCGCAGCGCCTTCGTGCGCACGAGCGCCAAGTCCGAGCCCGCCTGCGGCTCGGTGAGGTTCATGGTGCCGGTCCAAGTGCCCTCGACCATCTTCGGCAGGAACTTCTTCTTGAGCGGCTCGGAGGCGGCGATGAGCAGCGCCTCGATCGCCCCTTGCGTGAGCAGCGGGCAGAGCGAGAAGGACAGGTTCGCCGAGGTCACGATCTCGTTCACCGGCGTCGCGACGAGCTTGGGCAGCCCCTGCCCGCCCCACTCCGGATCGAGCGGCAGCGCGTTCCAGCCGCCCTCGACGAATTGCCGGTACGCCTCCTTGAAGCCCTTGGGCGTGCGCACCGCGCCCTCCGCCCACTGCGAGCCTTCCTGGTCGCCGCTCTGGTTGAGCGGATCCAGCACGCCGCTCGCGAGCTTGCCGGCCTCTTCCAGGATCGCGTCCACCGTGTCCGGCGTCGCCTCCCCGAAGCCGGGCAGCCGCGCGACCTCCGCGAGGCTAGCGAGCTCGTTCAGCACGAAACGCATGTCCTTCAGCGGCGCGACATAGCTGCTCATGGCGGTTCCTCGCTCGCGGCTCGACCCGTTACTTGTTCAGCTCTTCCACCAGCTGGGGCACGACCTGAAAGAGGTCCCCGACGATGCCGTAGTCGGCCACCTGGAAGATCGGCGCCTCCTCGTCCTTGTTGATGGCGACGATCACGCGGCTGTCCTTCATGCCCGCGAGGTGCTGGATGGCCCCGGAGATGCCGATCGCCACGTACAGGTCGGGCGCGACGATCTTGCCGGTCTGCCCGACCTGCCAGTCGTTCGGCACGAAGCCGGCGTCGACCGCCGCGCGCGAGGCGCCCATCGCGGCGCCCAGCTTGTCGGCGAGCGGCTCGAGCAGCTTGAAGTTCTCGCCCGAGCCCATGCCGCGCCCGCCCGAGACGACGATGCGCGCCGAGGTGAGCTCGGGGCGCTCGGACTTCGACACCTCGCGGCCGACGAACGACGACAGCCCGCTGTCGGCCGGCGCGGCGAGCGCCGCGACGCTCGCCGCGCCACCGCTCGCGGCGACGGCATCGAAGCCCGTTGCGCGCACCGTGATCACCTTGATCGGGTCCTTCGACTGCACCGTGGCAATCGCGTTGCCGGCGTAGATCGGGCGCCTGAAGGTGTCGGGCGACTCGACCGCGATGATCTCGGAGACCTGCTGCACGTCGAGCAGCGCCGCGACCCGCGGCAGCACGTTCTTGCCGTTCGAGGTCGCCGGCGCGAGCACGTGCGAATAGCCCTTCGCGATCGAGACCACGAGCGCCGCGACGTTCTCGGCGAGGAAGTCGTCCAGGTGCGGCGCATCGGCGTGCAGCACCTTGGCGACGCCCGCGAGCTGCGCCGCGGCCTTGGCCGCCTCGCCCGCCTGGTGGCCGGCGATCAGCACGTGGATGTCCCCGCCGATCTTCTGCGCGGCGGCGACGGTGGAGAGCGTCGCCTTCTTGATCGACTTGTTGTCGTGCTCGGCAATTACCAGAATCGTCATCGTGCGCCTCAGATAACCTTGGCTTCGTTGCGCAGCTTCTCGACCAGCGTCTTCGCATCGGGCACCTTGATCCCGGCCTGGCGCTTGGGCGGCTCGCTCACCTTGAGCGTCGCGAGGCGCGGCGCGACGTCCACGCCGAGCGCTTCGGGCTTGAGGTTCTCGAGCGGCTTCTTCTTCGCCTTCATGATGTTGGGCAGCGTCACGTAGCGCGGCTCGTTCAGGCGCAGGTCGGTGGTCACCACCGCGGGCAGCTTGATCGAGATGGTGTCCAGCCCGCCGTCGACCTCGCGCGTCACCTGCGCCTTGCCGTCGGCGATCTTGACCTTCGAGGCGAAGGTCGCCTGCGCCCAGCCGGCGAGCGCGGCGAGCATCTGGCCGGTCTGGTTCGAGTCGTCGTCGATCGCCTGCTTGCCCATGATCACGAGCCCGGGCTTTTCCTTGTCGCACACGGCCTTGAGGAGCTTCGCCACCGCGAGCGGCTGCAGCTCGGCGTCGCGCTCCACGAGGATCGCGCGGTCGGCGCCGATCGCGAGCGCGGTGCGCAGCGTTTCCTGGCAGGCCTGCGGGCCGCAGGACACCGCGACGATCTCGGTGGCGACGCCGGCTTCCTTGAGGCGCACGGCCTCCTCCACCGCGATCTCGTCGAACGGGTTCATCGACATCTTGACGTTCGCGGTCTCGACGCCGCTGCCGTCGGCCTTCACCCGCACCTTGACGTTGTAATCGACTACGCGCTTGACGCTCACCAGGACTTTCATGGGCCAGAAGGGGGTAGGAGGGAATGTGCAATTATAGCGGCGCCGATTGACGCGGTCAGCGTTTCAAACGCGGGAGCCACGGGGGGAATCGCATGCATTGGACCGGTGAGTTGCTTTACGTCCACGTCGCCGACGGCGCCTCGGCGCCGATGCGCTCCCTCGACGCAGCGCGCCTGCTCGAAGGCGTCGGCATCGAAGGCGACCGCTACGCGACGCGCCGCGGAACCTACTCGCCCCGCCACCACATCGACCGCCAAGTCACCCTGATCGAGGAAGAGACCCTGCAAGCCTTGGCCCGCGACCACGACATCGCGCTCGCGCCGCACGAGCACCGGCGCAACCTCACCACGCGCGGCGTGCCGCTCAACCACCTGGTGGGCCGCTATTTCGCCGTCGGCTCGTGCGTGCTCTACGGCGGGCGACTGAACGTCCCCTGCCGCTACCTCGAGGACCTGCTCGGCAAGAAGGTCATCAAGCCGCTCCTCAATCGCTCGGGGCTGAACTGCCGCGTGGTGGTCGGCGGCGTGATCCGCCCCGGCGACCGCATCGAGCCGCGCGATGCGGAGAGCCTCGACCCGGCCTTGCGCGCCGCGAATGAAGCGGTCGCGCTCGAGCGCCCCCCCGAGGTCGCGTAGCGAGGGGAGCTGCCTTGCGCTGGTCGATTCCGGCGCGCGCGGTGCTCGCCGCGGTGCTGATCAACATCCTGTGGGGCGGCAACCCGATCGCGCTCAAGGTCGCGCTCGACGCGTTTCCGCCGCTGTGGAGCGGGCTGTTGCGCTTCGCGCTCGGCAGCGCCTGCGTGGCCGCCTGGGCGCGCTACGCGCGCATCCCGCTGTGGCCGACGCCCGGCGAATGGCCGGCGCTCGCCGGCATCGGCGTCCTCTTCACGGTGCAGCTCGCGATGATGAACATCGGCTTCGAGCACACCAGCGCGGTGAACGGCGCCGTCCTCATCGCGTCGAACCCGCTCTTCGGGGTGCTGTTCGCGCACTTCCTCGTTCCGGGCGATCGGTTGCGGCCCGGGCGCGCGCTCGGCGCCCTGGTCGCGTTCGCCGGGACCGGGCTGGTGCTCACGCACGGCGCCGGCCCGGCGGGCGGCCCGCACGCCGGCGACTGGATCGTGCTCGCGAGCGCCTGCCTGCTCGGGCTGCGACTGGCGGTGAGCGGCCGCGTCCTGCGCGGCATGAACGCGGTGCGGCTCACTTTCTGGCAGATGGTGATCTCGATGCCGCTGTTCGCCGCCGGCGCGCTCGCCTCGGAGACGGTCCGGCTCGACCGCATCGGCGTCGCGCCCGTGGCGGGGATCCTGTACCAGGGCGTGGTGATCGCCGGCCTCGCGTTCACGGTCAACTTCCAGTTGATTCGCCGCTACACGCCGAGCGTCGTGATCAGCTTCAACTTCCTCGCGCCCGTCACCGGCGTGCTGCTCGGCGCCTGGCTCCTGGGCGAGACCGTCACCGCCGGACTGGTCGGCGGCATGCTGCTGGTCGCGATCGGCCTGGGCCTGATCGCGCGCCGCTAGCGGCGGCGCTGCGAAACTCGCTGCCGCTGCGCCGCGCCTCGCGGCCGCTGCGCGACTAGAATGGAGCCGGCCCGATTCGCCTCAGGAGCCCAGCCATGACCGACCTGTCGCACGTCAAGATCGCCTCGCTGCGCGAGCGGGTGAGCCCGCAGGAGTGGCAGGCGCGCGTGGACCTCGCGGCCTGCTATCGCCTCGTTGCGCTGTTCGGCATGAACGACCTCGTCTACAACCACGTCACCGCGCGGGTGCCGGGCGAGGAAGGCCGCTTCCTCATCAACCCGTACGGCTACGCCTACGAGGAGATCACCGCCTCGAGCCTGGTGAAGATCGACTTCGAGGGCAACATCGTGCACGACTCGGGCACCGGCTACGGCATCAACCGCGCCGGCTTCGTGATCCACGGCGCCGTGCACCGCGCCCGAGTCGACGTGAGCTGCGTGATCCACACCCACTCGCCCGCCGGCATGGCCGTGTCGGCGCTGAAGTGCGGGCTGCTGCCGCTCACCCAGAACGCGATGTTCTTCGGCGAGGTGGCCTACCACGACTACGAGGGCCCGGCGATCGACCTCGACGAGCAGCAGCGCCTGGTGCGCGACCTCGGCGCTCGCGCGGCGATGATCCTGCGCAACCACGGGCTGCTCACCGCCGGCGGCACGGTGTGCGAGGCGTTCGTCGTGATGCACTGGCTCGAGCGCGCCTGCCAGGCGCAGCTCATGGCGATGGCGTGCAACACGGACCTCAACGTGCCGGGCGAGGACGTGATCCGGCTCACCAACGAGCGCTACGCGCCGGGGCAGCGGCGCAAAATCACCGAGCTCGAGTGGCCGGCGCTGCTGCGCATGCTCGACCGGCGCGATCCGTCCTTCCGGGACTGACCATGGCAGGCATGCTGACAGGCAGAGTCGCCGTCGTCACCGGCGCGGGCGGCGGCATCGGGCGCGACTTCGCGCTCGCCCTGGCGGCGCACGGCGCCAAGGTCGTGGTGAACGACATCGGTGCCTCGGTGCACGGCGAAGGCCGCGACGCGGGGCTCGCGCAGAAAGTTGTCGACGAGATCGAGGCGCGCCGCGGGGCCGCGGTCGCGAGCACCGACAGCGTCGCCGAGTGGCAATCGGCGAACCGCATCGTCAGGACCGCGCTCGACGCCTTCGGGCGCATCGACGTGGTGGTGAACAATGCCGGCATCCTGCGCGACCGCTTCTTCTTCAACATGTCGGTCGAGGAGTGGAAGACCGTCATTGACGTGCACCTGAACGGCTCGTTCTACGTCGCGCGCGCCGCAGCGCCCCACTTCAAGAGCCAGGGCTCCGGCTGCTACATCAACATGACGTCGACCTCGGGCCTCATCGGCAACCTCGGCCAGGCGAACTACTCGGCCGCGAAGCTCGGCATCGTGGGGCTGTCGAAATCGATCGCGCTCGACATGGCGCGCTACAAGGTGCGCTCCAACTGCATCGCGCCCTTCGCCTGGAGCCGCATGATCGGCTCGATCCCGACCGAGACCGAGGACCAGAAGGCGCGCGTCGAGAAGCTGAAAAGCATGGAAACCGCCAAGATCGCGCCGCTCGCGGTGTACCTCGCGAGCGACGCGTCGATGGAGGTCACCGAGATCG
>JAKALD010000349.1 GCA_021813275.1 Pseudomonadota bacterium | reverse complement strand
GAGCTCGTCGACACGCGGCAGCAGCACGCCGAGCTCCGTCTGGCCGAGACGCGCGATGGTGTCCGTTTCCCGCAGGCACTGCCGCAATCGGGCGCTCAGCGCGCGCAGGCTCGCGCCCCGGGCCTCCGGGTCCAGCTCGCCGCTTTCTTCGATCGCAACGAGCATGGCGACCGACGGGCGGTCCACGCGCCGCGCCGCGCCCAGCGTCGCCTGCAGGCGGGCGAGAAATGCGCGCTGATTGGGCAGCCCGCTCACCGGGTCGACGAGCGCAAGGTAGGACAGCGGCCGCGCCGCGCGCCCGCGCTCGGTCAGGTCGGAGAGCGCGATGACCGTCGCGGGCCCATCGGGAAGCGCGGCGCGCACGCTCGAGAGCTCCGCCTCGAACAGGCTCGCGTCCGCGCGCATCGCGCGGAATGCGACCGAGGCTTCGTCGGGCGAGGCGAGCGCCTGCGCCACCCGCTCGCGGTCCTCCGGCGCCACGAGCTCGGCGAACGGCGTGCCGGTCGCGCCCTCCGGCAGCGCGAACATGCGCCGCAGCCCCGCCGAGGCGTGCACCAGCAGGCCGTCACGCACCGCGCCCAGCGCCAGCCGGCGCGCGCCGGCGAGCGCCTCGACGCAGGCGGCCTGCATCGCCGCCGCAAGAGCCGCGTCAGGAGGTGCGGAGCCGCTCATGCGCGCTATCTAGGCGTTCGCCCGGAAGAGCAGCTTGATGTCTTCGCCGATCGGCTCGCCCCGCATCGGGCCGCCGGGGCCGGCGCGGCGGCTCCAGACGCGCGTCTCCGAGCCCTCGGCGAGCAGCGTGCCGTCCTCGCGCAGCACGCGGTGCACGACGATGAACGACTTGCCGCCCCAGCGCGCGATGCGCGACTGCACCTCGCAGCGATCGCCGTGCACGGGCGAGGCGCGGAACTCGCACTGCGCCGCGACCAGCGGCATCGCGAGCTGCTCGGCGCGCATGCGTTTTACGTCGTAGCCGGCCTGGGCGAAGAAGTTCCAGGTCGCTGCGTCGAACCAGCGAAAGTAGGTGGGGTAGAAGATGATGCCGGCGGGATCGCAGTCGCCCCAGTGCACCTCGCAGGCGAACTTGCCGGTGATCGACTCGAAGTCACTGTCAGCCATCGTGCCGCATCTTAGCCGGTTCGCGCGACCCGGCGCGGCACCCGACCCGCGAGCGCGCTCAGCACTGCTCCCAGGGCAGACCTTCGAACCGCCAGCCGGCGACCGAGTTGCGCCGGTGCTCCTCGTTCAGCTCGCCCTCGAAGCCGTGCACGACGTTGTAGACCCGCGTGAAGCCGGCGCGCTCGAGCGCCGCGCCCGCCTCCTGCGAGCGGTTGCCGCTGCGGCAGATGAGCACGACCGGGCGCGTGGTGTGGTTGGTGCCGGCGAGGCGCTTCACCTGGCCGACGAAGTGCGGGTTGACTTCCCAGTCCGGCCCGTCGTTCCAGGCCACGTGCAGCGCCCCGACCGGATGACCGACGAACAGGTATTCCATCTCGCTACGGCAGTCGACGAACAGCGCATCCGAGCTGCGCTTCAGGAATTCGTAGGCTTGCCTGGGCTCGAGGTGCTCCATGACGCATGCCCTGCGCGGGGACGCCGATTATACGCCCGTGCCGCAACGTGTTGACAGCACAGGACTTCGGCGGCAGACTGCTCAACGCGCCGATTTGACGTTCAGCTTGCGGGCGCCGTACCGCCGAAGCGCGGGGACAAAGAAATGCCGCTAAAGAGACGCGCCTCGAAGCCCGTTTCTTGCGCAAGCTGGACGGGCTTTTCTTTTTCGCGCGCCGCATGAACGTGCCCACTCGCACCACCACGCTCGAATCGCTGCTCGCCAAGCGCATCGTGCTGCTCGACGGGGCGATGGGCACGATGATCCAGCGCGAGCGGCTCGCGGAGGCCGACTACCGCGGCGAGCGATTCCGCGACTGGCCGCGCGAGCTGAAGGGCAACAACGACCTGCTCAGCCTCACCCGGCCGCAGCTCATCCGCGACATCCACGCGCAATTCCTCGCCGCCGGCGCCGACATCGTCGAGACCAACACCTTCAACTCGACCGCGATCGCGATGGCCGACTACGGGATGCAGGGCCTCGCCTACGAGCTCAACCTCGCGGCCGCGCGTCTGGCGCAGGGCGCAGCGCGCGATTGGGAATCGCGCAGCCCGGACAAGCCGCGCTTCGTCGCGGGGGTGCTCGGGCCGACCAACCGCACCGCATCGATCTCGCCCGACGTCAACGACCCCGGCTTTCGCGCGGTCACCTTCGACCAGCTGGTCGCCGCCTACGCAGAGGCGCTGCGCGGCTTGCTCGACGGCGGCGTCGATCTGATCCTCCTGGAGACCGTTTTCGACACGCTGAACGCGAAAGCGGCGCTGTTCGCCGTCGAGACCCTGTTCGAGGAGCGCGGCCTGCGGCTGCCGCTCATCGTCTCGGGTACGATCACCGACGCTTCGGGCCGCACGCTTTCGGGCCAGACCGTGGAAGCGTTCTACAACTCGGTGCGCCACGCGCGCCCGCTCGCGGTCGGCCTGAACTGCGCGCTCGGCGCGAAGGAGTTGCGCCCGTATGTGGAGGAGCTCGCGGGCCTCGCCGAGTGCCGCGTGTCCTGCCACCCCAACGCGGGTCTGCCGAACGCCTTCGGCGAGTACGAGGACACGCCAGAGTCGATGGCCGCGCAGGTAGGCGACTGGGCGCGCGCCGGCTGGCTCAACATCGCAGGCGGCTGCTGCGGCACGAGGCCGGAGCACATCGCCGCCATGGCCGCGGCGCTGCGCGGCGTCGCGCCGCGCCCGATCCCGGCGCTGCCGAAGAAGCTGCGGCTCGCGGGGCTCGAGCCGCTCAACGTCGGCGACGACTCGCTGTTCGTCAACGTGGGCGAGCGCACCAACGTCACCGGCTCGAAGGCCTTCGCGCGCCTGGTGCTCGCGGGGAACTACGCCGAGGCGCTGTCGGTCGCGCGCCAGCAGGTCGAGAACGGCGCGCAGGTAATCGACGTTAACATGGACGAGGCGATGCTCGACTCGCCGACGGCGATGACGACCTTCCTCAACCTGGTCGCCTCGGAGCCCGACATC
>JAKALD010000081.1 GCA_021813275.1 Pseudomonadota bacterium | reverse complement strand
GGCGGTCGGCCTGATCATCGACGACGCGATCGTGATGATCGAGCATGTCGTGCGCCGCCTGCGCGGCGCGCCGCGCGAGCATCACGGCCGGGTGATGGCCGCGGCGCTCGAGTTTTTCCGGCCGCTTGCCGGCTCGTCGGCCTCCACGATCGTGATCTTCGTGCCGCTCGCGTTCCTGACCGGCGTCACCGGGGCGTTCTTCAAGGCGCTGTCGCTCACGATGGCGGCGGGGCTCGCCATCTCGTTCCTCGTGACCTGGCTCGCGGTGCCGATCCTCGCCGACCATTTCCTGACGGAAAGGGACGCGAAGCAGAGGGAGGGCGGGTCGCTCACCGACCGGATCCACCGCGTCTACGAGGCGGTCATGCGCCGCGTGCTCGCGCGGCCCGCCTGGGTCCTCGTCGGGGTGGTGCCGCTGCTCGCCGCGGGCTGGATCGCGTACCGGCAGGTCGGCTCCGGGTTCATGCCGCACATGGACGAAGGCGGCTTCATCCTGGACTACGTCTCGCCGCCGGGGACCTCGCTCACCGAAACCGACCGGCTGCTGCGCCAGGTGGAGAGAATCATCGAGCGCAATCCGTACGTCGCGACCTACTCGCGGCGCACCGGCACGCAGCTCGGCGGCGGCGTCACCGAGGCGAGCGAGGGGGATTTCTTCATCCGCCTGAAGGGATTCCCGCGCCCGCCGATCGAAGACGTCATGAACGCGATTCGCACCCGGGTCGAGCAGCAGGTGCCGGGGCTCAGGATCGAGCTGGCGCAGCTGATGGAGGACCTGATCGGGGACCTCACCGCCGTGCCGCAGCCGATCGAGGTGAAGATCTTCTCCGATAACGCCGCGCAGCTCGAGGCGCTCGCGCTCAAGGTCGAACGCCGTATCGCGAAGGTCCCGGGCGTGGTGGACACGCGCAGCGGCATTCATCCTGCGGGCGACGCTCTCGAGATCCACGTCGATCGCGTCAAGGCGGCACTCGAAGGCGTCGATCCCGAAGCGGTCACGCAGCTCGTCTCCGGCTACCTGGGCGGCCTGGTGACCACCCAGGTGCAGAGCGGCCCCAAGCTGATCGGCGTGCGGGTGTGGGTTCCGCAGGCGCAGCGCGCCACCACGCGCGACGTGGGCGCGCTGCTGCTGCGCGCGCCGGACGGGCACACGTTTCCGCTCAGGCGCGTGGCGAGCATCTTCGCCGTCACCGGCCAGCCGCAGATCACCCGCGACGACCTGAAGCGCATGGTGGCCGTCACCGGGCGGATCAGCGGGCGCGATCTCGGATCGGTGATCCGCGACGTGAAGCGCGTGCTGCGCGAGCCGGGATTGATGCCGAAGGGCGTGTACTACGAGCTGGGCGGGCTGTACAAGCAGCAGCAAATCGCGTTCCGCGGCCTGGCGGCGGTGTTCGCCGCGGCGGTGGCGCTGGTGTTCCTGCTGCTGCTGTTCCTGTACGAGAGCTTCCGCGTGGCGCTCGCCATCCTCGCGATCCCGCTGCTCGCTGTGGCGGCGGTTTTCATCGGCCTGTGGGCGACCGGGATCGAGCTGAACATCTCGGCGATGATGGGCATGACGATGATCGTCGGCATCGTCACCGAGGTGGCGATCTTCTACTTCTCCGAATACCACGACCTGCGCGGAACCGTCGATCGCCCGGCCGCGCTCATCGAGGCGGGCAAGAACCGCATGCGCCCGATCGCGATGACCACCTTCGCCGCCATCCTCACGCTGCTGCCGCTCGCCTTCGCGATCGGCCAGGGCTCGGCGATGCAGCAACCGCTCGCGGTGGCGATCATCGCCGGACTCGCGGTGCAGCTGCCGCTCGTCTTGCTGGTCATGCCGGTGCTGTTTCATGTCCTCATGCGCCGCGCGAGCGACGCGCCCGCGGGAGGGCGAGACCTAATCATGCCCTAATTTTTGCTGCGTACAGTGGCGCCACTGGCCGCACCGTGCAGGCCGGAATCGCACACTTCACAGGAGAGCATTCAATGCGCAGCAGGAAAACGGTGATTCTCGGCGCCGTCGCCGCGGTGGCTCTGGCGAGCTCGCTCGTCTACGCCGCGAGCGGCATGAACGAGGAGCAGAACGACGCAGCGGCGCTCGCGCAGGCGAAGATCAGCCTGGTGCAGGCGATTGCGGCCGCTGAGCAACACGTCGGCGGCAAGGCCGCCAGCGCGCAGCTGGAGGACGAAAACGGCAGGCTGGTGTACGGGGTGGAAGTCATCCGCGACGGCACCGCGTCGGACGTCAAGGTCGACATCGCCGAGGGCAAGGTCCTGAGCGTCCAATCCGACGCGAACGAGCACGAGGGCGTCGACGAGCGGGAGGGGCGTGCGGACAGGTGAAGCGCGGCCCCAGCGTGGGCAGCGCCGATCCTGGCGAGCCATTCTCATGATCAAAATCAGATCGAAACCGGTGGCGGCGAGCGTCGTGTCCGCGGCTCTCGGCATCGCCCTCCTCGGCGGCGCGGGCAGCGCTCAGGCGTTCACCGGAGAGAAGTACGCAAAGGAAGCGCGCATCAGCCTTGCGGAGGCGCGCGCCATCGCCCTCAAGGCGTTCCGCGGCAGGATCGTGGACGAGGAGCTCGAGCGCGAGAAGGGCGGCAGCGGGCTGCGCTACTCCTTCGACATCGTCGCGGGGCGCGTGCGCCAGGAGGTCGGGGTCGACGCCAAGACCGGCAGGGTCCTGGAGAACGACCGCGAGGGTCCGGGAGCCGATTGACGCTTCCGGTGCGCGCGGACCAAACGGGGTGCGCATGAATGCGCGATCGAAGATTCTGCTGGCGATCGTCCTGACCAGTCTGAGCGCGGGCCTGCCTGCGCGATCCTGGGCGCAGGGGCCCGGCGCCCTCCCGGCCTCGAAGCCGGTGCCTCTGCCGCCGCTTGCGCACCCGCCCGGCGACATTCCGGACACGCAGGTGTTCGTGGACTATCGTTCGCCGCTCGGATTCGCCGTCAAGGTGCCCGAGGGTTGGGCGCGCAGGGACGCGCAGGACCGCGTGTCTTTCACGAGCGCGTACGACGGCGCTTCGGTTCAGCTCGGACGGGCCGCCGTGGCGCCCAGTCCGGAAAGCGTGAAGCGGAATCAGGCCGCGGCGCTCGAGAGCTCCCCCGCGGCGGTGCGCATCACGAAGATCGTCGCGCTCCAGCTGCCCGCCGGGCAGGCGGTGCTGATCTCTTTCAGCTCCAATTCCGAGCCGAACGCGGTGACCGGCAAGGCGATACGACTGGAAAACGAGCAGTACCTGTTCTGGAAAGACGGGCGGCTCGCGACGCTTACCTTGTGGGCGCCGTTCGGTGCCGACAATGCGGATCAGTGGCAGCTGATGGCGCGCAGCTTCCGCTGGCAATGACCCGGGCGATCGAGGCGGTCGATCTCTATCGCTTCTACCACGCCGGCGAGGCCGAAACCTTGGCCCTGCGCGGCGTGAGCCTCGGGGTCGATCCGGGCGAGATCGTGGCGCTCGTCGGCCCTTCTGGGAGCGGCAAGTCCACGCTGCTGAACTGCCTGGCCGGGCTCGACGAACCGGACGGCGGATACGTGGTGCTGCAGGGTGAGCGCCTCACCCGCCGGCCCGAGGCCGAGCGCGCGCGCCGCCGCGCCGCTTCCATCGGAATCCTGCTGCAATCGGACAACCTGTTCGATCCGCTGTCGGTGGCCGATAACCTGCGCCTGCAAATGGAGTTGGCCGGACGTCGCAACCCGAAGCGCCTCGAGCTGTTGCTCGAGCGGACCGGGCTCGCGAACCGGCGCGACTCGCTGCCGGGACAGCTCTCGGGCGGCGAGCTGGCGCGCGCGGGTCTGGCGGTGGCGCTCGCCGCGGCGCCCGCGGTCCTGCTCGCCGACGAGCCGACCGGTGAGGTGGACGCCGCAACCGAGGCGGAGGTGCTCGACTTGATCGAAGAGCAGCGCGCGGCCGGAATGGCTGCCCTGATCGCAACCCACAGTCGCGCCTTGGCAGCGCGGGCGACGCGGGTCGTGACGATCGAGGACGGTCGGGTCAGGCCGTGACCACGCCGCTTGTCGAAGCGGTCGGGGTCGGCCGCAGTTTCCGGCTGGGCGGACAGGTGATCGAAGCGTTGCTCCCAGCTTCGTTCGAGGTGTTTCCGGGAGATCGGATCGCGCTGATGGGTCCATCGGGAAGCGGGAAATCGACCCTGCTGCATTTGATGGCGGATCTGGACGTGCCGAGCACCGGGCGGCTGACTTGGCCGGCGCTCGGCGCGAGCGGCAGGCTGCGCCCGGGCAGGATCGGCATGGTTTTCCAGGCCTCGAGCCTGTTGCCAATGCTCGATCTCGCCGAGAACGTAGCGCTGCCGTTGCTGCTCCAGGGCCACACGCAGGAGGCGCGCGAGCGGGCGCTGCAGGCGCTCGACGCCGTTGGGCTCGGCAGCTTGGCCGACAAGCTCCCGGAAGAGCTTTCCGGGGGGCAGGCGCAGCGCGTCGGCCTTGCGCGCGCGCTGGTCGGGCGGCCGAAGCTGATCCTGGCCGACGAGCCGACCGGACAGCTCGATCACGCCACCGCGCGCCACGTCCTCGACGCGCTGCTCGCGGCGCTCGAGGCCACCGACGCGGCGCTGATCGTCGCCACCCACGACGCGGAGATCGGCGCGCGGCTGCGGTCGGTCTGGTACCTGAGCCACGGCAGCTTGCACTCGGAGCTCGAAGTGGAGCCGGCGACGTGATCGGGATCTGGGGCAAGGGGCTGCTCGGCTCGCGGCAGGGGCGGTTGTTCGGCGCGATGCTCGGGGTCGGACTCACGATCGGCCTGATCGTCGCGGTCGGAAGCTTTACCGTAGCGGCATCGGGCACCATGACCGCGCGCGCCGTCGCCGACGTCCCTGTGGATTGGCAGATCGAGCTCGTGCCCGGCGCCGACGCGGCGGCCGTGAACGAAGCGTTGGACAAGGCCGTCAAGCGCCGCGCCCTCGCGACCGTCGGCTACGCGAGCGTGGCCGGCTTCGCGGCGCGCACGGGGCAGACCGTGCAAAACACCGGCGCGGGCAAGGTGATCGGAGTGCCGCCGGGTTACCGGGAGACGTTCCCGCACCAGATTCAGCTGCTGCTGGGCACGTGGGACGGCGCGCTGATCGCTCAGCAGACAGCGGCCAACCTGCACGTCGGGGTCGGTGACCCCGTGTCGATCGAGCGACTCGGCGTCGGGCCGACGCAGGTGACGGTGGCGGGCATCGTATCGCTGCCCAATGCGGATTCGATGTTTCAGGCGATCGGCATGCCGAAAGGGGCGGGGCCGCAGGCCCCGCCGGACAACGTGCTGCTGCTGCCGCTGGCCCAGTGGCATGCGCTTTTCGATCCGCAGACGAGCGTGCGGCCGGACTCGGTGCGTTCCCAGCTGCACGTCGGATTGACGCATTCGGGGCTGGCCCGGGATCCCGCGCAAGCCTATCTGCAGGTCGAGAGGATGGCCAACAACTTCGAAGCGCGCGTGGCCGGCAGCGCGCTCGTCGGCAACAATCTCGCGGCGCGTCTCGAGGGCGCGCGTGCCGATGCGCTTTACGCGCGGGTGCTGTTCCTGTTCCTCGGCGTACCCGGGATCGTGCTCGCGGCGCTGTTCACGCTCGCCGTCGCGACTTCGGGGCTTGCGCGGCGGCGCCGGGAGGAAGCGCTGCTCCGCACCCGCGGCGCGAGCGGGACGCAGATCCTGAAGCTCGCCGGGATCGAAGCGGGCGTGATCGGCGCGGGCGGTGTGCTGGCGGGATGGGGGCTCGCTGCGCTGGCGGCCCTGGCTTGGTGGGAGATTTCGACCTTCACTGCGGCGCTGGCGTGGGTCGTGACCGCCGCGGTTGCGGGGCTGCTGCTCGCGGCGTGCGGCATCCTGCTGCCGGCCTGGCGCGATGCGCGACAAAGCACCGTGGCGGCGGCGCGCGGCAGCGGCCTGCGCGCGCCCGCGCCGTTGTGGCAGCGCCTGTACGTCGACATCGCCCTGCTGGGACTGTCCGCGATCGTGTTTTGGCTGATCGCCGGAACCGGTTATCAGGTCGTCGTCGCGCCCGAGGGCGTGCCGCAGACCGCGGTGCATTACGATGCTTTTCTGGCGCCGCTCGGTCTGTGGATCGGTGCCGGTCTGCTCGTCATGCGGCTCATGCGACTCGGGCTCGAGCGCGGCCGCGAAGGGCTCGCGCGCTTGCTCGCTCCGCTCGCCGGCGGACTGGCGCCGGTCGTCGCTGCCGCGCTCGCGCGGCAGAAGGACCTGATCGCGCGCGGCGTGGCGCTGGTCACGCTCGCTTTCGCGTTCGCGGTTTCCATCGCGGTGTTCAACACCACCTACCGGGCGCAGGCCCTCGTCGACGCGCAGTTGACCAACGGCGCCGACGTCACGGTGACCGGCAGCACCGGCGCCCCGCCCGCGCAGCTGCTGCAGGGGCTCGCCGCGCTGCCGGGAGTGGCGGCAGCCGAACCGATGATGCACCGCTATGCTTACGTGGGAACCGATTTGCAGGACATGTACGGCATCGATCCGGCGCGAATCGCCCGGGCGACGCCGATGTCCGACGCCTATTTCGCCGGCATGAGCGCGCGCGAGGCCCTTGCGCGCCTGGCCGCTCGCCCGGATGCCGTGCTGGTATCCGAGGAGACGGCACAGACGTTCGAGTTACAGCCGGGTGATTTGCTCAACGTGCGGCTGCAAAGCGCCGTCGACCACAAGTACCACGTGGTGCCGTTTCACTACGTCGGCATCGCGCGCGAGTTCCCGACCGCTCCACGGGATTCGTTCTTGGTCGCGAACGCGAGCTACATGGGTCGCATGACCGGCACGGACGCGGCCGAAGTAGTGCTGCTGCGCACGCGCGGCGATCCGGAGGCGGTCGCGGCGGGCGCGCGCAAGCTCGCGGCGCCGCTGCCGGGTATCCAGGTCAGCACGCTCGGCGAAACCCGCCGGCTGATCGGCTCGAGCCTCACCTCGGTCGACCTGCGCGGGCTCACCGCGCTGGAGCTCGGATTCGCGGTGCTCATGATCGCCGGCGTGACCGGGCTGATTCTGCTTCTCGGTCTCGCCGAGCGCCGGCGCAGCTTCACCATCCTTGCCGCGCTGGGCGCCAAGCCTGCTCAATTGGGCGCGTTTCTCTGGAGCGAGGCGCTCGTCATCGTCGGCGCCGGCGCGGCGTCCGGCGCCGCCATCGGCTTCGCGGTGGCGGAGGTACTGGTGAAGCTGCTGAGCGGCGTGTTTGACCCGCCGCCGGAAGCGCTGTCGATACCGTGGCCGTACCTGATCACCGTCGCGGTCGCGGCCGTCGCCTGCACCGCCGCGGCGGTGCGGGTGATGTTGGCGCTCGCGCGCAAACCCGATCCCCTCGCGCTTCGGAGGGAATAACTTGTCCGCCGGCCGCGGCGGTCCCGGAACCGTCATCGTGTTCGACGAGTATTTCGGGCACGTGCACTGGCGCGAAGACGAATTCCGGGCCTTCCAGGAGGCGGTCGCCGAGAATCGCTGGCGGTACGAATACCTCGCGTTCTCCTCCAAGCAGCCGGTCGTTCGAATGCGTTGACGCTGGCGGACGGAGGCCACGCGCCGCAGCCGTCCGTGCAACGCGAAGTGTCTCGCCTCGCATTGGCACGAACCAGAGCTTCTCCTCAGGCGCGTATCCACACGCGCGCGATCGGCCGGGAGAGCATGCGTCGGTAGATCTTCTCCGCGTGGCGAGTCAGCGCGGCACAGCACAATCGCCCGAGCGTCGTCCCGAGCATCCACACCGCAGAAGCGCCTACCGCGAGCGCTCCCAACACGTCGCCGGGATAGTGGATGCCGAGGAAGACGCGGGCCAGCTCTCTGCACGTGCGCCAGATAGGCGTGCCCGAGTCCGATCACGAACGGCCGCGGCCGATACCATGCGAGGCCGATCGCCTGGCTGACGAGCAGTGCCACTGCGGCTGAGAGCCCCGCTCTGACCGCTGCCTGGCGCGCGGGCCCCGACCTCCACAGCCACAATGCGATCAGCGTCGGCGGAAGGAGATAGACCAGCTACTCGGCGAGTCCTGTCGCGGGCTCGAGGCGCCAGCCCGCAAGGCCGGCTGCCGCGTCGACGTGCTCGAAGGCGAGCAGGTCAAGGCGGCTGAGCGTCATTCTGCCACCCGAGGCGTACGTGACCGCGCGGTCCCGATCTTCACTTCAGTTCTCATACGCCGTCACGTTACCGATTTTCCCCGCCGGGCGCAGCCCGAGCGAACCTAGCCGCGCCTCGAAGTCCCGCAGCCGCAGGCGATGAACGAGCAGCACGACGCGCTCGCGCCCGGAAAGCGCGGCGAGCTGCGCGTCGGACAGAAAGGTGCCCGGCGGCGCGTACGGCCGGCCGAACAGGAGGTCCTCGCTGTCGCTGTCGACGACCGCGACCGGACGCTTCAGGTAGAACGGCAGGCTCGAGAGCCGCTCGAAGTCCCGGTACACGAGCACCGGCTCGCCCGCGTGCCGCGCGTGCAGGTAGCGCACCAGGGCGCGCTCGGAGACGAACGGGTCGGCGCGCTGCATCATGACGGCGATGAACACCAGCAGCGGCGCGCTCGCGAGCGCGAGCGCAAAGAGCGCCCCGCGGTAGCGGCGCATCGCAGTGAGGACGCCCGCCAGGGCCGCGATCGCCGTGAACGCCGCCGTGCTCCACAGCAGGGCGTCGCGCAGCTTGAACGCCGTGATCCACAGGCCGTGCGGGCGGTGCATCCACGCACCGGAGGCGACGGCCCAGACGCCCACCGCGCCCGCGGCGGCGAGCGCGCCGGTCAGCGCGGCGAGCGACCGCCGGCGGTCCGCGCGGATCAGGGCAGCCACGTGCTCGGCGAGCAGGATCGCGAGCGGCGCGGCGGCGATCAGCATGTAGTAATTGCCCTTCGCACGCGAGACCGAGAAGAACATGAGCGCGACCCAGAACCAGGCCCACAGCAGCCGGTCGAGGCCGTCCGGCGGCACGCTCGCCGGCTCGCGCCGCGTGAGAAAAAGAGGCAGGAACGCCGACCAGGGAAACAGGCCCACCACGATCCGCGGCAGGTAGTAATACCAGGGCCCGGTGTAGTAGTCCTGCGGGCGGCGCAGCCCGAGGAAGCGCAGCACGTGCTCGTGGTAGACGTAGAACCACGCGAACTCGAAGTTGTGCCAGGCGAGCAGAATGTGCCAGGGCACGGTGACCGCGAGGAACGCGAGCAGCGCGCGCGGCTCAAGCAACTCGGCGTAGCGCCACGTCCTCGGCCCGGTCGCACCGAACGCGAGGAACGTCAGGGCGCCCAGGGCGAGGGCGAGGAAGCCCTTGGCGAGCACCGCGAATCCGAGCAGCGCGTAGCAGAGCACGAGGTGAATCCGGCGCCGCCCCGCGTGCCACAGGTAGAACAGGTACATCGACAGACCGAACAGGCAGATAAGCAGCCCGTCGGGCATGAGCGTTCGCGTCACCATGACGAAGCTCAGGCTGCTCGCGAGCATCAACGCCGCCGCCAGGGCAGTGAGCTCGTCCCTGACACGCGCGGTGAAGGCGAAGGTGCCCGCCACGAGCGCGATGCCCGATAACGCCGGAATCGCCCGCGAGGCCCACTCCGAGGGGCCGAACAGCGTGTAGAGCGCCGCCACCAGCCAGGCAAGCAGCGGCGGCTTCTCCAGGTACGGCACGCCGTTCAAGTGGGGCGCAACGAGCGAGGCGCCCGCCGCCATTTCGCGCGCGATCTCGGCGTACAACCCCTCGTTGTCGTTGAGCAGCCCGTAGGCGCCGAGCGCGAACAGGAAGTAGAAGCCGGTCAGGCCGGCGAGGGCGACCAGCTCGATCCGGGAGATCCCGCAGCGCTGCGGGTCGGGCGGCTTGCGCGGGGCAAGCGGGGCAGGCAACACGCGCGACGTCGGGCCTTTGGCGCTTGACGCGCGATTCGCGATCCTACAGGCCTCGCCTCGATGCGTCTATTCGGCGTTCTTGACCGCCGCACCGTAGTCCTTCCGGGTCGCGGTCAGATAGGTCACCAACGCGAGAATTGTGGCGAGAAACAGTAGGCTGGTAGTGGTCGTCCCGAACCCGAGCCCTCCCTGACCACGCGCCTGCGAAAGCCAGTCGCCCACCGAGGCTCCGAAAGGTCGGGTCAATACGTAGGCGATCCAAAACGCGAGAATGGCGTCCATCTCCATGTAAAGATGAGCAAAGCCCACGCCGGCGATCACCGCAGCAAACAGGATTGCGGAGGGGAAATAGCCCAGACTAAAGTGCTCCGCCGCAAGATCGCCCGCCGCGGTACCCAGTGCGAACGTGAACAGTACGGCGAGCCAGTAAAACGCTTCCCGCCTTCTCGTGCGGATGGTACGGATGGAAAGCGTCCTTTCGCTCGCGAACCAGGCGACGAAAACCGCAGCGAGCGCAGCTGTGAAAACAAGCGTCGTCGTCACGAGCGAAACACCGAAATGATCGGTCAGGTTGTCGGTGATCAGTGTTCCAACGATGCTCAGTAGTACGACTGCCAGCCAATAGATTCCGGGCACGTACTTTCTCAGGGCGAGCTGAACAAGGAGCACGGCCAGAAGCAGCGCGCCCATGACATACGTGGTCTGGGTCAGCCCGAAGCGCATCGTCGTGTTGAGATAATCCGCCGCGGTCTCGCCCACGGTCGTACACAGGATCTTGATGATCCAGAAATAGAGGATGACTTCGGGCACCTTGTTGAGCATCGGCCCGGAAAGCGGTCGGTCATTCATCTGTTCGTCTCCCTGGCTATCGACCGCAAGCGCACAATCGCGCGATCGGGGCTCGGCATCATCGCGCCGCACCCCGCGTACTGCGTCGCCGGCGACCGAGAAGATAGCGATCTCGAATTAGCCGAAAATTAGGAGTGAAGCGCTGGCGCAGCCGATCCCGATCCGGGCGCTCCGCGCGCCTTCGCCCGCATGGCGTTTCCCGGCAGGATCGCGGACGAGGAGCTCGAGCGCGAGAAGGCTGGCAGCGGGCTGCGCTACTCCTTCGACATCGTCGCGGGGCGCGTGCGCCAGGAGGTCGGGGTCGATGCGAAGACCGCCAAGGTCGCGGAGAACGACCGTGAAAGTCCCGGCGCAGATTGACTGCGCGGCTGGGCATGACCTTGCGGGCGCTCATTGGGTGGCGGATGCCGATCGGCGCCGCGCCCGGGTGTCCGCCCGCCTGACACTGCACAGCACTGCTGCGATGGTGAGCCCGCTGGTGAGATACGCTAACCACACCTGCGCGAGCCAGGGCACGGGGATCAAGAACAGCACGTCGGGCGTGGTGAGCGCTTCGGGCCATCGCGTGGTGAGCCACAGCCCCGCGTAATACGAGAGATCCCAGATCGCGAACACCCACAGGAACATGGCCCAGCGTTCGCGAGCGCGCTTCGCGCAGAGCAGCGCGAGCGTCGCGAGCATGACGATGGTCGCCGCTTCCCGCGCGACCTCGATCGCGAGCAGGCCCCGTGGCAGGTTCCCGAGCGTCTGCGCCTGCCGATACGCAGCGGCCGACGACTGACGGATGAGGTCGGCGAGCGTTCCCATGTACCCGGGCAGGTAGCCGAGCGCCGCCCTGAGGTAGACCACCGCCGCCGCCTCGACGAAGCCGAACGCCACGCCGAAGAGCGTGGCGATCAGCAACTGGCTTCCGCTGAGCGCCAGTCCGCGTCTTCTGAACGCCAGGAACGCGATCACGGGGACGAGGGCCAGGAGATTCACCCACCACGGGGTGGCGAACAGCTTGAATGCGCTCATGGATGCGGCGTCGGCAGGGGTCGATGCCCGCTTGGAGTCCGGCGCGGGGGCGGAGTTGCGCGCTCGTGGCGTCGAGCGGCGCGCGGCAGCCTTAAACTGCGGTCTCATGCTCCAGTTCGTGCATCAGCTGATGGCGTGGGTCGGCGAGCACCCGCACTGGGCCGGGGTGATCGTCGCGTCGATCGCCT
This sequence comes from Pseudomonadota bacterium, assembly GCA_021813275.1. GTDB lineage: Bacteria > Pseudomonadota > Gammaproteobacteria > Burkholderiales > SG8-39 > JAKALD01. The sequence continues at coordinate 1,824 of JAKALD010000081.1, read as the reverse complement.
GCGCGGAGGCGCTTGCCTTCGTCGGGCTGCTCGTTCCCGGCGCGACCCTGATGATCGGGGCCGGGGCGCTGGTCGGCGTGGGGGCGCTCGGCTTCTGGAGCACGCTCGCCTGGGCCGTGGCGGGCGCGGTCCTCGGCGACGGCGTGAGCTACTGGATCGGCCATCGCTACAAGGAGAGCCTGCGCGCCGTCCGGCCGCTGCGCGAGCGCCCGCAGCTGCTCGGGCGCGGCGAGGCGTTCTTCGAGCAGCACGGCGGCAAGAGCGTGTTCCTCGCGCGCTTCATCGGTCCGGTGCGGCCGATCGTGCCCGTGGTCGCGGGCATGCTCGGGATGTCGCCGCCGCGCTTCTACCTCTACAACCTGCTCTCGGCGCTCGCCTGGGCGCCCGCCCACCTGCTGCCCGGAATGGCGTTCGGCGCCTCGCTCGCGCTCGCGGGCCAAGTCGCGGTGCGGCTCGCCCTGCTGCTCGGCGCGCTGCTCGTGTTCGCATGGCTCACGCTCTGGCTCGCGCGCGCGCTGTACCGCACGCTTCAGCGGCACGCGGCGCAGTGGGCCACGGGTGCGCTGCTCTGGGCGCAGAGGCACCGCGCCTTTTCCTGGCTCATCGGGGACGTGCTCGATCCCCGGCGGCCGGTACCGCGCGCGCTGCTCGCCTGGCTGGCGGTGCTGGTCGCGGCGGGCTGGCTCTTTCTCGGCGTACTTCAGGACATTGTCGCGGGCGATCCGCTCGTCTACGCGGGCCAGTCGCTGCACCACCTGCTGCAGCACCTGCGCACCCCGCTGGGCGACCGGCTACTGATCGCCGTCACGGAGCTCGGCGACCTCTCGGTGGCGCTTCCCGTGATCCTGGTCGTGCTCGCCTGGCTGCTGTGGCGGGGCGCCGCGCGCGACGCCGCGTACTGGCTGGCGGCGGTGAGCTTCGGCGCGCTCAGCGTGGCCGTCGTCAAGGCCGGGATTCCGCATCTTGGCGGATCCGCGGCCGCCGCGCAGGGCCACGCCTTCCCGAGCGGCCACACCTCGATGAGCACGGTGATCTACGGATTTCTCGCAGTGCTCGTCGCGCCGGCGCTGCGCGAGGGCTGGCGCTGGCTGCCGTACGCGCTCGCTTCGGTGCTGATCGGCGCGATCGCCTTCTCCAGGCTCTACCTCGGCGCGCACTGGCTCGCGGATGTCGCCGCGGGCCTGGCGCTCGGAACCGCATGGGTCGCCGTGCTGGCGATCGCGCGCCGCCGCCATAGCGAGCTGCCGTTCAGGATACCGGGGCTCGCGGCGGTCGCGCTCGCGGCCTTCGTGGGCGCGGGCCTGTGGCACGTCTACGGCAATCTCGAAGACGACCTGCAACGCTATGCCGTGCGCTCCGTCGCGCGCGAGATGCACGCCTCGGCGTGGCCGCGGGACGGCTGGCGCGAGCTGCCGGCGTTCCGCCGGGACCTGGAAGGCGAGCGCAGGCAGCCGCTCAACGTCCAGTGGGCAGGCGACCTGGCGCTGCTGCGCGGGCGGCTCCTGTCCGCCGGCTGGCACGCGCCGCTCGCGCTTACGCCTCGCGCCGCGCTCTACTGGTTGCAGCCCGGCGCGTCGCTCGAGCAGCTGCCGGTGCCGCCGCAGCTCAACGACGGCCGTGCCGAGGCGCTTCTGCTGGTGCGCCGCGCTGCGCCGGGAATGGATCCGGGCACGCAGCTGGTGCTGCGCCTGTGGCCGACCTCAATCCGCCTGGAACCGGGTGGCACGCCCCTGTGGGTCGGCACGGTCTCCTGGCAGCGCCTGCGCCGGCTGCCGTTCCTGAGCTTTCCGCGCACCGACGATCACTACGACCAGGCAGTGGCGT
>JAKALD010000080.1 GCA_021813275.1 Pseudomonadota bacterium | reverse complement strand
ATCGTCGTCGTCGAAATCATAGCTCGCACCGACCACGCACAGCCCCTCGACCGGCGGCAGGACCAGGCCGCCGCGCAGCACGGCTGCGCGCGGCGGCTCGAGCGCGTCGGCCGGAACGTAACTAATCTGTCCGCGCACCCGGCGCAGGCGCAGATGGCGCGACGGCGCGAGCGCAAGGGCCTCCGCCGCATTGGCGAGCACGATCACCGGCGCAGCCGCGATCGGCTCGCCCTCGGCGTCGCGCACGATCCAGTGTTCTCCGGCGCGCTCGAGGGCGGCGGCGCTCGTCCCGTAGCGCGTCGCGAGCGACGCGCCGCAGGCGGCGAGCGCGGCCCGCGCGAGGCTCGCCGGCCGCAGCCAGCCCGCTTCGGGAAACCAGATGCCACCGGCCGCCGTCGCGACGCCGGCGTGCGCGGAAGCTTCCTCGCGCGTCGCGTACTGCGCGTATTGCGCCGGCGGGGCGAGCGCGGCGAGCGCGGCGCGCTGCGCCGCGTCCTCTCTTGCGTCGCGCGCGAGCTGCAGCACGCCACAGGGGTCCCACTCGATCCCGTGGCCGCGTGACTCGAGCGCGCGCCAGTGCCCGAGCGCATACAGAAACCCGGCGCGCGTCAGCCGCGCGAGCACGCTGTCGTCGCGCGTGACGATCGGGTGGAACACGCCGGCGTGGTTGCCGGAAGCCTCGAGCGCCGGCGCGTGATGGCGCTCGATGAGCGTCACCTGCCAGCCGCGCGCGCACAGGCGCTCGCAGGCGGTCGCCCCCGCGAGGCCCGCCCCGATCACGACCGCGCGCCGCTCGGCGGGCGCTGCGTGCGGGGCAGGGGCGGACGCCGTGCGCGGCGCATGGCGCGCGCACAGCATGTCGCGCTTGCGCGCGAAGCCGGCGCGCTTCTCGACCGTGAAGCCGGCCGCCTCGAGCGCCTCGCGCACGGCTGCGGCCGCGCTCCAGGTCGCCGCGGTGGCCTGCGGCGCCGCGAGGTGCGCGAGCCGCTTCATCAGCTCGCGCGTCCACATATCGGGGTTCTTCGCCGGCGCGAAGCCGTCGAGGTAGATCGCGTCCGCGGCGAGCCGCATCTGCGCGAGCGCGTGCTCGGCATCGGCGAAGAACAAGGTTAGCGTCACGCGATCGTCGTCGAAGGAGAGCCGCTGGCAGCCCGGCACGAGCATCGGCCATTGCGCCTGCAGCGCCGCGGCGAGCGGCGCGAGCTCGGGATGGCGCGCGTGCAGCTCGGCAAGGTCGCGCAGCTCGAACGGATGTTTCTCGAGAGAGACAAAATGCAGCCGCTCGCAGCGCCGCGCGTCCTCGCGCCACGCCGCCCAGGTGGCGAGGAAGTTCAGCCCCATGCCGAAGCCGGTCTCGAGGATCGTGAAGGCGCGCCGGCCGCGCCAGCGCTCCGGCAGGCCGTTGCCGCCGAGGAACACGTGGCGCGCCTGCTCGCGCCCGCCCTCGGCGCTGTGGTAGACGTCCCCGTAGGCCTCCGAATAAGGCGTGCCTTCGGCGGTGAAGGCGAGCTTGGCGGGAACGAGCGCAGGCATGTTCAGCCGGCATTCTAGGGCGCGAGGCGGCCGCTCGGGCCGGCGCGAGCGGGGCGGCCTGCGGATTCCATGAGCCGCGGTAAAATCACCCGCGATCCGCCACCGCTCGCGCGCCCGCGCATCTCCCGAGGAGGCCCACCGATGAACAAGCCCGTCGAAACGCCGCTCGCCACCGTTCCGCTCTGGATCAACGGCAAGCCCGTGCTGCCCGCGGGACGCCTGGGCGAGGTCTACGACCCGGCCGCCGGCCGGGTCGCGAAGCGCGTGCCCTACGCGAACGCGCAGACCGTGGACGCCGCGGTGAAGGCCGCGGCCGCGGCGCTGCCGGCGTGGCGCGACACGCCGCCGCTGCGCCGCGCGCGCGCGATGCAGAAGTTCCTGCAGCTCCTGCAGGCGCACCAGAAGGAGCTCGCGCAGCTGGTGACCGAGGAGCACGGCAAGACGCTGCCGGACGCCACGGGCAGCGTGCAGCGCGGCATCGAGGTGGTCGAGTTCGCCTGCGGCATCCCGCACCTGTTGAAGGGCGAATACTCCGAGAACGTCGGCACCACGGTGGATACGCACACCGTGCGCCAGCCGGTCGGGGTGTGCGCGGGCATCACGCCGTTCAACTTTCCGGTCATGGTGCCGATGTGGATGTTCCCGGTGGCGATCGCCTGCGGCAACACCTTCGTGCTCAAGCCCTCCGAGAAGGTCCCCTCGGCCTCGGTGCGCATGGCGGAGCTGTTCAAAGAGGCGGGGCTGCCCGACGGCGTGTTGAACGTCGTGCACGGCGACAAGGAGGCGGTGGATGCGATCCTCGCGCACCCGGGCATCGCCGCGGTGAGCTTCGTCGGCTCGACGCCGATCGCGAAGCACATCTACGAGACCTGCGCGAAGAACGGCAAGCGCGTGCAGGCGCTCGGCGGGGCGAAGAACCACGCCGTGGTGCTGCCCGATGCCGACCTCGATTTCACCGCCGACGCGCTCATCGGCGCGGCGTACGGCTCGGCCGGCGAGCGCTGCATGGCGATCTCGGCGGTGGTCGCGGTCGGCGCGGCGGCCGACCCGCTCGTCGCGCTGCTCGAGAAGAAGGCGCGCGCGATCAAGATCGGGCCGGGGGAGCGCGAGGGCATCGACATGGGGCCGCTCGTCACGGCGCAGCACCGCGACAAGGTCGCGAGCTACATCGATCTCGGCGTGAAGGAGGGCGCGCGCCTGGTGGTCGACGGGCGCGGGCTCAAGGTGTCCGGCGCCGAGGACGGCTTCTTCCTCGGCACGAGCCTCTTCGACCGCGTGCAGCCGGCGATGAGGATCTACCAGGACGAGATCTTCGGACCGGTGCTGGTCGTGTTGCGGGTGAACACGCTCGAGGAGGCGATCGCGCTCGTCAACCGCAACCCCTACGCCAACGGCACCGCGATCTTCACCGAGTCGGGCGGCGCGGCGCGCCGCTTCGAAAACGAGATCCAGGTCGGGATGGTCGGTGTGAACGTGCCGATCCCCGTGCCGGTCGCGTTCTACTCCTTCGGCGGCTGGAAGAGCTCGCTCTTCGGCGACCTGCACGTGCACGGCGTGGAAGGCGTGAAGTTCTACACCCGCACCAAGGTGATCACCACGCGCTGGCCGCACCAGGACACGCCCGCGCCGGGCTTTCACATGCCGACGCTCGGCTAGGCCGGCGCCGCCGCTGTGCCCGACTACCCGACCCTCAAGGTGGAGCGCGACGGCGAGCACGTGCTGGTCGTCACGCTCAACCGCCCCGAGGTGCTCAACGCGATCGATACCCGGATGGGGCGCGACGAGCTCGACCTGTGGACGCGCCTCGCCGCCGATCCGGGCGAGCTGCGCTGCGTGGTGCTCACCGGCGCGGGCGAGCGCGCCTTCTGCGCGGGCGGCGACCTGAAGGAGCGCGACGGCATGACGAACGAGGCCTGGCGCGCGCAGCACGAGCTCTTCGAGCGCGCCTTCGTCGCCCTGATGGAGCTGCCGCTGCCGGTGATCGCCGCGGTCAACGGCCACGCCTACGGCGGCGGGCTGGAGACAGCGCTCGCCTGCGACTTCATCTACGCGGCGCGTAACGCGCGCTTCGCGCTCTCGGAGGTGCGCCTGGGCATCATGCCCGGGGGCTGCGGCACCCAGAACCTGGCGCGCGCGGTGGGCGAGCGGCGCGCGAAGGAGCTGATTCTCAGCGCGCGCGCCTTCAGCGCCGAGGAGGGCCACGCCTGGGGCCTCGTGAACAGGCTGTGCGAGCCGGGCCGGGCGCTCGCCGACGCGCTCGAGACGGCGCGCGCGATCGCCGGAAACGCGCCGCTCTCGGCGCGCCAGGCGAAGAAGTCGATCCACTACGGCCTGCAGATGGACCTGCTCACCGGCTATCGCTACGAGATCGAGGCCTACAACCGGCTCGTGAACACCGAAGACCGCCTCGAGGGCGTGCGCGCCTTCAACGAGAAGCGCAAGCCAGTGTTCAAGGGGAGGTGAGTTGTCCGGGCGATGGTGAAGATGCTGTACGCCGCGATGTCTCCTGCTTTTCGGCGGCTCAAGAGGCGAGCCGCCGAAAAGCAGGAGATCGTGGAAAACCATCTTGACTCCGCGTCACTCGAACTCCGGGATTGGCTTTTTCCGATCTCCCCTTTTTCGACGGGGCGTTCTTTGACCCATCGAAAAAGGGGAGACACCCGGAAGGTTGCAAATTCCGCGCATATCTCGGGCGCCGCAATGTCTCCTGCCTTTCGGCGGCTCAAGAGGCGAGCCGCCGAAAAGCAGGAGATCGTGTAAAGGCAAAACCAAATCGCTCCTGAAGCGCGCCGAGCGCAGTTTGCGGCGCCCCTGAAGAGAGCGCATGCGAAACTGTGGCCGCGAGGCCCGATCTCCGGTCGCGGCCGGCGCCATCCGCGCGGTACCATTCCCTGCCTTCGCCGCAGGCAAGCCGGGCAGGCTGTCGGCAGCCTGTCGCGGCCGCGAACGCCATGGCACAACCGCTCGACGTCCAACCCGGAGTGAGCCAGTGGATCGGCAAGCCGCTGCGCCGGCTCGAGGATCTGCGGCTGCTCACCGGTCAGGGGCGTTTCACCGACGACCTGTCGCTCCCAGGCGAGGCGCACGCGTGGTTCGTGCGCTCGCCGCACGCCCATGCGCGCGTCGTGCGCATCGGCGCTGCGCAGGCGCTCGCCGCGCCGGGGGTGCTCGCCGTATTCACCGGGGCCGACGTCGCCGCCGAAGGACTCGCTCCGCTGCCGTTCACGCGCATGCACAAGCGCCCGGACGGCGCGGAGATGACGGTCCCGCCGCGCATGCCGCTCACGGCGGACGCGGCGCGCTTCGTGGGCGACGCGGTGGCGATGGTCGTGGCCGAAACGCGCGAGCAGGCGCGCGACGCGGCCGAGCTGGTCGAAATCGAATGGCAGCCGCTGCCCGCGGTGGCCGACCTGGCGAGCTCGGCGCGCGCCGACGCGCCGGTGGTGTGGCCGCCGGCATTCACCTCCGAGCACGGCAATATCGCGGCCTATTACCGCAAGGGCGAGCCGGCGGCGGTCGATGCCGCGCTCGCCGCGGCAAAGCATGTCGTGCGGCTCAAGGTCGCGAACCAACGCGTCGTCGCCAATCCGCTCGAGCCGCGCGCGATCCTCGCCCAGTACGACGCCGCGAGCGGCCGCTTCACGGTGCATTGCCCCTCCCAGAACGTGCACACCAAGCGCGCCCAGCTCGCCGGGGTGTTCAAGCTGCCCGAGGAGCGCTTTCGCGTGGTGAGCAACGACATGGGCGGTGGCTTCGGCACGCGCGGCTACCTGTATCCCGAGCACGCGGCGCTGTGCTTCGCTGCGCGCCGGCTCGGCCGCCCGGTGAAGTGGCGCGCCGATCGCTCGGAGGCCTTCCTGTGCGAGGTCCACGGGCGCGACAACGTCACCGAGGCCGAGCTCGCGATCGACGCGCAGCATCGCTTTCTCGCCTTGCGCATCCGCACGCTCGCCAACGTCGGCGCCTACGTGTCGAACTTCGGCGCCGCGGTGCCGGCGATGTCGGGGGCGCGCGCGGCGACCGGCGTATACGCGATCCCTGCGCTCGATCACGAGGTGCGGATCATTTTCACCCACACGGCGCCGGTGGACGCGTACCGCGGCGCGGGGCGTCCGGAGATGGGCTATCTCATCGAGCGGCTGGTTGCGCGCGCCGCGCGCGAGCTGGGCATCGATCAGGTCGAGCTGCGCCTGAAGAATATGGTCACGCCGGCGCAGATGCCCTACGCCACGCCCACGGGCGCCGTGTACGACTGCGGCGATTTCCCGCGCATGCTGCGCGCGGCGCTCGAGGTGGCCGACTGGGGCGGATTCGCGGCGCGCAAGGCCGAGGCGGCGCGCCGCGGCCGGCTCTACGGCCGCGGGCTCGCCTGTTACATCGAGATCACTGGCAGCGCGCGCGTCTCCGAGACCGTGCAGCTCGAGGTCGACGAGCGCGGCGCGGTGACGCTGGTTTCCGGCACCGGCGCGATCGGGCAGGGTCTCGCGACCGCCTACGCGCAGATCGTCGCCGAGCGGCTTGGCGTCGACCCCGCGGCGGTCCGGGTGCTGCAGGGCGACAGCGACGTCGCCAGGACGGGCGGCGGGGCGGGCGGCTCGCGCGGGCTGCAGGTCGGCGGCAGCGCCGCGCTGGGCGGCGCGCTCAAGCTGATCGAGACGGGGCGCGCGCTCGCGGCGAAGGAGCTGGAGGCAGCTGCAGTCGACATCGAGCTCCGCGCCGGGCGCTACCGCATCGCCGGCACCGACCGCTCAATCGGGCTCGCGGAGCTCGCCGCGAAGCAGCCGGAGCGGCGCATCGCCTGCGAGCATACCGAGACCGTGAAGGGGCAGACCTGGCCGAACGGCTGCCAGGTGTGCGAGGCCGAGGTCGATCCCGAGACCGGCGCCGTGCGCGTCGCGCGCCATGCCGCGGTCGACGACATCGGGCGGGTGATCAACCCGCTGATGGCCGAGGGACAGGTGCACGGCGGCATTGCGCAGGGCTTCGGCCAGGCGCTCATGGAGCATTCGGTGTACGACGAGTCCGGGCAGCTCCTCAGCGGCTCGTTCATGGACTACGCGATGCCGCGCGCCGACGTGGCGCCCGAGCCGCGCGGGCGCTTCGACGAGTCGGTGCCCACGGCGCTCAATCCGCTCGGCGCGAAGGGCGTGGGCGAGGCCGGCTGTCACGGCGCCATGCCCGCGCTGGTCAACGCCGTGCTCGATGCGCTCGCCGAGCGCGGCGTGACCGAGCTCGACATGCCGCTCACTCCGTGGAAGCTCTGGCGCGCCTTGCGCGCCTAGGTCGGCGCGTCGCGCTGCCGCGCGCATTCGGGCGTTCGATCGGGCGCCGCGTGTAAGAGTTTGTCATCGGGGAGCCCTGCGGCGGCCCGGCGCGCGTCAAGAATTGCAAGCCCTCGTTGACGCTCGCGAGCCGCGCGTGAATGCTTCGATGCGAGCACAAAGCGAGCGTCATGAGCCTCACCAGGCAACGCACCGCAGCGCCGACCGCGCCCCAGCCGGCTCGCATTTTCGAGCCCGGCGGCGCGGAGCCGGCGCTCGCGCCGCCGTCGCTTTGGGTGCCGGCGGTGGTGTTCGCGCTGTTCGCCGCAGGCATCGCGGCCGCGAGCTACGCCGTCTGGCGCTGGGAAACCACGGACGTCGGGGCTGCGGCGCTGTCCGACGCCTGGCTGGCTGCAATCGTGGCCGCGCTTTTCATCGCCGTCGCCGGAGTGGCGACGATCCTGTGGTGGCGCCAGCTCGACGCGCGCATCCAGGCGCGGCGCTACGCGCGCCGCATGCGCCGCCTCGCGCTCGAGCAACACTACGACTGCTTCGCGCGCTACGCCAACGACGTGGTCATGCTGCTCGACGAGAGCGGCGCCATCCTGGAGGCGAACGAGCGCGCGCTCGAGGTGTACGGGTACGGGCGCGCCGAGCTGCGCGGCATGAACCTGCGGGCGCTGAGCGCGGCAGCGGGCGATGCGGGCGCGGGCCCGGAGCCGGCGCGCTGGAGCGCCGACGGCGTGCTGTTCGAGACCGAGCACCTCAAGAAGGGCGGCGAGCGCTTTCCGGTCGAGGTGAGCGGACGCCGCATCGAGATCGAGGGGCGCGTGTTCCTGCAAGGCATCGTGCGCGACATCTCGGAGCGCAAGCGCATCGAGGAGCGCCTGCGGCTCGGCGCCGCGGTGTTCGATTCCTTGAGGGAGGGCATCATCGTCACCGACGCGCGCAGCCGCATCCAGTCGGTGAACCGCGCCTTCACGGCGATCACCGGCTACGCCGCCGACGAAGTGCTCGGACACTCGCCGCGCATGCTGCGCTCGGACCGGCACGACCCGGCGTTCTATCGCGCGATCGGGGCGGCGCTTGGCGGCGCGGGCTACTGGCAGGGCGAGATGTGGAACCGGCGCAAGAACGGCGAGGCCTTCCCGGCCTGGCAGGCGATCAGCGCGATCTGCGATCCCGCGGGGCGCAGCACCGGGTACCTGTCGATCTTCTCCGACCTGACCGAGCGCAAGATCGCCGAGGACCGCATCACGTACCTGGCGGAGCATGACGCCGTCACCGGGCTGCCGAAGCGCGCCCTGCTGCAGGAGCGGCTCGCGAAAGTGCTGGCGCACGCGCGCATGAGCAACTCGATCGTGGCGGTGCTGTGCATCGACATGGACCATCTGAAGGAGGTCAACGACACGCTCGGCCACCAGGTCGGCGACGCGCTGATGAGGCAGATCGCCGGCAGACTGACCGAGCAGCTGCGCCGCAGCGACGTGGTCGGCCGCCTGGCCGGCGGCGAGGTCGTGAAGGCGATCGCGGGCGTGGGTGATCCGGCCGCGCTCGAGGGCATCGTGACGCGGCTGCTGCGCAGGCTGGCCGAGCCTTACGAAGTCGAGGGCCATGCGCTCAAAGTCACGGCGTGCGCCGGTGTCGCGCTCTATCCGGAGGACGGCGCGGATGCCGTGACCTTGTTGCGGCGCGCCGATACGGCGATGCACCATGCGAAGACCCGAGGCGGCAGCGCGTTCAGCTATTTCTCGGCGGAGATGGAGGAGCGCGTGTCCGAGCGCGTCGCGATCGAGCAGGCCCTGCGCCACGCGGTCGAGCGCGGCGAGCTGCGGCTCGAGTACCAGGCGAAGGTGAACGCCGCCAACGGCCGCGTGGTCGGCTGCGAAGCGCTGCTGCGCTGGTGCGCGCCCGAGCTGGGCGAGATCCCTCCGGCGAAATTCGTGCCGATCGCGGAGGAAACGGGCGACATCGTGGCGATCGGCGAATGGGTCGTGAGCGAAGCCTCGCGCCAGATCCGCGCGTGGAGGCAGGCGGGGCTCGCGACGGTGCCGGTCGCCGTGAACGTCTCGGCCGTGCAGTTCCGCAACATCGGGCTGCTCAATCGGGTGCGCTCGATCCTGCAGACGAGCGGCGTGCCCGCGCTCGCGCTCGAGCTCGAGGTGACCGAGGGCGTGCTGATGGTGCAGGGCGAAACGACGCAGCGCACGCTCGACACCTTCAAGTCCGAGGGCTTCCGCCTGAGCGTGGACGACTTCGGCTCCGGCTACTCCAGCCTGGGCTACCTGAGCAACTTCCCGATCGACAGCCTGAAGATCGACCGCTCCTTCGTGGTCAACCTGCCTCACGACCCGAACAACGTGGAGATCGTGCGCGCGGTGGTCTCGCTCGGCCACGCGCTCGGCTTGCGCACCATCGCCGAGGGCGTCGAGACTCAAGAGCAGTACGAGTTCCTGCGCGAGGCCGGCTGCGACGAGGTGCAGGGCTACCTGTTCAGCCGCCCCTTGCCGCCGGAGCAGTTCGCGCGGCTGCTGGGCGGGGCCAGGGCCGAGGCCGCCCTGCACTGACCGGGCGGGCCGTCGGCCCCCCTCCTTCCCGCACCCCCGCGACCGCGGCACGCGCCGCGGAACCCGGCCGCCCTTCGGGGCTCCAAGGGAGCGTGCGCCTGCAGCGCGCCGCGCCCGGCGCGCTTGGAGGGGGTGGCGCGCGCGACTACAATATGTCGCGCCTACTGCGGTTTTGCGCACAATCCCTAGTGGCGCAGGCCGCGGCAGATTCGACGGGAAGAAATGGCCAAGCAGGCGAGTTACGACGCATCCGCCATCCAGGCGCTCAAGGGGCTCGAGCCGGTCCGGCGCATGCCGGGCATGTACACGCACACGATCCATCCGCTGCACATCGTGCAGGAGATGGTCGACAACGCGGTCGACGAGGCGCTCGCCGGCTTCGGCAAGCGCATTACCGTAACGCTCTATCGGGACGGCTCGGTCGAAGTCGAGGACGAGGGCCGTGGCATCCCGGTGGACTTGCACCCCGAAGAGAAGCGTCCTGCGGTCGAAGTCGCGTTCTCCATGCTGCACGCGGGCGGCAAGTTCACCCGGGGGGGCGACGCGGTGTACCACATCTCGGGCGGGCTGCACGGCGTGGGCGTGGCGGTGACCAATGCGCTCTCCAGGCGGCTCGAGGTCACCGTATACCGCGGCGGCGAGAAGCACACGCTCGCCTTCGAGGGTGGCGAGCTCAAGCAGAAGCTGAAGAGCGAAAGGGCGAAGGAGCGGCGCGGTACCGGCACCGTAGTGCGCTGCTGGCCGGATCCGAAGTACTTCGACTCGCCGACCGTGCCGCTTGCCGAGCTCGAGCACCTGGTCCGCTCCAAGGCCTACCTGCTCCCCGGCCTCACCACCGTGCTGCGCGTCGAGGCCAAGTCCGGGTTCGAGGAGAAGAGCTGGAAGTACGAGCGCGGCATGGCGCAGTACTTCGAGCTCATGCTCGCGGGCAGGGAGCTTGTGGCGCCGCTGTTCGCCGGCGAGAAGTACTTCGACGAGCGCGCCGCGGCCGAACACGCCGACATCGAGACCGGGGAGGGCGCGGCCTGGGCGATCGGCTGGGTGGCCGAGGGCGACGTGTTCTGCGACAGCCACGTCAACCTGATTCCCACGCGCTCGGGCGGCACGCACGAGTCGGGCTTCCGCGCCGGCATCTTCGAGGCGCTCGGCGCCTTCATGGAGACGCGCGCGCTCGCGCCCAAGGGCGTGAAGCTGATCGCCGACGACGTCTGGGGGCGCGCCTGCTTCACGCTCTCGGCACGGATCGTGCGCACCCAGTTCCACGGCCAGACCAAGGAGAAGCTCACCACGCGCCACGCGGCGAAGCTGATCGAGCTGTGCGTGAAGGACGCCTTCGAGCTGTGGCTCAACCAGCATCCCGACGAGGGGAAGAAGCTCGTCGATCTGGCGATCGAGCAGGCGCTCGCGCGCCTGTCGCGCGGCAAGAAGTACGAGCGCAAGAAATCGAGCGGCGTGGCGACGCTGCCGGGCAAGCTCGTCGACTGCGCCTCGGGCGACACCTCGAGGAACGAGCTGTTCCTGGTCGAGGGCGACTCGGCCGGCGGCTCGGCCAAGGAGGCGCGCGACAAGGAGACGCAGGCGGTGCTGCCGCTGCGCGGCAAGGTGCTCAACACCATGTCCAAGGACGCGCGCACGGTGCTCGCCAACAAGGAATTGCAGGCGATCGCGACCGCGATCGGCGTCGACCCGCACGGCCCCGAGGAGCAGCCCGAGCTCGGCGGGTTGCGCTACGGCAAGATCATCGTCATGACCGACGCCGACGTCGACGGCGGGCACATCCAGGCGCTGCTGCTCACGTTCTTCTTCATGCACGCGCCCCGGTTGGTGGAGGCCGGGCACGTGCACGTCGCGCAGCCCCCGCTCTACAAGGTCGAGGTCCCTTCGCAGGGCAAGGGCAAGCCGGCGCGGCGCCTTTACTGCCTGGACGACGACGAGCTCGACGAGGCGCTCGAGCGGCTGCGCAAGGAGAAGCTGCGCGAGGGCGCCTGGGAGATCTCGCGCTTCAAGGGCCTGGGGGAGATGAGCCCCGAGCAGCTCTGGGAGACGACCATGAACCCGGACACGCGGCGCCTGGTGCGCATGCAGCTCGACCTCGCGCAGATCAGGAAGGTGCGCGAGACCTTCGAGCTGCTCATGGATTCCGGTGAGGCCGAAGGCCGCCGCAACTGGATGCGCGAGCACTGGAAGACGGTGGAGGCGGACGTGTGAGGCCGCGGGCGATGACGGCGAAAAAGAAGGCCTCGAGGAAGCACAAGCCGTTCTGGGAGCGCGGCTACATGGGCCACGTGTACTGGCTCGGCAAGCAGAAGCTCGGCAAGGTCACGCTCCAAGGCGGGCAGCGCGCCGGCGATCCCGGCCGCTACCTCTGGGAGGCGGCCGGCAGGCAGGGGCGCAGCGAAAGCCTGGAAAAGGCCAAGTCCGCGGTCGAGCTGGCCGTGGCGATGGCCGACAAGCAGATGGACCTCTTTAGCGGCTGAACATGGACGATACCCGGACCCTCGATCTCTTCACGCCCGACAACGGCGAGGACGCCGAGCCGATCGAGCGCCATGCCTCGCAGGCCTATCTCGGCTACGCGGTCTCGACAGTGAAGGCGCGCGCGCTGCCCGAGATCGCCGACGGGCTCAAGCCCGTGCAGCGCAGGATCCTCTACGCGATGGGCGAGGCGGGCGCGGCCGGCTTCGTGAAGTGCGCGCGCTACGTGGGCGAGGTGCTCGGCAAGTACCACCCGCACGGCGACACCTCGACCTACGAGGCGCTGGTGCACATGGCGCAGCCGTTCGCGATGCGCTATCCGCTCATCGACGGCCAGGGCAACTTCGGCTCGCGCGACGGGGATTCCGCGGCTGCCTACCGCTACACCGAGGCGCGGCTGTCGGGCTACGCCGAGCTGATGCTCGCCGAGATCGGCGAGGGCACGGTGGACTTCGCCAGGAACTACGACGGCAAGTTCGACGAGCCGCAGCTGCTGCCGGCGCGCCTGCCCTTCGGCCTGCTGAACGGCTCGTTCGGCATCCCGGTCGGGTTCTCGACGCGCATTCCGCCGCACAACCTGAAGGAGGTGGCGCTCGCCGCGGCGCACGTCCTCAAGCACCCGAAGGCGGGCGTCGACGAGCTGCTCGCGATCCTGCCAGGGCCGGACTTCCCCGGCGGCGGGCAGGTCATCTCGCCGCCGGCCGAGATCCGCCAGGCCTACGACACCGGGCGCGGTTCGATCGCGATGCGCGCGCGCTGGCACGTCGAGCCGCTCGCGCGCGGCCAGTGGCGCATCGTCATCGACGAGCTGCCGCACGGGGTGTCGTGCCGCCAGGTGCTCGAGGAGATCGAGGCGCTCGTCAACCCGCGGCCGGCAGCCGGCAGGAAGGACGTCACCCAGGAGCAGAAGCGCCTCAAGCAGTTCGTGCTGGACCTCGTCGAGTCGGTGCGCGACGAGTCCGACCGCAAGTCGAAGCTGCGCCTCGTGATCGAGCCGCGCTCCTCCCGCCAGGATCCGGAGGAGACGGCGCGCGCGCTGCTCGTCCACTCCAGCCTCGAGACGCGCTACGCGGTGAACCTCACCTGGCTCGGCCTGGACGGGCTGCCCGACACCAAGGGCATCGTCGAGGTGCTGCGCGAGTGGACCGCGTTCCGCCTCGCCACCGTCAAGCGGCGCACCGCGCACCGCCTGGCGAAATGCGAGGAGCGGCTGCACATCGTGCTGGGGCGGCTGCTTGCGCTCGCCAAGATCGACGAGATCATCGAGCTGATCCGCGCCTGCGAGGACCAGGCCGAGGCGAAGCAGAAGCTGCAGCGGAAATGGCGCTTCAGCGAGCGCCAGGCCGAGGACATCGTGAACCTGCGCCTGGGGCAGCTCACGCGCCTGGACGGGGTCAAGCTGAACGACGAGCGCAAGAGCCTCGAGGCCGAGCGCAAGGGCCTCAAGGAGATCCTCGGCTCCGAGCCCTCGCTCAAGAGGCTGGTCGTCAAGGAGCTCGAGGACGACGCGAAGAAGCACGGCGACGCGCGCCGCACGCTGATCGCCGAGGAGTCGCGCGCGCGGATCGAGCGCACCGTGCTCGAGGAGCCGATCACCGTGATCCTGTCGCGCAAGGGCTGGCTGCGCGCGCGCTCCGGCCACGGCATCGACGCGGGAACGCTCACGTTCAAGGACGGCGACGGGCTGCTCGCCACGCTCGAGTGCAGCACCACCGACCCGGTGATCCTGCTCGGCGCGAGCGGCAAGACCTGGACCGTGGACGCGGCCGACGTGCCCGCAGGGCGCGGCGACGGCGCGCCGGTCAACACCCTGGTCAACAGCAACGGCGAGGACATCGTCTGGCTGGCGAGCGGCGACTCCGAGCAGCGCCTCCTCAT
>JAKALD010000348.1 GCA_021813275.1 Pseudomonadota bacterium | reverse complement strand
CGATCTGCGGCCGCAGAGGTCGCCGCGGTCGCCATCGCGAGCGCCATCCCGAGCAGGGACAGCCCGCCGAGCGCCCGCAAGGCGCCCCGCGACCAGCTGAAGCCGCTGTCGCGCCGCAGCCGCCTGCGCCGAGCGCGCAGGCAGCCCCGGCGGAGCAGCCCGAGCCGATTCGGGAGGAGCGCCGCGAGGCGCCCCGGGTAGAAGCAGCCGGGCCGCACGAGCCCGTCGTGACCCTGGCCCGCGCCGCGGCACCCGCTCCGGTCCGCGAAGCGGCGCCGGCGCTGGAGGCGCCGAGCGCGCAGCCGGCCGTGCAGGAGGATGTGCGGGGCGCGCTCGCGGGAAGCGGGCTGGTCATGATCGAAACAGCGCCGGGAAAGGCGGCCCCGGTCGCCGAGGAACCGGCGCCCGCGCCACTCGGGCGCCCGCGGCGCGTGCGTCCCCAGGCATCGGCTGACGAAAGCCTCGTCCAGGTCGAGACGCGCAAGTAGAAACCCGGCGCACGGCACGCCGTCGCGGCTTTGACGCAGGTCAACCCCGCCCGCGACGGATGCCGATATCCATTCGGCGGGCGCGCCGCGCGGGCGGAGCGCCCTGCCGACTGATCGCGCGGCGCAGCCGATGACCACGAAGATCTGGCTGAGCTCCTATCCCCCGGGAACCCCACCCGAGATCGACGCGCGCGCCTACGCATCGCTCAAGGAGCTGCTCGAGCGGGGCTGCGCGCGCTTTGGCGATCGTCCCGCCTTCAGCAGCTTCGGCGCCACCCTCAGCTATCGCGAGCTCGACCGGCTCTCGCGCGATTTCGCCGCGTTCCTGCAGGCACGCCTCGGGCTCGGCAAAGGCGAGCGCATCGCGATCATGCTGCCGAACGTGCTGCAGTACCCCGTCGCGCTGTTCGGCGCGCTGCGCGCCGGCCTCGTGGTGGTGAACGTGAATCCGCTCTATACCGCGCCCGAGCTGCAGGACCAGCTCGCCGACAGCGGTGCGGTCGCCATCGTGGTGCTCGAGAACTTCGCGCACACGCTCGAGCGGGCGCTGCCCGGCACGGCGGTGCGCCGGGTTGTCACCACCCAGCTCGGCGACCTGTTCGCGGCACCGAGGCGCTGGCTGGTCAATTTCGTGGTCAAGCGGGTGCGGCGGCTCGTCCTGCCGTGGCGCATCGCGGGGGCGATCGCGCTGCGCGACGCGCTCGCCCAGGGCGCGCGCCGCGCGCTGAGCGAGGTCGCGCTGGGCCCCGAAGACCTCGCCTTCCTGCAGTACACCGGCGGCACCACGGGGATCCCGAAGGGCGCGGTCCTCAGCCACGGCAACATGGTCGCGAACATCGAGCAGACCGCGGCCTGGATCGGGAACCTCCTCAAGCCGGGCGAAGAGACGGTGATCACCGCCCTGCCGCTTTACCATGTGTTCGCGCTCACGGCGAACCTGCTGGTGTTCGTCAAGCTCGGCGGCAGGAACGTGCTGATCGCCAACCCGCGCGATCTGCCGGGCTTCGTCGCCGAGCTGCAGCGCACGCGCTTCACCGCGATCACCGGCGTCAACACGCTGTTCAAGGCGCTGCTCGAGGCCAAGGGATTCGGCGCAGTGCGCGCGGCGAACGGCGCCGGCCTCAAGGTCGCGGTGGCCGGCGGCATGGCGGTGCAGCGCGTCGTGGCCGAGCGCTGGCAGCAGTCGATGGGCGTTCCGCTGGTCGAAGGCTACGGCCTGACCGAAGCCTCGCCGATCGTGTGCTGCAACCGCTTCGACATCCCGGAATTCACCGGCAAGGTGGGCCTGCCGCTGCCGTCGACCGAGGTGGCGATCCTCGACGAGGCGGGCGCCGAGGTGCCCGTCGGCGAGAGCGGGGAGATCTGCGTGCGCGGCCCGCAGGTCATGCGCGGCTACTGGAACATGCCGGAGGAGACCGCGCGCGCCTTCACGGCGCAGGGCTGGCTGCGCACCGGCGACACGGGGCGCATGGATGCGCGCGGCTACGTCGAGCTGCTCGACCGCAAGAAGGACGTCATCGTCGTGTCCGGCTTCAAGGCCTACCCGAGCGAGATCGAGGACGCGGTCATGCTGCACCCGGGCGTCGCGGACGCCGCCGCAGTGGGCATTCCCGACGAGCGCAGCGGCGAAGTGGTCGCGCTGTACGTGGTGAGAAAGGACCCGGCGCTCAGCGCCGAAGCGCTGCAGGAGCATTGCGCGCGTCATCTCACCGGGTACAAGCGGCCCAAGCGCATCGAGTTCCGCGACGTGTTGCCGAAATCGCCGATCGGCAAGACCCTGCACGGACCGCTCAAGGAGGAGGCCGCGCGCCGCGCCGCGGGCTCGGGCCTTGGCTGAGTACCCCGCGGAGCTGGCGCGCACGCATCGCCTCGCGGACGGCACGATGGTCATGATCCGGCCGATGCGCGCGACGGACGCCGATCTGACGTGCGAGCTGTTGGCCGGGCTGCGCGTCGTGAAGCGCCTCCGAGCGCCCGCGCTCAGGCGGGGCGCCTGAGCGCCGCGAGCAGGCCGCGCGCGCCCGCTTCGATCATGTCGAGCATCTGCTCGAAGCCTTCCGGCCCGCCGTAGTAGGGATCGGGCACCTCCTGCTCGCTCCAGCCTTCGGCGTACTCCATGAACAGCCGCAGCTTGTGCCGGTGCGCCTGCGGTGCGAGGCGCTGCAGGATGCGCAGGTGGCCGCGGTCCATTGCGAGGATCAGGTCGAACTCGTCGAAATCGCTGCGCGCCACGACCCGCGCGCGCAGCGCGCCGATCTCGTAGCCGCGGCGCGCCGCGCGGCGCTGGGCGCGCTCGTCGGGCGGCTCGCCGGCGTGATAGCCGTGGGTGCCGGCCGACGCGATTCTCACCTGCTCTTGCAGCCCGGCGCGCCGCAGCGCATCGCGCAGCACCCCTTCGGCTGCGGGCGAGCGGCAGATATTTCCCGTGCAGACGAAGAGGATCGAGGTCTTCGCTCGCACCGTCAGCCGCTCGACGCCAGCGGAAACCCCTCCTCGGAGGGGCTTGTCATTTGCAGGCCGAGCCGCCCATCGACCGCGATCGCTATCCCGCGGGCCTGGAGCGCCTTCCCGGCCGATGCTTGGGCTGCTTGGAGA
>JAKALD010000347.1 GCA_021813275.1 Pseudomonadota bacterium | reverse complement strand
ATGCTCGGGCGGGGTGAAGCCCCACAGGCGGTTGGCGAAGCGCGGATTGGCGAGCAGCGCGCGCAGCATCCGGTCTCAGGCGGCGCGTCCCGCCGGGCTAATTGGTCGGCCCGGAGTACTTCCAGCGCCCCTTCCACGCAGCGTAGACGGCGTCCGGATACTGGGGCTGGCCCAGGCTGCCGTTGTAGCGTCCCAGCGCGCGAAAGTAATCGCCGTGCTCCAGGTCGAGGTAGAAGCGCAGGATGACGCAACCATAGCGCAGGTTGGTGCGCAGATGGAATAGGTTGTCGCCCGGGCGGCCGATCAGCTTGACCCAGAAGGGCATTACCTGCATGTAGCCGAGCGCGCCGGCGAGCGACACGGCGTACTTGCGGAAGTGGCTCTCCACGTCGATGACCCCGAGCACCAGCTGCGGGTCCAGGCCGGCGCGCGTCGCCTCGTACTGCACGGTCTTGAGCAGCGCGAGGCGCGTGTCGCGGTCCGGGACGAGCTTCTGCAGCCGGCGCGACATCTCGAGCAGCCAGGCGCGCCCGTCCTGCGGGTTGCGGAACTCCAGCTCCGGCGGAGCCTGGTCGCTGATCCGGTGCGAGAGCGCCGCGCGCACGCTGTCGGCGAGCGGCTCGTAGATCTGGGCGCCGGCGAACGCCGGCGCGGGGGCGAGCAGGGCCGCGGCGAGGGCGAGCGCGCGCGCCGCGGCGGGCTTCATGCCTGAGCCAGCCGCTCCTTGAGCCACTGCACCGCGCCGGCGAGCGGCGCGCTCTGCGGCTGGGCGTCGCGCCGCGCCTTGTATTCGACCGTTCCCGCGGCGAGCCCGCGCTCGGAAAGCACCAGCCGGTGCGGCACGCCGAGCAGGTCCATGTCGGCGAACAGCACGCCCGGGCGCTCCGCGCGATCGTCCATCAGGACGTCGATCCCGGCGGCGCTCAGCGCGGCGTAGAGCTCGTCCGCCGTCCGGCGCAGGGCGTCGTTCTTGTGGTAGCCGATCGGCACCAGGCACGCCTCGAACGGCGCCATCGCGCGCGGGAAGATGATGCCGCGCTCGTCGTGGTTCTGCTCGATCGCGGCGGCCACGATGCGCGTCAGCCCGATCCCGTAGCAGCCCATCTCCATCGGCCGCGCCTCGCCGCGCTCGTCGAGAAAGGTCGCCTTCATCGCCTCGGAGTACTTGGTGCGCAGCTGGAAGATGTGGCCGACCTCGATCCCGCGCACGATGCGCAGCGCACCCTTGCCGTCCGGGCTCGCATCGCCTTCGCGGACGTTCCGGAAGTCGTGCACGCTCGCCGGTTCCTCGCGCAGGTCGCGTCCCCAGTTGACCCCCTTGAGGTGGTAGCCGGCCTTGTTCGCGCCGCACACGAAGTCGCTCATCTTGGCGACCGTGCGGTCCGCGTACACCGCAACGTCGCCGCCGACCCCGACAGGGCCGATGTAGCCCGCGCGGCAGTCGAGCGCTTCCTGGATCTCGTCATCGCTCGCGAGGCGGAACGGACCGAGCAGCTTGCGCGCCTTCACCTCGTTCAGCTCGTGGTCGCCGCGCAGCAGCACGAGCGCGAAGTACCCCTGGGTGCGGTACGGAACCGCCTCGCGCACCAGCGCGACCGCCTTGACCGTCTTCTCGAGCGCCACGCCGAGCAGCGCGGCAACCTCCTCGCACTTCGTCTTGCCGGGAGTGGGTACTTCGGACAGCGGCTCGCCGGGCGCGTGGCGCGGACCCGCTGGGGCGAGCGCCTCGGCGAGCTCGACGTTCGCCGCGTAGTCGGATTCGGGGCTGTACGCGATCGCGTCCTCGCCCGAGTCGGCGAGCACGTGGAACTCGTGCGAGCCGGTGCCGCCGATCGCGCCGGGATCGGCGGCCACGGCGCGAAACTGCAGCCCGAGCCGCGTGAAGATCCGCGTGTACGTCTCGTACATGTTGCGGTACTCGCGCTCGAGATCCGCAAGATCCGCGTGGAACGAGTAGCCGTCCTTCATCGTGAACTCGCGCGCCCGCATCACGCCGAAGCGCGGCCGGATCTCGTCGCGGAACTTCACCTGCATCTGGTAGAAGTGCACCGGCAGCTGGCGGTAGCTCCTGATCTCGCGCCGCGCGAGGTCGGTCACCACTTCCTCGTGCGTCGGGCCGAACAGGAAGTCGCGCTCGTGCCGGTCCTTGATCTTGAGCATCTGCGGCCCGAACGCCTCCCAGCGGCCGGTCTCCTGCCACAGCTCGGCGGGGATGACACAGGGCATCTGCACCTCGAGGGCGCCGGCGCGGTTCATCTCCTCGCGCACCGCCGCCTCGACCTTGCGCAGCACCCTCAGTCCGAGCGGCATCCAGGTGTACAGGCCCGAGCCCAGGCGCCGGGTCAGCCCCGCGCGCAGCATGAGCTTGTGGCTGACGAGCTCCGCTTCGGCGGGGGCCTCCTTGATCGTGCCGACAAAAAAGCGCGAGGTTCGCATCCCGGCCTGCGCCGCGGCCCGGAACGCGGGCCGCGCGGCGTTGTCTTTCGTGGGGGGCTGTGGAAAAATGCAGCGCGGATTCTAACTTAGGTGGTGCCGCCATGCTCGACAAGGACGGCTATCGGCCGAACGTCGGAATCATTCTCGCGAACAGCCGCAACGAGGTGTTCTGGGGCAAGCGCGTGAGCCAGCACGCCTGGCAGTTCCCGCAAGGCGGCATCGATCGCGGCGAGTCCCCGGAGCAGGCCATGTACCGCGAGCTGGAGGAGGAGATCGGGCTGCGGCCGGGTCACGTCCGCATCCTCGGCCGCACCCGCAACTGGCTGCGCTACCAGGTCCCGGAGCACTGGGTGAGGCGCGACTGGCGCGGCACCTATCGCGGCCAGAAGCAGATCTGGTTCCTGCTGCGGCTCCTCGGCCGCGACTGCGACGTCAGGCTGCGCGCGACCGAGCATCCGGAGTTCGACGCGTGGCGCTGGCACGATTACTGGGTCCCCCTAGACGCAGTCATCGAGTTCAAGCGCGAGGTCTACCAGCTCGCGCTCGCGGAGCTGCACCGCTTCCTGGGCGCCGACCGGCGCCCCGGGGCGCGCCGTGCCGAGGCGGTGCCGCGCTGAGCCGCGCCCGACCATTGAGCCTGGATAGGCATGCTCAATGGCAA
>JAKALD010000346.1 GCA_021813275.1 Pseudomonadota bacterium | reverse complement strand
AACCCATCGAGTCCCGCATCGACCCGCAGCGCCAGGCCGAGGTCGTGCGCGCGCTGCGCGCATTCCTGCCCGGGCGGGCGGTGCTCCACGAGGGCGAAGACGTGCGGCCCTACGAGTGCGACGGCCTGCCGATGTTCCGCCGGTTGCCGATGGTGGTCGCCCTGCCCGAGACCGAGGAGCAGGTGCAGCAGGTGCTCAAGACCTGTTACGCGATGCGCGTTCCCGTGGTGGTGCGCGGTGCCGGCACGGGCCTGTCGGGCGGTGCGCTGCCCGCGGCCGATGGGGTGCTGCTGTCGATGGCCAAGTTCATGCGCGTCGTGCGCATCGACCCGCTCGCGCGCGTGGCGGTGGTGCAGCCCGGCGTGCGCAACCTCGCGATCTCCGACGTGGTCGCGCCCTTCGGCCTGTACTACGCGCCGGATCCCTCGAGCCAGATCGCGTGCACGATCGGCGGCAACGTCGGCGAGAACTCGGGCGGCGTGCACTGCCTGAAGTACGGCCTGACCGTTCACAACGTGCTCGCCGTGCGCGGCTTCACGATCGAGGGCGAGCCGGTCCAGTTCGGCTCGCTCGCGCCGGATTCCCCGGGGCTCGATCTGCTCGCGCTCATGATCGGCTCCGAGGGCATGCTCGCGGTGGCCACCGAGATCGCGGTGAAGCTCCTGCCGAAGCCCGAGACCGCGCAGGTCGTTCTCGCCGCGTTCGACGACGTGTCCAAGGCGGGCGATGCGGTGGCCGCGATCATCGCGGCGGGCATCGTCCCGGCGGGCCTGGAGATGATGGACCGCAAGGCGATCGAGGCGGTCGAGCCGTTCGTCAATGCCGGCTACCCGATGGTCGAGGCGGTCCTGCTCGCCGAGTCCGACGGCACGCCCGAGGAGGTCGCCGACGAAGTCGCGCGCATGAAGGAGATCGTGCGCGGCTGCGGCGCGGGCGAGGTGCGCGTGTCCTCGAGCGAGGCCGAGCGGCTCAGGATCTGGTCGGGCCGCAAGGCCGCGTTTCCGGCGGTCGGACGCGTCACGCCGGACTACTACTGCATGGACGGGACGGTGCCGAAGCGGCGCCTCGCCGAGGTGCTGCGCGGCATCCAGGAGATGGAGCGCAAGTACGCGCTGCGCTGCGCCAACGTGTTCCATGCAGGCGACGGCAACCTCCACCCGCTCATCATGTACGACGCGAACGACGCCGACCAGCTCGCGCGCGCAGAGCGCTTCGGCGCCGACATCCTCGAGCTGTGCGTGGCGGTGGGCGGCACGATCACCGGCGAGCACGGCGTGGGCATCGAGAAGATCGACCAGATGTGCGTGCAGTTCCGGCCTGAGGAGCTGGAGGCGTTCCACGCCGTGAAGCGCGCCTTCGACCCGCAGGGGCTGCTCAACCCGGGCAAGGTGGTCCCGACCCTGTCGCGCTGCGCCGAGTACAGCCGCATGCACGTGCGCGGCGGCAGGCTGCCGCACCCCGAGCTGCCGCGCTTCTAGACTGCGATGCAGGCCGCCCTCCAGAGCCTGGCGGAGCAGGTGCGCGCCGCCTCCGAGCGGCGGCGCGCGCTGTGCCTGCGCGGCGGCGGGAGCAAGGACTTCTACGGCGGCGAGCCGCGCGGCGAGCGGGTCGACACGCGCGGCTACGCGGGGATCGTCAGCTACGAGCCGAGCGAGCTCGTGGTGACGGCGCGCTGCGGAACGCCGCTCGCGGAGCTGGAGGCCGCCCTCGGCGAGCGCGGCCAGATGCTCGCCTTCGAGCCGCCGCACTTCTCGGCCGCGGGCACGGGCGCGGCGACGCTCGGCGGCTGCGTCGCCGCCGGGCTCTCGGGGCCGCGCCGCGCGAGCGCCGGCGCGGTGCGCGACTTCGTGCTCGGCGCGAAGCTGCTCGACGGGCGCGGCCGCGTGCTCGCCTTCGGCGGCGAGGTGATGAAGAACGTCGCCGGATACGACGTCTCGCGCCTGCTCGCGGGCTCGCTCGGCACGCTGGGGGTGATCCTCGAAGTCTCGCTCAAGGTGCTGCCCAGGCCGCCCGCCGAGGCGACGCTGCGCTTCGAGCTGCCGCAGGACCGAGCGATCGAGTCGCTCAACCGCTGGGCCGGAAGGCCGCTGCCGATCTCGGCCAGCAAGTGGCGCGACGGCGAGCTGCTCGTGCGGCTCTCGGGCGCGCCGAGCGCGCTGCGCGCGGCCTGCGACAAGCTGGGCGGCGAGCGCCTGGACGACCCGCAGGGCGAGCGCGTCTGGCGCGCGCTGCGCGAGCACGACGAGCCGTTCTTCGCGGGCGATGCGCCGCTCTGGCGCCTCGCCGTACCGTCGCACGCGGCGCCCATCGAGCTGCCGGGCGAGCAGCTCGTCGAATGGGGCGGGGGCCAGCGCTGGCTGCGGAGCCGCGCCGACGCGGCCACGGTGCGCCGCGCGGCCGCGGGCGCCGGCGGCCACGCGACGCTGTTCCGCGCTACGGACAAGTCCGCGGGCGCCTTCGCGCCGCTGCCGGCCGTGCTGCTGCGCCTGCATGGCGCGCTCAAGCAGGCCTTCGATCCGGCGGGCGTCTTCAACCCGGGCCGGATGTACCCCGATTTCTGATGCGCTGAGCGGCTCGTGCAGACCAGCCTCGCCGACTTCATTCGCGACACGCCCGCCGGCCGCGAGGCCGACGCGATCCTGCGCCGCTGCGTGCATTGCGGGTTCTGCACCGCGACCTGCCCGACCTACCAGCTGCTGGGCGACGAGCTGGACGGGCCGCGCGGACGCATCTATCTGATCAAGCAGGCGCTCGAAGGCGGTGTGCTCAGCGCAAGGACGCGCCTGCACCTGGACCGCTGCCTCACCTGCCGCGCCTGCGAGACGACCTGCCCCTCCGGCGTGCAATACGGACGGCTCGCGGACATCGGCAGGGAATTCGTCGAGCCGCGCACTGCGCGCGGCTTCGGCGAGCGCGCGCTGCGCGCTGCTCTGGCGTTCGTCCTGCCGCGGCGCGCGCTGTTCGGCGCGCTGCTCGCGCTCGGTCGCCTGGCGCGCCCGCTGCTGCCGGCCGCCTTGAAGGAGAAGGTGCCCGCGCGCGCGGCCCCGCCGGGCTCCTGGCCGGCGCCGCGCCATGCGCGGCGCATGCTCGCGCTCGCG
>JAKALD010000079.1 GCA_021813275.1 Pseudomonadota bacterium | reverse complement strand
GCTCACCCAGGCGCTCGCCTTCGCGCGCGCCGGCAGCGGCGGGCCGGGCGAGCCCGAGCTGCGCGCGCGCCTCGCGGCGAATCCCGCCGACCTCGAGGCGCGCCTCGCCCTGGCGCAGCTCTACGCGGGCGGGCGGCGCTACCGCGAGGCGATGGACGAGCTGCTCGAATCGATCCGGCGCGACAAGGCCTACCAGGACGGCGCGGCGCGCAAGCAGATCGTCGCGATCTTCAGCCTCGCCGAAAGCCAGCCCGAGCTGGTCTCGGAATACCGGCGCAAGCTCGCCAGCGCGCTGTACTGATGTGCGCCCCCGATCGGCCGGGGCGCCCGCTCGCGACGCTCGCCTTGCTGTGGCTGGCGGGCGCGGGACTGCGCCTGACCGTGCTCGCGGTACCGCCGGTCATCCCGCTGCTGCATCGCGACCTGCATCTCAGCGAGACCGGCATCGGCGTGCTCTCGAGCCTGCCGTCGCTCCTGTTCGCGGCCGCGGCGGTGCCGGGGTCGCTGCTCATCTCGCGCGTGGGCGCGCGGCGCACGCTCGTGGCGGGGCTCGCGCTCACCGCGCTCGCCGGGGCGCTGCGCGGCGCGTCACCCGACACCCTGATGCTCTTCGCGACGACCTTCCTGATGGGCGCCGGCATCGCGGTGATGCAGCCGTCGCTTCCGCCGCTCGCGCGCGACTGGATGCCGCAGCGCATCGGCTTCGCCACTGCGGTGTACGCCAACGGCCTGCTCGTAGGCGAGATCCTTTCGGTTTCGCTCACCTTGCCGCTCGTGCTGCCGCTCGCGGGCGGAAGCTGGCGCCTGAGCTTCGCCGCCTGCTCGCTGCCGGTGCTCGCCACCGCGATGCTGGTGGGCTGGCTGGCGCCGCGTGCGCCTGCCGCGCATTCCGGCGCGCGCAGCGACGGGCGCCGCTGGTGGCCGGACTGGCGAGACCCGCGGACTTGGCGCATCGGCCTCGTGCTCGGCAGCGTGAACGCGCTGTATTTCGCGACCAACGCCTTCCTCCCGGACTACCTTCACCGCTCGGGGCATGCCGAGCTGATCGGACCCTCTCTCACGCTGCTCAGCGTGTGCCAGCTGCCGGCCTCGTTCCTGATGCTCGCGTTCGCGGAGCGCCTCACCGGCCGGCGTTGGCCCTTCGTCGCGGTCGCGCTGCTGTGCCTGGCGAGCGTGCTCGGCATCGTGCTCATGCCGTATGGCTGGGTTCCCGCGTGGTCCGGGCTGCTCGGCTTTTCCTGCGCCTTCGGCCTGGTGCTCAGCCTCGCGCTGCCGCCGCTGCTCGCGCGGCCCGACGACGTGCACCGCCTGTCGGCCGGGATGTTCACGATCAGCTATTCGTGCGCGGTGGCGGCGCCGATCGTCGGCGGATGGGCGTGGGACGCGACCGGCATCGCTGCCGCGGCGTTCGCCCCGGGCGCGCTGCTCGCGCTCCTGATGGCGATCCTCGCCTCCGGCCTCGATCTGCACCGGCACACTCCCGCCGCGCGGGCGGCGTAGCGCGCTTCGCGCCCGCATCATCAGTCGAGGTAGGACCAGGTGCGCGTCTCGACCTGATAGACCGGGCGGCCGAAGGGCGGATAGGCGATCCACCACAGGGTATGCATTCCGGTCTGCCCCTCCGCGTGGTAGTGGAAGCGGCAGGGCAGCAGGATACGGTAGGCGCAGCGTGGCACTCGCGCGAGGTACGCCGGAGTCATCGCCGCGAGCGTCGGCGGATAGCGCCCTTCGGCAGCGCGATAGCGCTCGAGCGCGTCGATTACGCGCGCGGCGTTGGCGCTGCCGACGCGCAGCTGGCCCCAGAACCCCACCAGCACGAGCAACGCAGCCGCGGCAAAGATCGCGCAGCGCGCCGCATCCGCGCGGTATCCGGGCGTACGGCGCAGTCGGCTCGCCACCGCCTTGATTCCGGAAACGAGCGCGCGCAGCATCGCGACGAACAGGCCGATCCCAGGCAGACCGGTGACCACGACGTCGAGCGCGACGAGCGCTCCGCCCCAGATCCAGTCGCGCGGCCGCGCCCGCCCCGGGATCGGCGCGGCGGCGTTCGAAGGCTGCGGCATCGGCACGCTTGCGCTAGGTCGAGAGCCGGATACGGTAGAGCTCGGGCGCCAGCGCGATGTTCTTCAGCCTGATGCCTTCCAGACGCGTGACCTCGAGCTGGATCTTCTTTCTCACCATCTCGAACACCGGCTCCGAGATGCAGATGCCGCCCGGCTCCGCGTGCGGCTCGATGCGCGCCGCGACATTGACGCCGTCGCCGAACACGTCGTTGCCGGTGACGAGCACGTCGCCGAGGTGGATGCCGATGCGCACCAGGATCCGGTCGGCCTCGTCCTTGCCGAGGTTGTAGTCGGCGAAGGCGCGCTGTGCCGCGAGGCCGCAGTCGACCGCGTCGAGCGCGCTGCGGAAGATGACCAGGAACGCGTCGCCGATCGTCTTGATCTCGCGGCCACGATGCGCCGCGATCGCCCCGCGCATGATGCGGTTGTGCTCGACCAGCTTGGCGTACGCGCGCGCCTCGTCGCGCTCCATCGCCTTGCTGTAACCCTGCATGTCGGTGAGCATGATGGCGGCCAGCTCGCGCTCGGGCGCGGCGTCCTGCGCGCCTTCCGCGACCGAGGGCAGCAGCCGGTCCGCGGCGGGATGCAGCGCCTCGCGCGCCCCGTGGAGCGATTCGTACTCGATATGGCCGTTGTAGAGGCCGACCAGCAGCACCGTTCCCCAGACGTGGAGCACCGCGGCGAGCGCGAAACAAAGCGCCGGCAGCACGAGCACGTGGCCCCACACCACGCCGGTGAGGAACAGGTGCGCGCCAAGCGTCGGCGAAAACACCATCGGCGCGGCGCAGACGAGGAACAACACGACGTGGTTCGTCCAGCGCTCCCAGCGCCGCGCGATGTCGTCGCCCAGCTCCGCGCGTCGAGCGAGCAGCGCGCCGGCACCGACCTCGCGCACCAGCAGCTCGCTCGTTTCGTGCCGGCGCACTGCCCCGAGCGCCCAAAGCATCGCGACGAGCAGCGCGGCGTAGAACAGCGCCGAGGACGCCCCGACCGCGCCGACGATCGCGCCGTAGCCGAATTCCT
Source organism: Pseudomonadota bacterium (assembly GCA_021813275.1). Classification (GTDB taxonomy): domain Bacteria; phylum Pseudomonadota; class Gammaproteobacteria; order Burkholderiales; family SG8-39; genus JAKALD01. The sequence continues at coordinate 10,754 of JAKALD010000079.1, read as the reverse complement.
CGCCGAGCAGGATCCAGCGCACGAACCACCCGGCGACCAGGGCCGCCGAGAGCGCGAACAGGCCGGCTGCGAAGCCCGGCGCGGCGCGGCCGGGCGAGAATCCGCGCGCATGCAGCGCCGCCATCCGCTGGGGGTCGGCACCCTTCAGGTCGTCGCGCCCCTCGATCTCGCGCCAGCGGCGCGCGCAGTGCGCGCGCCAGGCGGCGGCGAAGCGCAGGACCGAGTAGACCCAGAAGGTGAGCACGCCGAGCGCGAGGAAGCCGGTCGCCGAGAGGCGCTGCCCGGCGCCGAGACCGCCGCCCTTGAACAGCGCCACGTCAGCCCCACCCGCCCGAGAGGAACGGCAGGATCAGCGCCCCGGCGAGGAGCATGATCGGCAGCGCGAACCACACCAGCCGCGCGAAGCCCGCCGCGCGCGCCGGATCGGGCCAGCCCTCCTCCATGAAACCGAAGGTCGCGCCGCGCCCGGGGTGCCACTCGAGATTCCACAGCATCCCGGCGAGGACGTACAGAATCGACGACACCGCCATGTTCGACCACCAGGTCGGCGGGTAGACGCTGTCGCGCAGCAGGAGATACAGGTCGTAGCACCAGCTCGCCGACAAGAGCAGCGCGCACGCGGCGACGTAGGCCTGCTTTGCGCGCACCTCGCGCCGCAGCGCGCGGTAGAGCGTGCCGACCGCCCACGGCGCGGTAGTGAAGGTCAGCGCCGACATCATGAGGGCGTCCGCATAGTCCCAGGTCGGATCTCCGGTGTACGGCGCGACGAGCGTGATTCCCGCGGCCGCGAGCGCGAAGGTCGCAAGCTTCCACGGCTGCAGCAGGTAGCGCCGGTACGCCGGTCGTGCGATCTCGAAGTCGGCCGGACGATGCAGGACGAGCGCGACCGCGGCCGCGCTCGCGGCGGCCCAGGCGGCTAGGTAAGCGACGAAGAAGGATTCGATGCCCGTTCCCGCGTAAGCTCAGCTCCCGGGCGCCACGAGGCCGATCTTGCCTGCCCGCAAGTCGATCTCGGCGTCCAGGCGGCGTGCGGCAGCGAAATCGGCCTGCGCTCCCGCGCTGTCGTGCCGCATCTGGCGGAGCACGCCGCGGCCCCAGAGCGACATCGGCAGGCGCGGATCGCGTTCGAGCGCGGCGTCGTAGTCGCGTGCGGCCGCGTCGAGCCGCCCGGCGCGGAAATGCGCGTAGGCGCGGCTGTCCAGGGTGTCGGCGACGTCGGGTTTCAGGCGCAACGACTCATCGCAGTCGCGCAGCGCGGCTTCCGCGCGCCCGAGGCGGGCGAGCGCCCAGCAGCGGCTGTTGAAGAACCCGGCGTTGCCCGGCTCCAGCCGGATTGCCTCCCCGAGATCCGCAACCGCCGCTTCCAGCTTGCCCAGGGCGTCGTACGAAATCGCGCGTTTGACGTATACGATGGCGTGAGCCGGCTCGAGGCGGATCGCAGCGTCGTAGTCGCGGATCGCGTCCTCGTTCCGGTGGAGACCGGCATAGGCGATGCCGCGGCGGTACAGCGTCGTCGCGTCCTCGGGACCCAGCTCGATGACACGCGTGAAATCCTGCAAGGCACGCCCGTATTCGCTCGTCTGCAGGAAGAAAACACCGCGCAGCGCGCGCGCTTCCCTGTCCTTCGGTGCGAGTTCGAGCGCTCGATCGAAGTCGGCCAGGGCAAGATCCTTCCGACCCGCCGCAAAATGTACCTTGGCGCGCTCGGTGTAAGCATTGATCGCGCGCGGCGCCAGTTCGACGACGCGGTCGAAGTCGGGCAACGCCAGGTCGTAGCGGCCCCTTTGCGCGAATGCGAGACCGCGGTTGAAGTGGGCGAGCACGAAGTCCGGCTTCTTGGCCAGCGCGCGATTGAAATCCCCAATGGCCTGCCCCAACCGTCGTGCGCGAAAGTGGATCATGCCGCGGTTGTAATAGGCGTCGGCGAAATCTGGATCGAGCGAGATCGCCTCGCCGTAATCGGCGAAGGCACGATCGGAATCGCCCTTGCGCAGGTAGGCGTTGCCGCGATTCAGGTGCGCGACTGCCGCGTTCGCGCCGGCGAGCTTGCCTGACTGAAGAAGCACGCTGCACGCCTCGATCGACTCGTCGGGCGACCCGCTGTTGCAGCGCTCGAGCTCGGTCGAGAGCCTGACGTCCTTGCTTGCCTGGTTTGCCTTGCCCGCCTGCGCCCCGCCTTGCGCGGACGCCCAGCCGCCGAGGCCGAGAAGAAGTAGCAGTACCAGCAAACGCGTCCCGATCATCCTCCCCCCTATAAGGAACCGCTGCCCGCAAGCAGCGCGACGAGCTCCGCCTGCCGCGTGCAGCCGGTCTTTGCAAACAGCGCCTTCAGCTGCGTGCGCGCCGTTTCGTAGCGGATGCCGCGGTGGCGCGCGGCCTCCTGCAGAGATTTGCCGCCCGCGAGCGAGCCGGCGAGCAGCGCCTCGGCGGTCGTAAAGCCGAAGAGCTGCATCAGGACCTCGGGCTCGAGCACGCGGCCGGATCCCGGGTCGCGAATGAAGAGCAGCGCCGCGGGACGCCCGGCCACGCACGCGAGCGCACCGTCGACCGGCAGATACTGCCCGAAGCACGCATACGGCTTGCGCCCGGAGGGCCGCTCGATGCGCAGGACGCGCGGACGCGCGCGGGCGTTCTCCGGCGGGAACAGGCCCGCCACGAAGTCCCGCAGCAGCGACGCCGCGCGCGGGCTCGCGGCGCCCAACGCGCTCTTGGCAATGAGGATCCCGTCGCCTTCGGCGGCGATCCGCCGCGCAGCCTCGTTGGCGAAGACGACGGTCGCATCGCGCTCGACGATAAGCGCGGCGGCCGAGAGCGCGTCGAGCACCGCTTCGCCGACCGCGACCGCCCGCGCCTGCGCACCGAGCGCGTAGTGGGTCGCGATCGCGGTCTGCAGGTGCGGCATCAGGCGCTCGACGAGCTTGCGCTGCGCATCGCCAAACCCTTCCCCGCCCATCGGCTTGAACACGCTGAGATGCAGCCCTCCGCGGATCGCGCGGTCGTTCGAGCCGGCCACGATCCCGCAAAGCAGCCGCCCGATGTCGAGCGGGCGCAGGAAATCGCAGTAGAACTCGCTGCAGCGCACCGCGTCCGTGTGCAGCAGCGCGGCATCCGGAAACACCGCCCCGGGCTCGCGCATGCGCGCCTCTCCCGCCATGCGCCAGACGTCGCGCTGCACGTAGTACGCGGCGTAATCCTCCATGTGCTCCGGCGCGATCGCGCGCGACGCCCAGAAGCCCCCGAGCGACGGAGGAATCGAAGGCGAGAAGAGAATGCCCTCGCTTCCGCCGGTTTCGCAGACGATCGCGTCGACCACGCCGCTCCAGCGCGCCGGGGTGAGCGCGGCTTCCTGGATCTGCAGCACGAGGCGGCTGAGGCGGTCGAATTCGTCCATGTCACGCTGGCGCTGCAAATTGAAGAATTGTTTTGTTTTCGGCGCTTACCCCATTTGGGGTAGGCCCGGGCGATCCCTGACGACTATCTTACCAAGACCGGAATGCCCGGCTTCAGATACCGCAGGGAGGCCAAATGATGAGAAAGCGTATGGGGATGCTCAGCGCGAGCGCGGCAGCGCTGCTTCTCGCCAGCGCGCCCGCGGCGGCCGAAAACATGAATCAAACTTACGGACCGTCGTGGCGCTGTAGAGCGATCAGCTTTGACGGCGGGCCGCTCGACCGGCTGCGCGCCGCGTGCGAAGTGTGCGAACGTCAGGGGCAGGACTTCTTCAGGACCGGCCCGGACACCGGCCGGTGCGTACCGCGAGCCGGTTCCGGGCCCCGGCCTTCGGCCGAAGCGCCGGCCGACTGGTCTCGACCGGGCGAATTGCCGCTGTCCTCGCAACCCTCGCGCCGGTACGTCTCTGCGGCGCCGGGAACGCCGCCCGCCAACGTACCTCAGAAGCGTCGCTGGAGCGCGATCGCAGCAGGGATCGACGAAAGCCGGTCGCCGGCCTTGGCAGCGGTCGGCATGGGACGCAACCACCCGACTCGGGCACGCGCTGAAGAAAGGGCGCTCGCGGAGTGCTCCGAGGCGGGCGTCAGCGATTGCACGATCCAGGGATCCTGGAACCAGGGCTGCGCCTACGCCACGACCGGAAGCAATGGCAGCGTGGTCGGATGGGCGACGAGCAAGACGAAGGAAGGGGTCTACGCGAAGTGTGCGGAGATGGGGCTGTCGTGCCGTGAACCAATCGGCGGCTGCGCGGACTAGCGGAGATCCGGCTGTTCTCGGCGAGCGGCCGACGCGCGGGAGGCTCGCGGCTCACGGACGGCGCTCATCCGCCCGGCTCGCGCTCCGGCGCCAGAAGGGGCGTAAGCGCGGTCGGCGAGAGCTCGAAGCCATTGTCTCGCAGGAACGCTTCGAGCAGCGCGACATCGAGCACCTTTCGGTTCCGCCACGCGTAGGCGACGAGGATCGCGCCGGCGACGATGCCGATCGCCGCCTCGAGCGGGCGGCTGGCGAGCATCGCCAGGCCGACGAGTACGATCGCTGCGCCGAAAACCATCAGCCCGCGCCCCGCGTTGAAGTCGAGCCCGGAAGCATCGAAGCAACGCTCCGCACCGCTCTCGTAGGCAAACAGGAGAGTGGACGGCGCGAAGCCGAGCGCGATCTTCGCCGGATCGGTGAAGAAATAGCGCCCTTGCTGCCCCTCTTCCAGCCCGAGCGCAGTGACGGGCGTGGCGTAAACGTGCCGCACGTCGTGCAAGTCGCCGTCGGCGCCGCGAACCGCGAGCCGCGGCAGGTAGGTCAGGCCGGTAATCGTGCCGCCGCGACGCAGCCGCTCGAGCCTTCCCGCGAGGACATGCGGCATGGCGGCTCAGCGCCCCGGGCGCCGGAGGCGGCGAAGCGTCGCCGCAGCGATCCACGAGCACCCGCTCCGTATCGTCATTGTCGAACTCCTCCCTCGCCACAAGACGCAGGGCGCACGGATGCCGCGCCTCGCTCTCGCAGCGAGGATAGCACCCTGTGCGCCTCGCAGGCGCGCAGCCGATTTCTAGCCTATCCCCGCGTGAGGTTCCCATGATGCCTGCCATCCGCCGTGTTCTCGTGCTCGCAAGCCTGCTCGGCGCAAGCCCGGCCGGAGCCCTGGATCCGGTCACTGTCGCTGAGAGTGAGCGCCCGTACGGCCATCCGATGCTGCGCTACCTGAAATCGTCGCGGCCGATCAGCGACGCGCACGCGCGCTGTCTGCGCTACATCGAGTCGAATCTGGACATGCAGCTCGCTCAGATCCTCTCGCTCGGCAGCGCCCTCAACTTTCCGCGCCGCAGAGAGTTCCAGCGCAATTTGACCGATGTGATCCGCGCCGACTACGCCGAGCCTCCGGCAAGCGAATTGGCGCAGCTCCTCGAGGACGCGAAAGCGGCGGTCGAGCAGGCGCGGGCGCAGCGTGAAGCCGAAGACCGCAGCCTCGCAGAATTGACCGGGGGCACCTACCCCAGCCGGGATGACGTCGTCAGGATCGCCCGCTCGGGCGACCCCAGGGAGAACCAGCGACTCTGGACGATCGTTTCCCAGCTACGCGTGGTCGAGACGAGCGAGCTGCATTACCACCTGATGCTGAATTACCGCAAGAGCTTCGAGTGCCAGCTCGCCAACGCACGCGCGAAGTAATCCGCCAAGCGCCTGGCGCGAAGTCCTCGCCGCGCATCACGCCCGCGGCAGGATGACGCGCGCCGAGGGCATCGCCGCGTACAGCTCGTCGACCAGCGCCGCGCGGGCCTTGAGCACCGCGCGCTGGTTGATCGAGCCCTTGTCGGTGACCTCGCCCGCGTCGATCGAGAGCGGCTCGAAGAGGACGAGCGCGCGCGCGACGCGCTGCGAGCTCGCGCCCGCCTCGTGCCCGAGCCGATCGACGAGGCGCTGGAAGAACTCGCGCACCGCGGGCTGCGCGCAGACCTCGCCAGGCGTCGCCTGCGGCCCGAGGCCCGGGCAGAGCCGGCGGCAGGAATCGAGGTGCGGGACGACGAGCGCGCCGACTTCGCGCCGGTCGTGGCCGGCGATGACGACGTCCTGCACGCACGGCGCGCCGAGCGCGACGATGTGACCGCGCAGCGGCCCGACGCTCACCCAGGTGCCGCTGTCGAGCTTGAAGTCCTCGGCGATGCGGCCGTCGAACGCGAGCCCCTTTTGCGGGTCCTCCGGATCGATGAAGCACGCCGCGTCGCCGCTGCAGTAGAAGCCGTCCTCGTCGAACGCGCGGTCGGTGAGCTCCGCCTGGCGCCAGAATCCCGGGGTCACGTTCGGGCCGCGGTAGCGCACCTCGAGCTTGTCGCCCACCGGCACGAGCCGCAGCTCGGTGCCCGGCGCCGGCAGGCCGATGCCGCCCGAGCGGCCCGCCTCCCAGTTGGCGCAGATCGCGAACGGCGCGGTCTCGGTCATGCCGAGGCCGGTGATCATGACGATGCGCTCGCCCACGGTCTTCTCGGCGGCGCGGTGCAGCGCGTCCCAGATCGGCTGCGCGAGGCTCGCCGCGGCGTAGAACATCATCTTCAGCCGGCCGAAGAAGCTCCTCGCCAGCACCGCGTCGCGCTCGAGCGCGTGCGCGATCTCCTCGAAGCCGCGCGGCACGTTGAAGTACGCGGTGGGCGCGATCTCGCGCAGGTTCCTCAGCGTCTCGCCGATCAGCTGCGGCACCGGCTTGCCTTCGTCGATGTAGAGCGTGCCGCCGTTGTAGAGCGCGAGGCCGTAGTTGTGGTTGCCGCCGAAGGTGTGGTTCCAGGGCAGCCAGTCGACCAGCACCGGCGGCTCCTCGGCCATGAACGGCAGGCAGTCGACGATCATCTGCAGGTTCGCTGCCAGCATGCGCTGCGTGTGGATCACCGCCTTCGGCGCGCCGGTCGAGCCCGAGGTGAGCAGAAACTTGGCGATGCTGTCGGGGCCGATCGCCGCGTGCGCGGCTTCCGCGCGCGCGCCCGGCTCGGTCACCGCCAGCTCGGCGAAGAGCGTCGCGGGGCGACCCGCCGGCGGCGCCTCGGTGACCGCGAGCTCGGTCGCGCGCGGGATCGCCGCCGCGATCGCGCGCGCGTAGCGGCCTCCGTGCGCGGCGAACACCAGGCCCGGAGTCATCAGCGCGACCACCTCGCGCAGCTTGCCGAAGTCCTGAGACACGAGCGAGTACGCGGGCGACACCGGGATGAACGGCACTCCGACGTGCAGCGCGGCGAGCGCGAGCAGGGCGTGCTCGAGGTCGTTCTCGGAGAGGATCATGAGCGGACGCTCGGCCGAGAGCCCCCGCGCAAGCAGCGCTTCGCCCAGGCGGCGCGCGCAGCCGAGCGCCTCGCCGTAGGCGATGCGCCGCCAGTCGCCGCCATCGACGCGCTTCGCAACGAACGTGCGCTCGGGCGTCTCGGCCGCCCATTTCAGCAGCCGCTCGGTCAGGCGCTGCGGATACGCGCCGAGCGCCGCCTTCGGCCGCAGCAGCAGCCGACCCGCCGCATCGCGCTCCACGCTCACCGCGGCCGGCCCGAGCGCGACTTTGCGGTACCTCGCTTCGACGCTCATGACCACCTCCTCATCCGGCGAGCTTCGCGAGCAGGCGCAGCAGCTCGCGAAGCTCGCGGGCGTTGAGCGCTGCGGCGCGCCGCGCGTCGGCCGCGCGCACGCGCCGCTTCATGCGCGCGACGAACCGCTCCCCGCGGCGCGTCAGGTGCAGGCCCCAGGCGCGCCGGTCGTCCGGCCGGCGGCGGCGCTCCACCAGGCCGCGCGCCACCATCCAGTCGGTGAGCAGCATCGCCCCGGAGCGCGCGATGCCGAGCACCTCGCCGAGCGTCGACTGGCTGATGTCCGGGTTGGCGCCGATCACCACCAGCGCGGTGAAGCGCGGCGGAGTGATCTCCATGCCGCGCGTCGCCTCGTGAAAGGCAAGGAACAGCGCCACCTGCGCGCGGCGCAGCGAGTACCCGAGCAGCTCGTCGAGCACGTCGTAGTCCAGCCCCGCCACGCGCGGGATCGGGGCGAGCGCGCGCGGCCGGTGCGGAGAAGGCGGCTTGCGGATCATTGACCCGCCGATTGTAATCGTCTATAACAATCCGGCAAACGCGGCTCCGCTCGCGGACGGCAGCCGGCGCGGGCGCTGCTGCTCTGCAGCAACGACGTCCGCCTTGCGCATCCTGCAAGGCGCCGCGCCAGCGCCGGCGCGTAGAATGGGATCGCGCATCCACAAGGAGGAGGAGTCATGACCGCAACGCACGACAACGGCCGGCGCCGCTTCAACACGGCGCTCGCGGCCACCGGCGCCGCCGCCGCGCTCGCGCCCTTCGGCATCGCCCGCGCGCAGGGGAAGAAGCTCAAGGTCGGAGTGCTGCTGCCGCGCTCGGGATTCGAGGCGCTGATCGGCCAGTCCTGCCAGAAGGGCGTCGACCTCGCGCCCGCCGTCATCAAGGAGCTGCTCGGCGTCGACATCGAGATTATGAGCGGCGACACCGAGTCGAACGTCAACACCGCGCGCACGCGCGCCGAGCAGCTGATCCACGACGGCGCGCACGTGCTGGTGGGCGCGTTCGATTCCGGCCAGACCGCGGCGATCGCCCAGGTGGCCGAGCAGCGCGGCGTGCCGCTGGTGGTGAACATCGCCGCGGCGCCGCAGATCACCGAGCAGGGCTACAAGTTCGTGTTCCGCAACTTCCCGACCGCGCCCGAGCTGGTGAAGAACGGCCTGTCGCTGATCGGCGACCTGTTCCGCGCGACGAACGTCGCGCCGCGCAGCGCGGTGTTCATGCACGTCAACGACACCTTCGGTCAGGCGATGACCGGCGGCATCATGAAGACGCTGCCGCACCTCACCTTCCTGCCGTTCAAGATCACCGACACCATCGGCTACGATCCGGCGGCGCGCGACCTGTCGGTCGAGGTCTCCAAGGCGAAGGCCGCGAACGCGGACTTCCTGCTGCTGGTGTGCAGGCTGAACGACTCGATCGTCCTGCGGCGCGAGATGGTGAAGCAGCGCTGGAACCCGATGGGCGTGATCGACCCGGGCTCGCCGGGGATCTACGAGGAGCAGTTCGCCAAGGCACTGGGGAAGTACGCGAACTTCTGCATCGACAACCCGCCCTGGTACAACCCGAAGACCAAGCTCACCAAGATCGTGGAGGCCGCGTTCCACAAGAGGAACCCGAAGGAGCGCTTCGTCTACCACGGCCTGAACATCGGCTATACCTTCGAGGCGATCCTGATTGCCGCCGACGCGTTCAAGCGCGCCGGCAGCACCGACCCGAAGGCGCTCGCCGACGCGATCCGCACGACCGACATCACCGACCGCGTGTGCCTCGGCGGGCCGATCAAGTTCGACGCCAAGGGCCAGGTCCAGGGCAACCTCTCCGCCTGCGTCCAGATCCTGGACGGGATCCCGCGCGTGGTGCTGCCGGCGAACGCCGCGGAGGCGAAGCCGGTGTTCCCGTGGCCGTGGTACAAGGCCTGAGCGCGAGCTGACCCGGAGAAGGCCGGCGCTGCCGGCCTTTTTTCTTGTGTCCGCCTCGCTCGTCGCCAACGTCGTCATCGCCGGCGTGCTCACCGGGCTGGTCTACGGCCTGATGGCGCTCGGCCTCTCGGTGATCTTTGGCGTGGTGCGCGTGGTCAACTTCGCCCACGGCGAGATGATGACCATCGCGATGTACGCCGCGGTGCTGCTGTTCGGCGCCTGGCACCTCGACCCGATCCTCGCGGCGCTGCCGGTGGCGGCGCTGTTCTTCGCCTTCGGCTACGCCCTGCAGAAGGGCCTCGTCAATCCGTTCATCACGCGGCCCGAGCACTCGCAGTTCATCCTGCTGGTGGCGGTGGCGATCATCATCAGCAACGGGCTGCTGATGATCTTCGGCCCGGATGCGCGCAACGTGCAGACCCGCTACATGCTCGATTCCTGGGCGCTCGGCCCGCTGCTCTTCGATCAGTCGCGCGTGTTCGCCGCGCTGGTCGCCGTCGGCGCGATCGCGGCGCTGTTCGCGTTCTTCCGCTTCGCGCGCACCGGCAAGGCGATCCGCGCCTGCGCCGACAACTACCTCGGCGCGAAGGTCGTCGGGCTGAACGTGAAGCACCTGTACGCGCTCACCTTCGGGCTCGGCGCGGCCTGCGTCGCGGTGGCCGGCTGCATGATGACGCTGCTCGTCGAGGTGACGCCCTCGACCGGGCCCGCGTACACCCTGCTCGCCTTCATCATCGTCATCGTCGGCGGCTTGGGCTCGATGGCGGGAGCGCTGCTCGGCGGCGTGCTGATCGGCCTGTCGGAGGCGCTCGCGGGGCTGTTCATCGATCCTTCGGCGAAGAGCATGTTCAGCTTTGCGCTTCTCATCCTCGTGCTGCTGTTCAGGCCGCAGGGCCTGCTCGGCAGGAAGCTCGCCTGAGCATGACGCCGCGCGCCGTTGCCTTGCTCGCCATTCTCGCCGCCGGCGCGCTCGCCCTGCCCTACGCGGCGGGTGGCTACATCCTGTCGCTCGCGACGCTGGTGCTGTACTTCGCTTTCGCCGGCCAGGCCTGGAACGTGATGATGGGCTTCGCCGGGCAGCTCTCGCTCGGGCACTCGCTCTACGTCGGTCTCGGCGCCTACGCCGCGGCGGCGCTGTTCACCAAGTTCGGCATCGGACCCTGGGCGGGCCTGTGGCTCGCGATGGCGCTGTGCGTGGCGGCGGGCGCCGTGGTCGGCTTCCTCGCCTTCCGCTTCGGCATCTCGGGCGTGTACTTCGCGCTGCTCACGATCGCCTTCGCCGAGTTCACCCGCATCGGCTTCGACCACATCGGCTGGCTGGGGGGGCCGGGCGGCCTCT
>JAKALD010000078.1 GCA_021813275.1 Pseudomonadota bacterium | reverse complement strand
CGCGGGCACGCTCGGCGGCAACCTGTGCCTCGACACGCGCTGCACCTACTACGACCAGAGCCACGAGTGGCGCAAGGCGATCGACTACTGCCTGAAGAAGGAAGGCAAGACCTGCTGGGTGGCCACGGCGAGCAAGCGCTGCGTGGCGGCGTCCTCAACCGACAGCGCGCCGATGCTGATCGCGCTGGGCGCGAAGGCGAAGCTGGTGTCCTCCGCGGGCGAGCGCGAGCTCGCCGTTGCGGATCTGTACAAGAACGACGGGATCGACTACCTCGCGCGCCGGCCCGACGAGATCCTCACCGAGGTGATGCTTCCGCCCGCCGCGGGCTGGAGGAGCGCCTACTGGAAGCTGCGTCGGCGCGGCGCGTTCGATTTTCCGGTGCTCGGCGTCGCCGCGGCGGTCAGGATGGCGGCCGACGGCGCTGTGGAGGACGCGCGGATCGCGCTCGGTGCGGTGGCCTCGCGCCCGTTCCTCGTGGACAAGGCGGGCGCTGCGCTCGCCGGCAAGAAGCTCACCGACGAGGCGATCGCCGAGGTCGCGGCCACGGTCGCCTCGCGCGCGAAGCCCATGGACAACACCGACCTCGATCTGTACTGGCGCAAGGAAGTCGTCGGTGACTTCGTCGGCTACGCGCTGCGCGAGATCCGCGGCGACGACGTGACCGCGATGCGGCTGCGCATCGCGCGGCAGGGACTCTAGCCGAGCGCCCGCTTGCCGCGGTAGTCCTCGAGCGCAACCATCCCCTCGCGGTTCGCGGCAGGCAGGACGAAGCCCGGGGCGCGCTCGCCCGGCGCGAGGGGATGCAGCTCTTCCGGCGTCGCGCGCTTCATGTCGCTCAGCTCGGAACGCCTGCCGCGCTGCGCTCGCATCGCTCGAGCACGCGCTCGATCTCGTCGTTGGCCGGCAGCTCGTGCACCCCGCCGGCGCTCGCGTAGCTTCCGCTCACCGCGTGGCGCACCGTGCCGTCGCGATCGAGGATGAAGAAGCCCATGTCGTCGTCGGCCAGCACGCCGGCCCACTCGCCGAGCGCCGGCAGGAACTTGCCGAAGTCGTTTTCGGGCATCGGCATGCGGGCCCCCGCGACGAAGCTCGATGCGTACCAGAGCGGAGAATGCGATCGCCAGTCGAGCCCCCAGGCGCGGCGCGCCGCGTAGTCCGGGTCGCACAGGTAGGGAAACGGCAGGCGGAAGTTGCGCGCGTAGAATCGCGCGCGCTCGGGCTTGGTGACGGTCACTTCGAGCAGCTCGGCATTCAGTTTCCGGAACCGGCCGTAGCCGCGCGCCAGCTGCGACATCTGCTGGCGGCAGAACGGGCAGCCCATCCCCTTGGTGAACCACACGATCAGGTTCGACTTGCCGAGGTAATCCTGCGGGCCGAGCTCGCCTCCGGCGGCCGCGGGAAGACGGAACGGCGGGGCGGGTTGTCCAACGCTTACCGGGGTCATCGCGTTCTCCTCAGCACAGGAACGGCAGCACCAGGAAGGTGTCGGCGCTCCAGCCGGTCGCTTGCTGCACCTGGCGGCTGCGCGCCAGCCAGCGCTCGGCCTCGGTCTCGTCGCCGCCCTCGATGGCGAGAGTGGCGAGCCCCTCGTAGCAGGGGAACAGCAGCTGCGGCTCGCCCACCTCCTCGGCGACCGCCAGCGCCTCGCGGTAATAGTGCGCGCTGCGCGCCTCGTCGCCGCGGCACTGGAAGATCTGCGCGAGGATGATGAGCGGGATCGGCAGGTGGCTGCGCTGGCCCAGCCGCCGGTCGAGCTCCACGGCGGCCTCGGCCGCCTTGACGCCCTCGTCGTAGTCGCCGACCAGCGTGCAATGGCCGCTCGCGAGCGTGCAGTACAGCCACGACTGCTGCAGGCGGTCGCCGATCCTGCGCGCGAGCGCCAGTCCCTCGCGGCAGTAGCTCGCCGAGCGCTCGTGGTCGAGCGAGGCGTGCATGACGGCGAGGTTGGTGTAGGCGCGCGCGGCCACCGCGCCGAGCTGCTGCGCGAGCGCGGTCTCGAGGCTTTGCTTGACGTAGGCGGCGCCGCGCTCGATGTCCCCGGCGCGCGCCATCGCCACGCCGAGGGTGTTGTAGGCCTGCGACACGACGTCGTGCGCGCCGAGCGCAAGGCCCAGCTCGAGCGCGCGCTGGGCCCAGCCGATCGCGGCGTCGTGCTCTCCGAGGCGGAAATGGACGCGGCCGAACTCCTGGTACAGGCGCGCGGCGGGCAGCTGCCGCAGGTCGTCGCCGAGCACCGCGAGGCCCATCGCCAGGTGCTCGAGCGCCGCGTCCTTCTCGCCGGCGGCCCAGGTCGCTTCGCCCGTCTTGCGGTACAGCTCCGCGGCGCGGGGCCGGTCGCTGCCGGCGAGCGCGAGGGCTTCCTTCCAGTAGGCGCGCGCCTCCTGCAGCGCGCCATGCGCCATGGCGGCGTCGCCGAGCTTCTCGAGCACCGCGGCGCGCTGTGCGCCGCCGTCGGAGTCGTGCTGCAGGTGGTCGAGCGCGCGCCGGTAATAGTCCTGCGCCTCCTCGTAGGCGAACAGGCTTTGCGCCCGGTCCCCCGCGCGCACTAGGTAGTGCAGTGCCTTGGCGCGGTTCTCGCTCCTGCCGAAGTGCTCGGCGAGCTCGGTCAGCACGTCGTCCAGGCGCGCGGCGCACAGCCGCTCGAGCGCCTCGCCCGCGCGCGCGTGCAGCTCGGCGCGTGCGCGCAGCAGCAGCTCCTGGTAGGCCGCCTCCTGGATCAGCAGGTGCGTGAAGCGGTACTTGAGCTCGGGATAGAGCTCGGTCTCCTGCAGCAGCTCGTGGCGCACCAGCTCGCGCAGGTCGGCGCGCAGATCGGTCCCGGCCGGCGCCACCGCCTCGAGCAGGGGAAGCGGGAACTGGCGCCCGAGCACGGCGGCGGTCTGCAGCGTGCGCTTGAGCACTTCGGGCAGGCGGTCGAGCCGCGCGGTGAGCAGATCCTGCACCGTCGCGGGCAGCGTGCGCGTCTCGCTGTCGTGCTCGCGCACGTAGCGCGCCAGCTCCTCCACGAAGAAGGGGTTGCCTTCGGCGCGCTGCTCGACCAGGCGGCGCAGCGCCTCGGGCACCGCGCCGTCGTCGAGCAGCGCGGCGACCATCTGGACGGTTTCTCCGGCCGACAGCGGGTCGAGCGTCAGCCGCTGGTGGAACGAGCGGTCGCGCCACGGCGGCGCGTAGCCCGCGCGATGAGTGCAGACCAGCAGAACCCGATGCCCTGCGAAGGCGTCGACCAGCGCCGCCATCGCCTCCTCGGACTGGCGGTCGATCCACTGCAGGTCCTCGATCACCAGCAGCAGCGGGCGATGCTGGGCGCTGCGCAGCACCAGCGCCTTGACCGCCTCGATCAGGCGCCACTTGCGCTGCGTCTGGTCGAGGCCCTCGGCGTCGAGCTCGGGCGCGGGCAGCGCGAGCAGGTGCCGGATGTAGGGCACGGTCCACTCCAGGCCGGGGTCGAGGCCGCGGACGCCGGCCACGAGCTTCTCGCCCCTCGCCGCCTCGGTCTCGCCTTCCTCGACGCGCAGGATGGCGGCGACGAGCTGCACGACCGAGCGGAAGGGCAGCGCGGCGCCGTGCGGCGCGCAGTGCGCCTCGAGGTAGGCATGCGCCTTGCCGCGCAGCTCGCGCTGCAGCTCGTAGACGAGACGCGACTTGCCGGCGCCCGCCTCGCCGACCAGCGACACCACCTGCGCGCGGCCCGCCTGCGCGCGCGCGAGGCACTCGCGCAGGAACTGGCGCTCGGCGGCGCGGCCCACGAGCGGGGTGAGGCCGCGCTCGAGCGCCACCTCGAAGCGCGCGCGCCGGTGCCGCTGCTCGGCGACCGCGAAGGCGCGCGTCGGCCCGTCGATGCCCTTCAGCTCGAGCGCGCCGCGGTCCTCGAGCACGAAATAGTCGCGCGCCGGCCGCGCGGTGCTCTCGCCAATCAGGATCCCGCCCGCGGGCGCGGCGGCCTGCAGGCGCGCCGCGAGATTCACCGTCTGCCCCTGCGCGGTGTAGTCCATGCGCAGGTCGTCGCCGATGCGCCCGACCACCACGGGGCCGGTATTGACGCCGACGCGCAGCCTGAGCGCGAAGCCGCGCTCGCGCTCGAGCTGCGCCGAGTATTCGCGCGAGGCCTTCTGGATGGCGAGCGCGGCCGCGACCGCGCGCACCGCGTGATCCTCGTGCGCGATCGGCGCGCCGAACAGCGCCATGATGCCGTCGCCGGTGTACTGGTTGACCGTGCCCTCGTAGCGGTGCACCGCCGCGGCGAGATGCGCGAAGCAGCCGTCCATCAGGCCGTGCAGCTCCTCGGGATCGAGCCGCGAGGCGAGCGCGGTGAAGCCGGCGCAGTCGGCGAACAGCACGGTGACCTGCTTGCGCTCGCCTTCGTGCGCGCTGCGCGAGGCGAGGATCCCGTCGGCGAGGTGCCTGGGCGTGTACGGCGCGGCCGCGCCGAGCGGCGCGCCGCATTCGCCGCAAAACTTCTGCCCCGGCGCGCTGGACGCGCCGCAGGCCGCGCACTGCGCCGCGAGCGGCGCGCCGCACTCGCCGCAGAATTTCTGGCCTGCGGGATTGTCGTGGCGGCAACGCGCGCAGTACATGGCGCCGAGGCTATGCCGGGCGCGGCGCGGCGTCAACGTAATGTCAGCCGAGCCGGCGTGTGCGGACGTCCCCCGGCCGGCCGAGCGGGCTAGCTGCGGCTACTTCGCGGCGGGCGTGCCGTAATCGACCATGTAGATGATCGCGCCGCGGATCTCCGCGTCGGTCAGGTCGGCCATGCCGCCTCGCGGCGGCATGGGGCCGTGCCCGCGAATGGCGGAACGAACGACCGGCTCGAGGCCGTAGCGCAGGCGCGGGATCCAGGCCGCGCGATCGCCGATTTTCGGTGCGCCGTCGAACCCCGTGCCGTGGCACTGGATGCACCGCTCATGCACGATCTGCTCGCCGCTGCGCTCGACCGGCACCGAGGCCTTGTCGAGCGGCCGCGCCCAGTGCCCGCCGGAATGATTGACCATGTAGGTGATGGCCAGCTCGAGCTCGAAGTCGCTCACGCCGGGACTGCCGCCGTGCGGCGGCATGTTGCGGATGCCGTCGATCGCGTGCTTGGTGAGGGCGGTCAGGCCTTGCGCCGCGCGTTGGCTCCATGCCGCCTCGTCGCCGATTTCCGGCGCGCCGTTCAGTCCGGTCGCGTGGCATCTGGCGCAAACCGTCTCGACCACTTCCTTGCCGCTGCGGTGGCCGTTGGCGCCGTTCGCTGCCTGGGTTGTCGTCGGGATGAGGAGGGCTGCGGCTCCGGCAAGGAGAATCTTCTTCCACCGCCAAGTGGAGATTGTCCGGCTCATATCGATCACCTCCGCCATGGCTGTCGCAACTCGCGTGCCCGGTCTCGTAGTCGCTGGTTTTTCAGCAGCTTGCCCCAATCGCCGGAAGGCCTCTTCGCGAGACTGATGCGAAGCCGGGAAGTGATTCGCGGAAATGGGAATGAACCAGCGCGACCTATCGGCGCCGGGGCGGGCCGCTACGAGCTCGAGCGTTCATGCTCTTCGAGCTTGCGGTACAACGTCGAGAGCGCCACGCCCAGGCGTTGCGCCGCGAGCCGCCGGTCCCCGCCGGCGTCCTGGATCGCCTGCAGCAGCACGCTCGCCTCGTATTCGTGGATCATGCGGCGCAGGCTGCCGCTCGCGTATTGCGGCGGGGCGGCCCCGTGCCCGGGGTGCGCCCTGCCGATTTCGGGAGGCAGGTCGCCCAGGGTGATGCGCTCGCCCTCGCTCAGAATGCAGGCGCGCTCGATCACGTTTCTCAGCTCCCGCAGGTTGCCCGGCCAGTCGTAGGACGCGAGCAGCTCCTCGGCGAGCGGATCGACGCTCATCCTGCGCGCCGGGCCGGAGCGCCCGCCGGGGCGCTCGAGCAGAAAGCGCACCAGGCCCGGGATGTCCGCGCGCATCTCGCGCAGCGGCGGCACGTGCACGTGAAAGGCGCTCAGGCGGAAGTAGAGGTCCTCCCTGAATTTCTTGGCCGCCACCATCTCGCCCAGCTCGCGGTTGGTCGCCGCGATGATCCTGACGTCGACGCGCTGCACCCGCTCGCTGCCCACGGCCCGGACCTGCTTTTCCTCGAGAACCTGCAGCAGCTTGCTTTGCACCGGCAGCGGCAGATCGCCGATCTCGTCGAGCAGCAGCGTGCCCCCGTCGGCCTGCAGGAACAGCCCCTTGCGCGCCTTGTCCGCGCCGGTGAACGCGCCCTTGGTGTGGCCGAAGAATTCGCTCTCCACGAGCGCGTCCGGAATCGCTCCGCAGTTGACCGGAAGGCACAGCGCTTCGCTGCGGCGGCTGCGGCGATGGATCTCCCGCGCGACCACGTTCTTGCCCACGCCGCTCTCGCCGCTGATCAGCACCGTGCTGTCGGTGGGGGCGACCTTGGAGAGCATGTGCTCGACCTCGCGCATCGCGGGTGCGGTGAAGCGGTAGCGGCTCTCCGCCTCGCCCATGACCAGGCGGCGCAGCATGCGGTTCTCGTCGCGCATGCCGTGGAGGTCGGCGAGCAGGCGCAGCCGGTGAAGCACCTCTTCGTTGCGCAGCGGCTTGATGATGTAGTCCGCGGCACCGGCCCGCATGGCTTCGATCGCGGTGTCGATCGAGGCGAACCCCGTGATCATGATGAACCGCGTATCGAGGCCGGAGGCGCGCGCCTGCCGCAGCACGTCGATGCCGCTGAAGTCGGGCAGGCAGATATCGCACAGCGCGACGTCGAATTCGCCCGTGGCGAGCTTCGCGAGCGCATCCTCGGCGCGGCCGGCCTGGTCCACCGCGTAGCCCGCCTTCTCGAGGTTGGCGGCGAGGATCTGCCGGACCGCGTGCTCGTCGTCGACGATGAGCAGCTGAAGGGTCACGACGCGCGCACCTCCGTCGCGTCGGCGTGCGGGCCGAGCGGCAGGAAGACCCGGACGGCCGTTCCCTCGCCGGGGACGGACTCGAGCTCGATGCGGCCGCCGTGCTCGGCGAGGATCGAGTTGCACAGCGCCAGCCCGAGGCCGGTTCCGCGGCCCGGCGGCTTGGTCGTGAAGAACGGCTCGAACGCGTGCCGCAGCGTGTTCGCGTCCATGCCGCAGCCGTTGTCCTCGATCGCGAGGCACGCCGCGCTTTCGGTCGCGGAAGTCGCGATGCGGATCGCCGGTACGCGATCCTGCAGGCCTTCCAGCGCGTCGACCGCGTTGATGAGCAGGTTCATGACGACCTGCACGAGGCGGTCGCCGGCCCCGCTCACGGCGGGAATCGTGCCGTCCAGGCTCATCGCCAGCGCGACGCGGCGAAAGCGCCGGTCGTAGCGCACGAACCTGCAGGTGTTGCGCAGCAGCTCGTTCAAATCGAGCAGCCGATGCTCGGCGGCCGCCGGCGAGGCGAAATCCGCGATCTCGCGCGCGATCGCCGAGAGGCGCGCCGTCTGCGCGAGGATGAGGCCCGGCTGGCACGTCTTGTCGAGCTGCGGGCAGCGTTCCGCGGCCTGGACTTCCTGCATCGCAGCCGCGATGCCGGCGATGGCGGAAATGGGGTTGCCGATCTCGTGCGCGATCCCGGCCGCGAGGTCGCCGATCGCCGCCATCTTCTCGCGATAGAAGTACTTGTGGCGCTCGATCTCGAGCTGCTTGTCGCGCTCGTCCAGGCCTTGCGACATCTGGTTGACCGCGTCCATCAGCTCGCCCACCTCGTCCGAGCGGGAGACCGGGATCGGTTCGTGCCGGTCGCCCTCGACGATCTTGCGCGCGTGGTTCTTCAGGAGCAGCACGTCGTGCGTCAGGCGCGCGAAGAACAGCGTGATGACGGTGCCGAACAGGACCACGCCTCCGGCCGCGAGCAGCAGCGCGACCTGGGCGACCCGGTCGCTGCGCGCTCGGTACTGTCGCGCCAGCGCTTCTTCGCCCTGGCGGAGCCTGTTCACGAGAGTGCTCAGACTCGCGTGCTCCCTGACCAGGTCCGCGCGCAGCGCCGCCAGGCCCGCTCTGGAGGGCTGCGCGGCCAGCGGCCCCAGCACGCCGTCGAGGCGGGTTAGAGCGAGCGGGACTTCGGGCACCCGCGCAGTGAGATCCGCGTACTGGTTCCACATCGCGTGCAGGTAGGCGCGCGCCTCGGCGACCCGGTGAACGCCGCGATCCGGATCGGCGGAGCCCAGCGCCTGGTTGCCCACGCGAAGAATGTCCGCGTCGAGCTGTCCCAGCTCGTCGGCGGTGGTCGCCATCGCCCGCAGATCGGTGAACTTGTCGAGCAGCGCGTGCTTCTGCAGCATGACGTAGCCGCCGAGCACGAGGCTGTAGACCGCGAGCAATACGAAGACGATCAGCCCCTTGCTCTGCAGGGACAGGGGCTTCAGCCTCGTGAGCGGGGCCCGGCCCGCGGCCGGGAGCGCTGCGGCGGGCGTGCGACCGGATGCCGGCTCACGGATCATCGGAAAGCCGTGCATGGCAACCTTCTGCCACAGCGACCCGCGGACGTTCAGCGATATCTGCGCGTCCTTTGACACGCATCACTAAAAACCCGCGCGTCGGGGCATCGCAGCCACGTTTGGCCCGCGCGCACCGCGGGCACGTCGACGCACGCTCCGCATTCAAATGAAAGCGATCCCCGTGCCGCTCAGTTGTTCCTGGCGCCCTGGTCGATCCACGCGGTGATGAGCCGGATCTGATCGCGCGTGAGCCACTCCGAGGGCTTGCCGGCGTCATGACTCTTCGGCATGGCGATCGAGGGATCCGCACGATGCCGGATGAGCCTCACCAGCGTGCTGTCCAGGCTGCTTCCCGGCACGATGACCTCGGCGTACTTGGTGCCCTTCATGACGCTCTGGTAGCTCACGACGCTGAATCCGCTCGCCGCGTAGCCCTGGCCTCCGGGGGCATGGCACGAGGCGCAACGTGCCGCGAGGATCGGCTGGATGTCGCTCTTGAAGCTGACCTGCTTTTGCCCGCAGCCCGCGCTCAGGAATGACAGGGAAATCGCACTTGCCGTCGCTAGTTTCAACCCGATCATGGCTCTACCTCCTTGCGGGCGCCGCGACGCGGGCCGGCTCCCACGGGGGAAGCAGGCGCGTGAGCGCCCACAGATAGACGAAGCTCAACGCAAACAGGGTCAGCGCCCACGCCACGCCCTCGCGACCCCAGAGCGGAGGCGTGAAAGTCAGGATCCCCTTCGCGGTCTTCGAAAGCTCCTGACCGCCGATCACGACGTTCCAGCGCATCGCGAGCACAGCGATCATCACCAGCACGGAAGAGAAGACCATCCAGCCGATAAGCGCCGCGCCCCTCGTGCGCCGCGCGAGCAACGTGCTCAGCACGGCAAAGGGGATGACCGAGAAGAGCGCCTGGATGGTCAGCCCGGCCCATATCGGTCCGGCGATCAGCCGGCGGATCTCCGCAATGCCCTCGATGCTGCGGTAGAACATCTCCACGTACTCGAGTCCCTCGACGACCATGGTCACGATCAGGAAGGACCACAGCACCCAGGCGAGGCCCGTGAGGCAGTCCTCGTCCACCGGGGTCTTCCTCACCCGGGAGGAAACCACGTAAATCACCACGAGGGCCGCCACGCCCGAGACCACGGCGGAGAGCAGGAAGATGATCGGCATCAGGTCGGACGACCACCATTCGCGCGACTTCAGCGAGCCGAAAACGAAGCCGACGTAGCCGTGCAGGCCGATCGCGGCCGGAATGCCGAGCGCGGCGAGCGCCTGAGTCCACTTGCGATCGTAGGCGAGGGCGCGCTCGGAAACGTCGTACGAGCCGAGCGTCAGCACGCGGTACAGGCCGCCGAGCGCGCCGCGGGTCCTCTGCGCCATGGCCACGATGTCGGCGCGGAAGGCGAACCAGACCTCCATGCCGAGCAGGATGAAGTAGAAGCCCGCCACGTAGCCGAAGGCCGCGAACGCCGAGGACCAGTGCGCCGTCCAGATCGCCTCGAACGCGCGCTCCGGGTGCCCGAGGTGGGACAGCAGCGGCGTGGGCGCGAAGCACAGAAACGCGAACGCCGCGAGCAGCGCGAGCCGCGACACCGGCTTGAAGCGCTCGATCCTGAACGTGTGCGAGAGGCTCGAGACGATGAACGCGCCCGCGACCAGACCGGTGATGTAGGGATAGATGACGATCAGCACGCCCCAGGGAAGGATCGTCTCGTTGGGATAGACGTAGCCCGTGTAGGGCGACGCGACGAAGGGCGCCACGTGCATCAACGAGTCCATCAGGACACCTCGCTGTCGATTCCGTTGTAGTAGACGTTCGGGCCGTTGCCGGTCCACGGCTTGAGCACCCGTACCGGGTGGCTGCGGATGAACTCGTTGATCGGGCTCGCCGGGTCGTCGAGATCGCCGAAGATCCGCGCGCCTGCCGGGCAGGCCTCCACGCACGCCGGGTTCAGGCCCTTCGTGATGCGGTGATAGCACCAGGTGCACTTGTCGGTGGTGTTCGTCTGATCGTTGAAATACCGGGCGCCGTAAGGACAGGCTTGAACGCAGTAACGGCAGCCGATGCAGTAGTTCTTGTCGATGAGCACCACCCCGTCGGGCGTCTTGTACGTCGCCCCCACGGGGCAGACCTGGACGCAGGGCGGGTTCTCGCAGTGGTTGCAAAGCTTGGGCACGAAGAAGGCCTTCTCCACCTTCGCGTTGCGGTACCGGTCGTCGAAGCGGTAGTTGAGCAGGGTGCCCGCCGCGGCGACGTCGCCCGGATCGTCCTGGCTGTCGACGTGCGGCTTTTCCTCGCCCTCGAGGTACACGTAGCGCTCGACCCAGGTTCGGAACTCGTGCGGATTGAACGGCACCTTGTTTTCCACCTTGCACGCCTCGGCGCAGCGCAGGCAGCCGATGCACTTCGTCGCGTCCACGCCGAACGCCCAGCGGTGCTTGGTCCAGTCGTAGCCCGGGACGGGGCCCGTTGCCGGGAAGCGGGCTCGCGCGGCGGCGGCGGCCCTTGCGATCGCGGCAATGCTCGTCCCCGCGAAGGTGCCGAACAGCGCGGCCGCGGCAGCGAGCATCTTCCCGAACCGTCCCAGGAAACCGCGCCGTCCGCGGTCGGCAGGTCTGTCGCTCATTGTTTGCGCTCCGTTCATGTCGTCGCCACGGGGATCATTTCGCGCAGGGCAGGCCCGCGAAGTAGGCCGCCACGTTGCGCACGTCGCTGCGGTTCAGGGCCTTGGCGAGGCCGCCCATCACCGGGTTGGTCCGCGTGCCGGCCTGGTATTCGTTGAGCGCGCTGACGAGATACGTCTCCTTCTGGCACGCCAGATTCGGGAACGTCGGCGCCACGCTCACTCCCGCCGGACCGTGGCAGCCGACGCAGCGCACCGAGACCGTCTTGCCGGCGGCCACATCGGCGTGCGCGCCGCCCGCCGCGGCGGCGAGCGCGATCGGCTTACCCGCCGGCGAGAACAGCGGCGAGTGCGGGTCGTGGCAGCTCACGCACTGCTGTCCGCGGTAATGGCTCGCGAGGTCGATCTGCGGCTGGGTGGCCGGCCGACCGGCGATCCGCTGGTGACAGATGGGGCAGAGCTTCAGCGAATCGCGCGGCGTCGGGAGCGCGCCGCCGGTGGCTTGCGGATCGAGCTGCGCCAGGTGGCAGTCCTGACACTTGATCACCTTGTGGATGCCGTCGGACCAGGTCGCGTACTGCTTCGGGTAGGTCGCAGAGAACGCGGCCGGCTCGAGGAACTTCGGCTTCGCCGACGCGATCTCGTCGACCGAAGCGGCCCGATAGTGGCCGTACGCCCAGAACGACGCCGGCGTGAAGAACCATTTCCCGCCGGCGAATGCGAGCGCAAGAAGCGCGAGAAGCATGAGCAGCACTTTGATGTGTTTGGGCACTTTCCCTCTCCAAGAGCCGCGCCGCGGACGGAAGCCGAACCCCGACGTCACGAAGGATTCCGCCACGGTGCGAAGACACAGCAGCTGGTTGCCGCGATCTCATTCGCACCGTGCAAGCAGCGTGCCGAGGTGGCGTCGTTGATTTTTCAGCTGCTTAGGAAGGCCGGTGCTCGGCGACGATTCCCGATTCCGAGAAGCTGCGACAGCAATGCAAATGGAGATCTCGCAGCGCCGCAGGCCGCGCACAGCGCCGCGTCAACGTGACGTCAGCCTGGCCGGCGCGCGCGGCGCCGGTCGCAGCCGAGGCGCAGCGCCCCTGAACCAAGCGGCGCATGCACTGTCTGACCGTACGCGCGAGGGCTTCGATTAGCCGGCCGGTTCCGCCCGAGGAATCGGTTGACGCCCAGTTGTCGAGCCCGCGGCATCGGGCGAGCGGCGGGAACAACCTCGACATCCGGAGACCAACATGAAAATTTCTGCGGCGGTGGCGCCTGCATTCTGGGGCGCGGTCGGTGGCGCGATCATCCTGGCGATCATCGGCTTCAACTGGGGCGGCTGGGTGACGGCCAGCAAGGCGGCGAATATGGCGCAGACCAAGGCGCAGACCGCCGTCGTGCACGCGCTCGTTCCCTACTGCGTGGACACGTTCGAGCACATGCCCGACGCCGCGGCGCAGTGGGTCAAGCTGAAGAAGACCGACGAGTTCGACCAGGACACCTTCGTCGAGAAGGCGGGCGTCGTGTCGCCGCCGGGAAGCAAGCTCGGCAGCGACACGGCCGACGCGGTGGCGAGCGCGTGCGCCGACAAGCTCGTCGCGCTGAAGCAGCTCGGGGGCACGCAGGTCAGCCTGAACAAGTAGCGCTCGGCCGCCCCGAGGGCGGAACCGTCCGGCCGCACGCGCTCGGAGCCCCCGCAGCGGGCGCGCGGCCCGACGGGCATCGGATATCATCGGCGCGCGGCAGCCCAGCCATGCGCCTCAACGCCGACTTCACATTGCGCGCCGCGGACAAAGACTCTCCGGGACGGAGTACTTGCTCGAGGCTTCGGTCGCGCCGGGAAGGAACGCCGATCGGGGTTCCTCCGCCGACTGAAGAGAAAGCTCACGGTCGACGCGACCGCTCCGTACCGTCAACGCAGGAGGTTCGAGCCGAAGAACACCGGCGCCAGCGCGCGCACCACGGGAAGCGACGCCTGCGCGG
Organism: Pseudomonadota bacterium; assembly: GCA_021813275.1. Lineage (GTDB taxonomy): Bacteria > Pseudomonadota > Gammaproteobacteria > Burkholderiales > SG8-39 > JAKALD01. Next base: position 848 of record JAKALD010000078.1, on the reverse strand, counting down.
CGAAATCCTCGAGCCGCAGCTGCGGATTGATCGGGCGGATGCGTTCGTACATCGAGCGGGCCTTCGCATCCGCAGGCGGCGGGATCGTCGCGTCGATGATCATCTTCGAGCCGAAGCGCTGCCAAAGCGCTGTGCCGGGCGCGCCAAGCTCCGGAAGGCTCGCGTCCATCCCGTGGTTGTGCGTACCGGGGATGACCACCACGTCCTGCTGCGGATTCACGCGAGTCGCGAGCGCCCACAGGAGTTCCGAGTGGTTGAAGATGTTGACGTCGGCATCCACGGCGATCGCGATTTTCGGGTGGTGATATTCGGAGGCGAGGGCGGCCATCAGCAGGTTCTTTGCTTCGCCGTAGTAGCGTTGCGTCATCTGCACTACGACCCCGAAGATGCCCGGTAGCGCGGCCACGTTGTGAAGGTTCGGACCGCCGCCCACGTCCTTCAGTCGCCGGTAGATCGTGGCGCACATCGGGATTTTGTGGAAGACGCATCCTTCCATCTCCGAGCCGTTTTGCAGGTTTTTGAAGATCGCGTCGTGCCGCCGGGTCATGAACTGATACTCAACGATTGGGTTCTTGCCCGTGCCGGTGAGGTAATAGTCCTGAAACTCGGAGAAGGGCCCCTCGTCCTCTCGGATGTGAGGCGGAATGTGGCCTTCGAGCACAAGCTCCGCATCGGCGGGTACTTCGAGGTCCACGGTCTCGCACTTGACGAGCGGCACCGCTTCCCCCAGAAAGCCGCCCGCGATTTCCATTTCATCGAGCCCGTAGGCCGCCGTCGTCGCGGCGGCCACGTAGTAAAGGGGGTAATGCCCGATGAACACTGCAACTGGCATCGGTTCGTTACGCGCC
>JAKALD010000077.1 GCA_021813275.1 Pseudomonadota bacterium | reverse complement strand
GGCCGGCGTTGCGAAACGCCGCCCAGTTGATGCCCGACTGGTACTGGTCCGAGAGCGTCACTTCGATGATCTTCGCCTCGAGCATCACCTGGCGCTCGATCGCCAGCTTGGTGGCGTGCAGGTACGCCTGCACCGCGCGCTGGTCGGCGGGAAAGGCGCGCACCAGGATCACGCCCGAGTCGGGCGAAACCACGACGCTGCGCCCTTCGCCCGAGCCGACGATCGCGGCGAGCGCGCTCTTGAGCTCCGTCCAGAAATCGTTCACGAGGCGCGTGGTGACGCGGCTCGCCTGCAGGGTGCTCGAGGGCGGAACGCCGGTGGACTGGGGAAGCGTCCCCGGGACCGGCGTCGAATACGATGCGGCGAGCGGCGGCTGGCCCGAGACCGAGGTGTCCGACACCGAGCCCGACTGCACCCGCAGGTCGCTCTCCCCGCGACGCGTCCCGGGCAGATAGTTCACCTTGTAGACGCGCGTCTGCAGGCCCGGGGGCATGACGAGCACGCGCGTCCCCTCGATGCGGTAGTCGTAGCCATAGAGCTGGCTGATCGACTCGAGCGCCTCGGGCACGGTGACGTCCTTGAGGTTGACCGTGATCGTGCCCTTCACTTCCGGGCGCACCAGCATGCTGTAGGGGGTTCCGGAGACGATCGCCATGAACACCTGCGCCGCCGGGGCATCGTTCACCGAGAGGTCGAAGCGCTGCGCGCCGGGGCGGGCGCCCTCCTTAGGCATCTGCATGCGCAGCGGCGGCAGCAGGGCCTGCTCGATCGCGGCGCTGCGTGGGGGTCGCGGCTTCTGCTCGGCCGCCTTGTCGAGCGCGGCCTTGATGTCGGGATTGATTCCGGCCGGTGGTGGCGGCGGCGTGACGCAGCCGGCGAGCAGCGCGGCCGCGACAACGAGCATGGTTTTCTTCATTGGCTGCCCTCCTTGCCGCTGCGGCGTTCAGGTCCGGCGCGCTTCGATGGCACTTTTTGCGCGTCGGGGAGAAGCTTGAGAGTCCGGGTTTCCTCGCCCTGCCGCAACATGACCTCCCCGACCGCGATGCGCACCACTGTGGAATCCGCGATCTTGCCGCCGACGGTGACCGGCTGACCGTCGATCACGGCGACGCGCCGGCCCGGCGCGATGAGCACCGATTGCAGGCGCGGCTCGCCGGGCGTTGCGGCGCTTCCCTCGGGAATGGCGTTGGGCGGCCGCGTCGGATCGACGAATCGGGCGGGCTGGGCCGCGGGCTCGCCGCACCACAGGGCGAGCAACGATACGACGGCGATCGCGACCGTACGCCTCATACCACCATCCACGCCCTGTCGAAGCTCACCGTGTAGAGCGTCAGCTTGAGCACGTCCACCGGATAATCCTCCGCGCTCAGCTGCGCGCGACCCCAGTAGAGCTTTGTCGGCAGGCGCTCGAGGGCACGCAGGTACTCGTACAGATCCGCGTAGCGGCCCTTCACCGTCAGCTCGATGCCGTGCTGGAACACGCGCTGCTCGCCCTGCCCCGGTTTGCCCGCGCTCAGCGTCACCAGCGGCAGGGTCTTGAGCTCGACGAGCGTCAGCCGCTTGTTGCGCGCGAGCATCTCTTCCAGCACCGCACGGATTCGCTCCGGGGGGGTGAAGCGTAGCTGCTCCTCGGCGGCGCGCCGCTCGAGCGCCGCGAGCTGGGCGCGCAGCGCGTCGACCCGCCGCGCCGCCTCCGCTACCGCCGAGGACGCGCTCTGCTCGCGACTGAGGCGCCGCTCTTCGCGCTGCAGCGCGGCGAGCTCGGCGCTCTGCTGCCTGTTCCTCTGGGTCAGGCCGCTCGCCTCGGACAGCAACGGGCTGATCAGCAGGAGGTAGAACCCTGCCACCAGCGTGAGCGCCGCGGCCGTGAAAACGAGGACGCGCTCCCGCAGCGACGCATTGTCGATGCGTTCGCTCCAGGCCGTGAGCGTGCTTATCAATGCGCCGCTTCCTTGGTCGATTCCGCGCCGGGCTCCGCAATCTGGAGCGGCGCGGTGAAGCTGAAGTCGACGAAGCGCGCCGGCCCCCCCGCGGCCGTTCCGGCCGCGGGCTTGGCGGCCGCGCCCGCAGTGAGCTCCAGGGCGACGACCTTGCGCCCGCGCATCACCTCGGCGCCGCTGAGCCGCTGAAGGTAGGCGGGCAGGAGGTCGGGCGCGAGCGCGCGGCCGCGAACGCGCAGCTCGTTGCCTCCCTTGCCAACGGTGAAGCCGGTGAGCCAGACCCCGGCGAGGTCCTGCGCCGCGAAAGCCGCGAAGTAACGCGATACGCCCTCGCTGTTGCCGAGATCGCCGGTGCGCAGCTTCTCGAGCAGCGCCTCGCGCGCCTTGATCGCCGATTCGAGCTTTCCGGATTCCTCCTGCAGGGCGCGGATCCGGTTCTGGGCGCCCGCGCCGCTCAGCGTCACGATTCGGGAACGCAAGTGCGCCACCTCCGCGCCCTGGCGCGCAACGAGGTCTCCGAGCGCGCGCGTCTGCCAGATGCCGTAGGCGTAGAAGGCGCCCAGCCCGATTACGATGAGGGCGAGCGCCTGAAGCATGGTGCGCGCCGAGAAGTACTTTTCCTGGCGGAGGAAAAGCGGATTGAACAGGTTGATCTGCTGCGTCATCGGCCCGCGCGCTCAGAGCGCCTTGTTGTCGTGGCGCAGCGCCGCGCCCACGAGGTGAAAGAGACGCCACTCGCTCGCGGCATCGAGCCGCTCGGGAGCGGCGAACGCGACCAGCTCGGAGAGCCGGACCGGCTCGACCGGAACGTCGAGGTTCGACGAAAGGAACTCGATCAGGCCCACGTCTTCGGGATGCGGCGCGAGCGCGAGTCGCGCGATCGGCACCGAAGGATATTGCCGGTCGAAGTGGTCGAAGGTGCGCTGCAGCTCGAGCGCGATGCGGTGAAACAGCTCCTGCCGCGCATCGGTAGCGGCCGCGTTCACTTGCTCGAGCCCGATCTCGATGCGGCGCGCCAGGTAGAGCTCGCCGCGGAAGTTCACCGTGAGCAGTCCCTGATCGGCGCCCAGGTACAGCATCGCCACGCCGCGCGCTTCCGGCTCGATCAGCGCGGCGAGATTGCGCTGCGCGGTCTCCGCGATCTCGATCACGGCGAGCGGGATGTGCGCCCGCTCGAAGCGCTCGATGCAGGTGCGGATCACGTCATTGCGCGCGGCGACGACGTACATGGCATGTCCGCGGGGCGGACCCGACGGATCGGGCGGGATGTCCAGCACGTCGATGGTCGCGTCGTCGACGTGGTAGTCGATCATGTCCTTGACGCGCCAGCGCACGGCCGTGCGCAGCTCGGACGGCGACACCTTCGGAGCCTCCACGAGCAGCATCTGGTACTCGTTCAGGTCGAGCAGTGTCGAGCAGTTGTAGCGCCGGATCTGCAGCTCCGCAGCAGTGCGCGCGGCGGCTCCGAAGTCGCCTTCGTAGGCGCGCGTTCCGCAGCGGTCGATCACGGCCTTGCCGCCCGCGGCGTAATGGCCGTGCACGAAGTCCACCGCCCCCGGCCGCAGCGAGACCGCCATCCAGCCCGGCTCGGTGCGGGTTCCCGAAAACCACCAGCCCGTCACAGTGCTCGCCGCGTTTTGAAGTAACTTGAAGTTAAATGTTTAAGGGATTGTTGTCAATAGTTATTTTCTTATTCTATGGACTGCCAGCGCGCCGCACTCAGACCATTCCAACTCAGTAGTTCTCCCGCATGAAGGTGAACTGGTTCGGCTGGCTTCCGTACAGGCCGAAGCTCGCGCTGCACGAAGGATTCACGTCGTAGGCGGTCGCCGGGTTGTTGTCCGGGTTGGCGAGCGACCAGTTGCCGAGCAGATAGCCCATTCCGGCTCCCGCGACGTCGATCGTGACCGACATGCTGCCGTTGTAGATGCCGTCGCCCCCGCTCGGCTGCGGAAGCAGCAGCCGCCCGATGCCGTTTGCGATCTGCGTGATGCCCGGCGGCCCGACCTCGCCCGGGTTCAGGTTGAAGCGGTAATTGCCGTAGGTGACGTTCGCGACATTCACAGGAGTGCAGCTGTCGGCGGCGTTGGTGACGAAGGCGCTGCCGTTCCAGTACTGCGCGACCATCGGCAGCGGCAGCGGAAGCTGCACCGCCCCGAGGGCGTTGCTGCAGGCGAGCCTGCCGAAGCGGACCTCCGTCGAGACGCCGAGGTTCTTGTGGTCGTTGCTTCCGCCGGCCACGCTGAGATCGAGGACGTTCATCGCCACGCCGTCGGAGTCCACCGGCGCGATGCCGAAATTCACCCCCGCATAGGGGCCGTCCGGGTTGTCCTGCGGATTCGGACCGGTGTTGTTGCGGCCGATCGCCACGGTCGCCTGCACCGCGGCCTGGCCGTTCGACCAGCTTCCCGAGACGCTGCTCGCGCTCACGCGCCCGGTGAGATTGGTCGCTCCGCTTTGGCGCCGAACGCGAAGCTCGAGGCGAGCGCGGGATTCAGCTTGGCGAAGGCTCCGGTGTAGTTCTGGGTGGTCTGGCTCGCTGTGTTCTGTGCGCTGAGCGTGAAGCTGAGCCCCATCCCCTCGCCCATGTAGCTGAAGCTCGAAGCCGGGCTGCACGCGGCCGCCTGGCGATTGGTGAGGCTCGCGCCGGGCTGCAGGGCGAACCACGCCGGGGTGAAGCGCCCGACGTAACCGTTGACGTTCCCGTTGCAATCGGGCGAGCTGTCGAGCGCACTGCTGCCGGTGGCGTTCAGGCCCGGGGTGTTCAGGTAGTTGGCGGCCGTGGCCGCGATCGTGAGGCTTCCCACCTCGCTGTACTGCAGGTTGTTCACCGTTCCGCTGCCGTTCACGACGCTCACCGAGCCGTTGGCGAGCGTGCCGAGCGTGCCGCCCGACGGGACGAAGGGGGAGGCGGCGGCGAGCGTGACCGGCCAGGAAAAATGCGTGAGCACCGGGTTGCCGGTGATATTGGTGCCGGGATCGGGAACGCCGTCATTGTTCGCGTCTTGAGCGGCGTTCCAAAGGTAGGCGCTCACCGTGGCGCCGAAGTTGGCGCCCGCCTTGGCGAAGGCGGGGCAGGTGCTGTCCTGGCCAAACCGGTTGCCGGGCACGACCACCGCCAGCCCGAAGGGGACCACCGTGATCGGGACGCTCCCGCAGGTGCTGCCGTTCCCCTGGCACCAGTTGAGCAGATACTTGCCTACGTCGCTCGCGTTCAAGGTGAAGTCGGCCACGCCGCGGATGAACGCGAGCCTGATGTTCCATCCCGGCCGACTCGTAGGCAGCGGCGAAACGATTTTCGGATTCCCGTCGTTCCCGGTGACTCCTGGCAACGCCGCCCCCACGGGCTGGCTCGGATCGAGCGTCAGCCATACCGTCATCTTCTGCTTCGCGGAATTGAATCCCGTGGCCACGTTGCAGCCGTTGTACAGGGTCACCGTCATCTTCTGCGGCCGCCCGGCCACCGGAACGGGAATTTCGCCGGGCGCGTTCGCCACCACGAGCGAGCCCCGCCGGAAAGTGGTGTTGCCCGAAGTATTGGAAATGCCGGTGCCGAAATCGCTGACCGTGAGGTTCACCGTCTCGGCGCTGTTATCGGACATGTTGAGGATGATGCTTCCCGCGTCGGTGGCGACGAACTGGTAGCTCCATTGCGGATAGCCGGTGTTCGGATCGTAGCCGAGGAAGGTGAGCGTGCCGTTCGCGCGATTCGCGGCGAGCGTCGCGTTGCCCGAGCCCGAGCTTACCGTGATGGTGACTAGGCCCGTATAGGTGCCGAGCGCGTTGTTGAGCGCGTCCTCGGCCGTGATCCCCACCTGCACCGCGGAGGTCGGGCAGGTGCTGCCGTAGGCCGGCGCGGTGATCGCGAAGTGGTCCAGCAGGTTGCTCGTGAAGAGGATCGCCGTGTTCTGCAGGCTGCCGGGAGCGGCGTAGGGGTAGCTGTAATAGTTGCTGCTCGAGTCGATTTCCCAGCCGACGGTGGGAAGGCCGTTCTGGGGATTGTTGCTGTTGGCGCCGTACTGGAACGCGAAAGTGCCGTTCTCGTAGAGGATGGCTTGCACGTTGTAATAGCTGCCGGGCGCGTTCCACTCCGGCACGTTTTCCCAGGTGACGACGAAGTAGCGGTTGGGCGCGGTCCCGCCCCTGCCGTAGAGGACCGCGCAGGCGGGATTCGCGTTCGGATCGCAGGCCGTCGTTCCGCTGCTGCCGGGATTGCCCGGATCGAAGTCGATCCCGAAGGGGATCAGCGTGTTGACGAGATTCGGATTCGGCAAAGTCGGGTACGGGGTGCCGTAATAGCAGTAGCCGTTGTTGAACTGCAGTCGACCGTTCGCCATGACCTGCACCTGCGTGTAGCCCGTGCCGCGGAAGGTGAAGGTGAAGCCGAGCGAGATCGGCGCGGTGATGTCGTCGTCCGGGTACGAGCCGTCGGCGGTGCCCGGCGAGCACGCGGCGCCGTTGGACCAGGGGACCGGCGCCTGCGTCGCCGCGCTGATCCAGTTGAAAGTCGTTGGCTGGGCGCTGTAGCTCACGACCGCGTGCGCCGCTGCGGCCCACAGCCCGAGCAGCAGCCAACCCAGAACGATGACGCCGCGCCGCGCAAGCCCGTACGCGAGCGAGCGCGCCTCAGCGTGCGACGTCGGTTTCCGTATTCTCAGCGCGATCCGCATCGACTCTGTCTCGCCGGGTGGGGTGGATTCGTGCCCCGGGATCCGCGTGAGCCCATGGGCGCTCAGTTGGTCAAGGTGAGCTGCAACTGCCGCTCGACGTAAGTCGACCCCACGGCGCCGCCGCAGGGGTTCTTGTTGCAGCCGGTTACGATGATCTGGTAGCCCTGCACCGCGACGCCTGCTTCGATTTCTGAGCCCGGGGACTGGCAGCTCACCTGGGCGTAGAAGCCGCTCAGGTTGCCCGCGAGCGGGAGCGTCTGGCTGGCCGACCCGCCCGCGCAGCCCGAGGCGAACGCTCCTCCCGGATTGCGCAGGATCTGATAGGCGCCCCAGTCGATGCCGGCGCGCGCGGCCTGGTAGGCGTTCGCGGCCATCACGTCCTGCGCCACCGCCGCCACCTGACCGGTGGAAACGGTGAGCAGGTAGGCGCCGATCGCCGCGAGCGACACCAGCAGGAACAGCGCGAGGATCAGCGCGAAGCCGCGCGCGTGCGAAGGGAGAGCGGGCCTGCGTTCGCTCACGGGACGTTGCTCACGTGCACGGAGTGGTACAGGCTCACCGACTCGGTCTGGCCGCCCGAGAGCGCCTTCGCGAGCGTGAGCTGCATGGTGAGCAGCCCGACCTGCGGGGATACGTTCGGCACGTACTCGAAGTTGCAGTTCGCAACGTCCGTGGCGATGAGCGCCGAGCTCGCACCGGCGAAGCTCGTCGGCTGGGTGGCAGAGATCGGGTAGCCCCAGTAGCGGGTGATCGTTCCGGTGGCGGTGTTGCAGACGTAGCTCACCGGCCCTGAGATGACGAAGAAGCGCTTGCCGGGCGAGTCGTGCAGCACGCGCTGGAAGGTCGTCGGCGTGAACTGGATCCGGACGCGGAAGCTCTCGGAGGTGTAGTCGACCGACACGATCTGCGCGCGGTTCAGCGTCCCGCTGGTAGCGTAGGCGTCCTGGCCGGTGAATCCCGGGCCGTAGTTGTTGAGCACCAGCCAGTCGCTAGTGGTGATGCTGGCGGCATTCGCCACGGTGCCGATGGTTTTGAAGCACGAGTCGGCGACGATGTCGAACGTCAGCTCGTCGTTGCCCGGAGGGGGGAGCGCCGGATCGTCGTTCGGGCAGTTCGTTCCTCCGCTTACCCCGCCCACGTCCGCCCGATAGCGGCCGGCCGTACGCACCGCGAGAAACTCGAGGAACACGCTGCCCGGAACCGACGTGTTCACCCGCACGCTGTTCGGCAGCGCGAGCCGCACGTCGCGGCCGATGCGCTGCACCGCGTTGGCGGCGATGTCGGTGAGCTCCGCGCGCGCGGCGATGTCCTGGCTCTGCCGCACCGGGAACACGAAGTACGCCACGGTCGCGACGATGATGCCGATGAGCACGATCGCGACCACCAGCTCGATCAGCGTCACGCCGCGCGCGCGCCGCGACGGAAATTCAGGGCCGGTTGGGCGCATAGCGCAAGCGATAGCCTTGCAGCGTCACGATCACGCCGGTCGGCGCGGTCACCGTGACGGTGATCCGCAGGCCGTCCGCGGTCGAGAGCATCGCCGGCAGCTCCCCGGCGGCGAGATTGACCTCGCTCACCGACACCGAGTAGCCCGCGAGTCCCGGGATCAGGGTGCCGTTCATGTCGCGGATGTTGGGCCCCGTCATCGAGAACCCCGCGTAGTCGCCGACGTTGTCGAAGCGCGGATCGGCGTAGCGCGTCTCCCCGGGCTGCGGGCCGATGCCCTCCGGCACGGAGCAGCCCGCTGGGCTCGTCGCCGTGTAGACCGCCGGGTCGTTCGGGTCGCAGTAGGTGAACGGTTGCAGATCTATTTCCTCCAGAAGCGAGGAGGCGATCGCGAGGGCCTGCTTGCGCACCAGCGGATCGACGCTCGCCTTGGTGAGCTGGCCGTACAGCGTGACAACCCCGGCGATGCCGATCCCGAGCACGACGATGAACACCACCACCTCGATGAGGCTGAAGCCGAGCGCCCGGCGACTACTGGACATACCCGGTCTCCGACGCGACCGATACGCCGATGCCGTTCACGCTCAGCGTCACCGCCGAGCTCGGCTCGCCGAGCCCGTTGAACCAGAACGGCGTGCTCGATGCGCTGAGCGTCACCGTGCCCGGCACCGTAAGGACGTAGGTCCCGCCGTTGGTGAGGTTCCTCAGCGGCTGGGTGCAGGCGGCGTCGTAGCACAGGCGCAGCTGCGCGCTCGGCGGGCCATCGACCGCCACGTAGACCAGCCGCCGCTGCGCGACGGCCTGGCGCTGGGCGTAGCGGACCGCCGCCTTCACCTGCTCGGCGAACCACGTGGTGTCGATCGCGCCCTGATTGAAGCGTGGCACCGCGACCGCGGCGAGCACCGCGACGATCACGATCACCGCCACCAGCTCGGGGAAGGTGAAGCCACCGGCGGCGCGCAACCGAGGCTCCATTCAGCCTTGCTCGGCAACCAGGCGACGCAACGCCGGATCGCCGGGGAAATCGCGCAGCAGCGCCTGCGCCGTCTCGCGTGCCTGCCGCGCCTCGCCCAGGTAGCGCAGCATGAGCACGCGCTCGACCCGCACCGCTGTGTCGAGCGGCGCGAGCGCGACGGCCTCGTTCATCCGCGCGAGCAGCTGCGCGCGCGGCGCGGGATGCGCGAGGCGCGGCCCGAAGGTGCGCTCGAGCGTGAGCCAGCCGAGCAGGTTGTGGACGTCGCCGGGGTCGGCCCGCATGCCGGCCTCGTACGCCTGCGCTGCGAGCTGCGCGAGGCGCGGGTCGCGCAGCAGCGACGCCTGCTGTGCGAGCAGCGCCGCGAGCTGCCAATGACGGCGCCAGTCGCGCGGATCGAAGTTGCGCCCCACCTGGAGCCAGTACACCGCGTCGGCGACGTCGCCACGTTGCACGCGCTCGCGCGCGAAGACCGCGCACCCCTCGGCGGCCGCCGGGATCGCGAGGGCATAGGCGGCGAGCGCGGCGAGCGCCGTGCGCAGCACGCGAGCGAGCGCGCCCGGGCTCCGCGGCGCGTCGCTCACCGGCGCTGGGTGCAGCCACTCGTCCGCGATCCCGAGGAGCAGCCCATACGCGGCGAGGGTGCCGGGCACGTAAAAAGGAAAGTCCACCAGGGCGTGCGTCGCCATCGACGCCAGCCCTGCGAGCACCGCGATCCCGTAGGCGTCACCGGCCGACGAGCCAGGCTGCAGCATCGCCTTGCGAAAGTAACCGAGCAGCGGCGGCAGCGCGGTGAACGCGAGAAAGGGCAGCAGCCCGAGCAGTCCCAGCTCCAGCAGGACCTGCAGATAGTCGTCGTGCACGAACAGCGTCGCCATGCCCGGCTCGTAGCTCGGCACCCGCGCCTGCTCGCGATCGAAGAGGCGCCCGAAATCGAGGTAGCCGCTGCCTGCGAGCGGCCGTGCGCGCGCGGCGTTGGCAGCGAGGGCGTAGAGCTCGAGCCGCGATGCCGCCGAATCCAGGCGCGCCTTCGGCGACACCGCTTCGGCCGTCGCAACCTGCGCGGCCTCGCTCACAGTGGCACCCTTCAACGCCAGCGCCTGCGGCGCGAGCATGGCGAGGCCGTATCCGAGCGCGAACGACGCACCGAGCGCCGCGATCGTTCTCGTCGCAGGTCTCCAACCGCCGCCGATGAGCAGCAACGCGGTCGTGGCGGCGGCGCCCGCGAGCCCGAGCGCCCCGCCCCGGCTTTGCGTCGCGGCCAAGGCTGCGCTCAGCCCCGTGAGCGCGGCGAGCCGGAGGAAGCGCGGCCCGCGCAACAGCACGAGCACTGCAAGCGGCGCGAGCGCCAGGTTGACGAACGCCGCCATCAGGTTGGGCGTCTCGAACCAGGCGTCCGCGCGCGCGGCGCCGAGCCACGCGCGCTGCCAGAGGCCGTAGGCGGAGACGGCGAGGGCGACCGCGACGAGGATGGCGAGGGCGTTCCCACTCCGCCCGCGCTGCGCGAATCCGCGCCCGAGCGCGTAAGCGCCCACGAGCAGTCCCATGTGGTAGACCGCGGCAGGCGTGTACCGGCTGCCCCAGATCCAGACGCTCCCGAGGGCCACCACGGCGAAGGCGGTGACCGCGGCCGCGATGGGGCTGCGGAGGAGGCGACGCGGCGCGCACAGCCAGGCCGCGACCGCGATCGCCGCGGCAGCCGCGGCGAGCAGCAGCAGCGGCGGATCGCGCGATGCAAGCACCGCGCAAACAAGGCCCAAACAAAAAAGGGGGGCCGCAAGCCCCCCCTTCTCGTGCCCGACGCCTCCGGCTGCGCTAGGCGTTCCGCTCAGAACGGGCTGCAAGGCATCGAATCACTGGCACAGGTCGGTCGTGACATTGCACGACAGGGTCGGCCCGCTCGCGCCATACTGGAGCGTGTTCCCGCTGCCGCAGACGAGGCTGCTGCCGCCGTTGATCGTAACGTTTGTTGGTATCGTCACATTCGCCTGGATCTCGGCCGCCGTACCTTTTGCCTGTTTCGACGCGTACACGATCACCGCAGCGGACTGGATCGCGCCGCAGGTCGACTGCAGCACGGCCGTCTGAGCGGACGTTTGAACGTCGAGGAACTTGGGCACCGCAACCGCCGCGAGGATGCCGAGGATCACGATGACCACCACCAGCTCGATGAGCGTGAAGCCCTTTTGTACCGCCGCTTTCATTCCGCCTCCCCGATTTCGATGTCTTTCGCCTGCCGCTGTGGCCGCCGCCCGCGGTCCAGGGATTTGCTCCAGCATCGGAATGCTACACGACTTGCGGCCGCGATTCAACCGCAATGTTTAAGGAAAAGCAATAAGTTCCAAACCGTTCTTCTGACGTTTCCTAACATTTCTGGGGTGCTTCATCGGGAACCCCACGTGTAAGGGCCCACGGGAGCCAGATGCACCACCCACCCTGAGCTCGGCGGCGCACCCTCGACCCTGAGCGTAAACCGGAGCACGGGCACTTGGTTGCCTATAGGCCAAAGGTGAAGGAAGCGCGCGCTGCGCGGGACGTACACCAGCTCCTTGCGGCCGCTGTCGAACAGCCAGCTTCCGCCTGGGACCGAATGCAGATCGGGGTCGTTGCGCTCTCCGAGGTAGTTGGGGGGCTCGCTGCCGACAAGGGTGACCGGGTTACCGCCGCGCCATGCCTCGGCCACTGCCTTCGGCCCGCTGCGTGCCGCCGCGAGCATGAATTTCACCTGCAGCGCCGTCTGCAGGTTGGCGAGCGTGGTCTCCATCGCCGCCCGCTCCGCGAGCTCCGCGTAGCGCTGCAGCCGGTCGAGGAGCACCAGGGCGAGCAGCGCGGCGACCAGCACATAAAGCGCGGCCTCGAGGCGGCGCCTTGGCCGGTTGCCTAGTAGCGCCACGCTCTGCCTCCCCGCAACGGCTCCGCGCTGCGCTCTAGCGCTTGAGTAACACCGACCCGAGGTCCCAGATCGGCAGGAACACGCCCAGGGCGAGCACGAGCACCAGGCCGCCCATCGCGATCGTGAGGATCGGCTCCAGGTTGGTCGACAGGTTCTTGATGTCGTAGTCGACCTCGCGCTCGTACATTCCCGCCACCTCTTCGAGCAGCTCGTCCAGCTCCCCGGTTTCCTCGCCGACGGCGACCATCTCCAGCACCACCGGCGTGAACACGCCGCTCGCGGCAGCCGTGCGGCGCAGGTTTTCGCCGCGCTCGACGCCGTCGCGCATCTGCTGCACGCGCCGCGCAATGAACGAGTTCGCGACCACCTCGGACACCACCGTGAGGGCTTGCACGATCGGCACCCCGGCGCGCGCGGCGAGCGCCATGCTGCGCGCGAAGCGCGCCAGGGTCGCCTTGAGCACGATCGGACCCGCGACCGGCAGGCGCAGCTTGGCGCGATCCCAGACGTAACGGCCGGACGGGGTGCCCACGTAGGTCTGCCAGCCCACGATGAGGGCGATCAGCAGGGCCAGCATCGAGGGCCAATTCTGCAGGAAGAACCGCGAGGTCCCGATCAGCAGTTGCGTGAGCAGCGGCAGCGGCACCTTGTTCGTCTCGAACACCCTGGCGAACGCCGGAATGACCGCAAAATTCACCACCGCCACCGCGACCGCGATCACTGCCAGCACGATCAGCGGGTAGCGGGTGGCGGTCTTCATGCGCTCGCGCATCTCCTTGTCGAATTCGATGTAATGGAACAGGCGATTGAACGACTCGTCGAGGTTGCCCGTCGCCTCGCCGATCCGCACGACGCTGATGTAGAAGGGGCTGAAGACCGAAGGATGCCGGCGCATCGCGCTCGAGAGCTCGCGCCCGGCATCGAGCGCGGCGCGCAGATCGCCGATCACCGCCGCGAGGGTCGAGTTCATGATCGACTCCTGCAGGCCCGCCAGCGCCCGCAGGATCGGCACCCCCGACTTGAGCAGGGTGAACATCTGGCGCGAGAACAGCATCACGTCGACTTCCGTGACCTTCGGCGCGGTGAGCGCTCGCCACCACCGGGGCACACCGCTTCCGGCGCCGCTCGTCGTGGGCGCGATGTCGATCGGGGTGACGCCGATCGACAGCAGCTGGTCGGCGATCGCGCCGGTGTCGGCACCGTCGAGCGTTCCGGTGACCACGTCGCCGCGCACGTCGCGCCCGCGGTAGATGTAGCGCGGCACCGGTCAGTCCTCCACCTGCACGGCCACCTTCACCGCCTCGGCGACCGTGGTGCGGCCCTGGAGCACGACCTCGAGCGCGCGGTCGGTGAGCGTACGGCCCTTGAGCTGCGCGTGCGCCGCTGCGACGAAGGCGTTCGGGTTGCTCGCGTTCACTGCGCGCGCGAGCTCGGGAGTCATCTCGAGCATCTCGTAGACGCCGGTGCGGCCCGAGTGGCCCGTCCCGTTGCAGTGCGAGCAGCCGCGGCCGCGAAAGAACTTGCGGTCCTCGGAGCCCGCGCCGAGCTGCGTGGCGAGCCAGCGCGCCTCGTACGGGTCCGGGCGGTGCTCCTCGATGCAGCTCTCGCAGATCAGCCGCAGGAGCCGCTGGGCGATGACCGCGTGCACCGAGGTCGCGACCATGTAGTTCGGAGCGCCCATGTCGATCAGCCGCAGCGGGGTGCTCGCCGCATCCTTGGTGTGCACGGTCGACAGCACCAGGTGGCCGGTCAGCGCGGCGCGCAGCGCGATCGCCGCGGTCTCCTCGTCCCGGATCTCGCCGACCAGGATCACGTCCGGGTCCTGCCGCAGGGTCGAGCGCAGCACCCGGGCGAAGGTGAGGTCGATCTTCTCGTTCACCTGGATCTGGCTGGTTCCGTCCAGGCGGTATTCCACTGGATCTTCGACCGTGATGATCTTGCGATCCGGCGTGTTGAGCGCCGAGATCGCCGCGTACAGCGTCGTCGTCTTGCCGCTGCCCGTGGGCCCGGTCACGAGCACCATTCC
>JAKALD010000345.1 GCA_021813275.1 Pseudomonadota bacterium | reverse complement strand
TCGAGGTGTCATGGCCAAGTTCTTTGCGTGGTTAAAATAGCCCCAGGGGTCGCACATGGCGAGACTCATACTCAGCATGGACGGGTTGGTGCTCAAGGAGATCCCCTTGACCAAGGAGCGCACCACGATCGGCCGCAAGCCGCACAACGACATCCAGATCGACAACCTGGCGGTGAGCGGCGAGCACGCGGTCATCGTGACGATCCTGAACGATTCGTTCCTCGAGGATCTCGGCAGCACCAACGGCACTCTGGTGAACGGCCAGGCGATCAAGAAGCACTTTCTGCAGAACAACGACGTCATCGAGCTCGGCAAGTACCGGCTCAAGTACATCAGCGAGCTGGGCCAGCAGCCGGTTGCGGCGACCGCGGACTTCGAGCGTACGATGGTGCTGCGCCCCGCCGCGATGCGCCAGGTCGCCGAACAGGCGCGCGCCATGGCCGCGGGTGGCGGTGCGCAGGTCTCGGTCGCGGCAGAGGCGGCGCGCTCTGCGGCCGCCGAGCAAGCGAGCGCCGCGGCAGCCGTCGCCGGAACTGCCGAGAGGCAGGCCCCTCCGCCTCCGCCGCCGGCCGCCCCCAGGCCGGCGCAGCCGCTCGGTGCGATCCAGATCATCTCCGGCTCGAACGCCGGCAAGGAGCTGGAGCTCGTCAAGCCGCTCACCACGCTTGGCAAGCCGGGCGTGCAGGTGGCGGTGCTGACGCGGCGGCCGCACGGATACTTCATCACGCACGTCGAGGGGACCAACTACCCCGTGGTCAACGGGCAGGTGATCACCGCCGCGCCGCATCCGCTGAAGGATCACGACCTGATCGAGCTGGCCGGCGTCAAGATGGAGTTCTTCCTCAAGGATTGAGGGCGCGCGCCCCGGCGGCCCGCTCCGGCCCCGTGTCCTTGTCCGGCGCCCATCAGGGTCCCGCCTCGGCGATGGAGGCCGCTTGAGCCAGCGCCTCATCCGCATCCTAATCGGCTTGGCAATCACGCTGTTTTTCATCGGCCATGCCGCGCGGTTCTACACCATCGGCTTCATCAATCAGCTCGATCAGATCATCTACGATGCGCGCCTGCGCCTGACGATGCCGGGCGGGGTGGACCGGCGCATCGTCATCCTCGACATCGACGAGAAGAGCCTGCAGCAGGTGGGGCGCTGGCCGTGGCCGCGCGACATCATGGCGCGCCTGGTCGACAAGCTGTTCGACGAGTACCACGTCGCCATCCTCGGCTTCGACGTGGTGTTCGCCGAGCACGATTATTCTTCGGGGATCAAGTCGCTGGACGAGCTCGCGCACGGCCCGCTCAAGGACGATCCCGCTTTCGAGCGGGCCTACCAGCGCATGCGTCCCGGCCTCGACAACGACGCGATGTTCGCGCGCGCGATGAAAGGCCGGCCCGTCGTGCTGGGCTACTACCTGAACAGCGCCGAGGACGCGAAGCGCATCGCCGCGATTCCGCCGCCGACGCTGCCCAAGGGCGCCTTCGCCGGCCGCAACATCGCCTTCACCGTGTGGAACGGCTACGGCGGAAATCTCAAGGAATTCGTCGACAGCGCGGCCGCCGCCGGGCACTTCAATCCGCTCATCGACCCGGACGGCGTGGTGCGCCGCGTTCCCCTGCTCGTCGAGCTGGACGGCGCCTATTACGAGGCGCTCTCGCTCGCCATGGTGCGCACGCTGCTCGGTTTTCCCAAGATCGTGCCGGAGCTCACGCGCGGCGGCGCGCTGCAGAAGGACTACGGCGGGCTCGAGTGGCTCGACGTGGGTCCGCTGCGCATCCCGGTCGACGCTACCGCGAGCGCGCTCGTCCCTTACCGAGGCCCCAAGCACAGCTTCACCTACGTCTCGCTCGCCGACGTGCTGTTCGACCGCGTCCGGCCCGAGCAGCTGCGCGGCAAGATCGCCCTGGTCGGTGCCACCGCGCCCGGGCTGCTCGACCTGCGGTCCACGCCGGTCGACAGCGTCTACCCGGGCGTGGAGATCCACGCCAACCTGATCGCCGGCATGCTCGATCACGACATCAAGCAGCAGCCAGCCTACATGCTGGGGGCCGAAGTGGTCCTGCTGCTGCTCGGCGGGCTCACGCTTTCGGTGCTGATCCCGCTGCTCTCGCCGCTGCGCGCGACGGCGGTCAGCGCGCTCGGCGTGGCGCTGATCGTGGGCTTCGACGTGATGCTCTGGGTGAAGGCGAACATGGTCCTGCCGCTCGCCACGTCAGTGCTCATGACCGTCGCGCTGTACACCGTCAACATGGCGTACGGCTACTTCATCGAGTCGCGCTCGAAGCGCCAGTTCGCCGAGCTGTTTGGGCAGTACGTCCCGCCGGAGCTCGTCGACAAGATGGCGGACGACCCCGAGAAGTACAGCATGGAGGGCAAGGAAGAAGTTCTCACCGTGCTGTTTTCGGACGTGCGCGGCTTCACGAGCATTTCGGAAAGCCTGCTCGCCAAGGACCTCTCGGCCTACATCAACGACTATCTGACAGCTATGTCCTTAGTCATCCGCTCGAACCGCGGTACTTTGGACAAGTACATCGGGGACGCGATCATGGCGTTCTGGGGCGCCCCCGTCGAGGACCCGCAGCACGCGCGCAACGGCGTGATCACCGCGCTGCAGATGCAGCGGCGCGCCGGCGCGCTGAACGAGGAATTCCGCAAGAAGGGCTGGCCCGAGTTCCGCATCGGAATCGGCGTGAACACGGGACTGATGCGCGTGGGAGACATGGGGTCGCGGCTGCGCAAGGCGTACACGGTCATGGGGGATCCCGTGAATCTCGGCTCGCGGCTCGAAGGCATCACCAAGCAATATCACGTCGGAATTCTGGTGGGCGAGGAAACGCGCAAGCTGGTGAGCGACGTGCTCTTCCGCGAGGTCGACCGGGTGCGAGTCAAGGGCAAGGACGAGGCCGTGGCGATCTTCGAGCCGCTCTGCATGGAGGCAGAGGCCGACCAAAAGGTGCGCGACGAGCTGCGACTCTGGAACCAGTGCCTCAAGGCCTACCGCGCGCGCGACTGGGACCAGGCCGAAGTGGCGCTGCTCAACCTGCAGCGCATGGCCCCCGGCGGCGAGCTGTACGCGCTGTACGCCGAGAGGATCGCGCAGCTGCGCAAGGAGGCGCCGGGTCCGGAATGGGACGGCGTGA
>JAKALD010000344.1 GCA_021813275.1 Pseudomonadota bacterium | reverse complement strand
TCCGATCTACGCCGCCCGCCATCGCGAGCAGCTTCGCGAAGGGCGTGCCGAGCCTGACCTCGTAGTTGCCGGGCCGCTCGACGTGCCCCGTCACCGAGAAGATCTTCGTGCCGCCGTTGTTGGGCCGGCCGAGCGCGAGGAACGCGTCGGCGCCGTGGCGCAGGATCCAGGGCACCGCGGCGAACGTCTCGGTGTTGTTGATCGTGGTCGGCTTGCCGTACAGGCCGTAGCTCGCCGGGAACGGCGGCTTGAAGCGCGGCAGCCCCTTCTTGCCTTCGAGCGACTCGAGCAGCGCGGTCTCCTCGCCGCAGATGTAGGCGCCGAAGCCCGCGTGCGCGTACAGCTCGAAGGAGAAATCCGAGCCGAGGATGTTCCTGCCGACGTAGCCGGCGGCGTAGGCCTCGGCGAGCGCCTCCTCGAACTGCTCGTAGACGCTCCAGATCTCGCCGTGGATGTAGTTGTAGCCGGCGGTCGCGCCGGTCGCCCAGGCGGCGATCAGCATGCCCTCGATCACCGCGTGCGGGTTGTAGCGCAGGATGTCGCGGTCCTTGCAGGTGCCGGGCTCGCCCTCGTCGGAGTTGCACACCAGGTACTTCGGCCCGGGATGCGCGCGCGGCATGAACGACCACTTGAGCCCGGTCGGGAAGCCCGCGCCGCCGCGCCCGCGCAGCGCCGACTTCTTCACCTCGGCGACGACCGCCTCGGGCGCCAGCTTCCCGGCGACGATGCGCTTGAGCGCCTGGTAGCCGTCGCGCGCCTCGTAGTCCTTGAGCCGCCAGTTCGCGCCGTCCAGGCCGGCGAGGATGATCGCGTCGGATCCGTAGTCGAGCATCTCAGCCCTTCAGCTCGTAGGCGCGCGCGAGCTCCTCGATCAGCGCGTCGAGCTTCTCGTCGGTCATGTCATCGCACATGCGCTTGTCGTTCACCAGCACCACCGGCGCCGTCGCGCACGCCCCCATGCACTCGCCTTCCTTGAGCGTGAACATGCCGTCGGGCGTGGTCTCGTCGAAGTCGATGCCGAGGCGCTGCTTGAGGTGGTCGGCCGCCGCGAGCGAGCCCTGCAGGCCGCACGGCAAGCAGGTGCAGAGGGTGAGCTTGTACGTGCCGACCGGTTTGCGGTTGTACATGGTGTAGAAGCTCGCCACCTCGTACACCGCCACTGGCGGCATGCCGAGGTAGTGCGCCACGAAGTCCATGACCTCGGTCGAGAGCCACCCCTTCTCGCCCTGCGCGAGGACGAGCGCGGCCATCACCGCCGAGCGCTTCTGCCCGGGCGGGTACTTCGCGACCTCGCGGTCGATTCTCTGCAAGGCTGCATCCGAGAGCATCAGCGATCGATCTCCCCGAAGACGATGTCGAGCGTGCCGATCACCGCGACCGCGTCGGCGAGCATGTGGCCGCGCACCAGCTCGTCGAACGCCGACAGGTGGGCGAAGCCCGGGGCGCGGATCTTCATGCGATAGGGCTTGTTCGCGCCGTCGGACACCAGGTAGATCCCGAACTCGCCCTTCGGATGCTCGACCGCCGCGTAGGCCTCGCCCTCGGGCACGTGCATGCCCTCGGTGAAGAGCTTGAAGTGGTGGATCAGCTCCTCCATGTTCGCCTTCATCTCGACGCGCGAGGGCGGCGCCACCTTGTGGTTGTCGGTGATCACCGGCCCTGGGTGGGCGCGCAGCCAGTCGACGCACTGCCGTACGATGCGGTTCGACTGGCGCATCTCCTCGATGCGCACCAGGTAGCGGTCGTAGCAGTCGCCGTTCACGCCCACCGGCACGTCGAACTCGACGCGGTCGTAGACCTCGTACGGCTGCTTCTTGCGCAGGTCCCAGGCGATGCCCGAGCCGCGCAGCATCGGCCCGGTGAAGCCGAGCGCGATCGCGCGCTCCGGCGCGACCACGCCGATGCCCACCGTGCGCTGCTTCCAGATGCGGTTCTCGGTGAGCAGCGTCTCGTAGTCGTCGACGCAGCCCGGGAAGCGCTCGGTGAAGTCCTCGATGAAGTCGAGGAGCGAGCCCTGCCGGTTGCGGTTCATCTCGCGCACCGCGCGCTCGCCGTGGATGCCCGAGGGCTCGTACTGCGGCATCGCGTCGGGCAGGTCGCGGTACACCCCTCCCGGCCGGTAGTACGCCGCGTGCATGCGCGCGCCCGAGACCGCCTCGTAGGCGTCCATCAGGTCCTCGCGCTCGCGGAAGCAGTACAGGAACACCGTCATCGCCCCGATGTCCAGGCCGTGCGCCCCGAGCCACAGCAGGTGGTTGAGGATACGCGTGATCTCGTCGAACATGACGCGGATGTACTGCGCGCGCAGCGGCACCTCGACGCCGAGCAGCTTCTCGATCGCCATCACGTAGGCGTGCTCGTTGCACAGCATCGAGACGTAGTCCAGTCGGTCCATGTAGGGCACCGACTGGATGAAGGTGCGGGTCTCGGCGAGCTTCTCGGTCGCCCGGTGCAGCAGCCCGATGTGCGGGTCGGCGCGCTGGATGACCTCGCCGTCGAGCTCGAGCACCAGGCGCAGCACCCCGTGCGCCGCCGGGTGCTGGGGGCCGAAGTTGAGCGTGTAGTTGCGGATCTCGGCCACTACGGAAGCTCCTCGCCGTAGTGCTCCTCGCGCACGACGCGCGGCGTGACCTCGCGCGGCTCGATCGTCACCGGCTGGTACACGACGCGCTTCTGCTCGGGGTCGTAGCGCATCTCGACGTAGCCCGAGACCGGGAAGTCCTTGCGGAACGGGTGGCCGATGAAGCCGTAGTCGGTGAGGATGCGGCGCAGGTCCGGGTGCCCTTCGAACACGATGCCGTACAGGTCGAAGGCCTCGCGTTCGAACCACTGGGCCGCAGGCCAGAGCTCGACCAGCGAGGCGAGCATCGGCAGCCCGTCGTCCGGGCACTGGCTGCGCAGCCGCAGCCGCCAGTTGTGCGTGTACGACAGCAGGTGCACGACCACCGCGAAGCGCCGCCCCGCGCGCGGCCGGTCGCCGTAGGTCTCGTAGTCCAGCCCGCACAGGTCGGTCAGCTGCTCGAAGCGCAGCTCGGGGCGGTCGCGCAGCGCGCGCGCGACCTCGAGGTAGTCGGCCGCCTGCACCTCCAGGGTCAGCTCGCCGAGCCGCTCGCCGAGCCTTGCGATTCTCGCGCCGAGGGCGCTGCGGAGTGCGTCGTCGAG
>JAKALD010000343.1 GCA_021813275.1 Pseudomonadota bacterium | reverse complement strand
GGCTCACCGCGAACAGGATCAGCGTGTAGAGCAGCACCTGCAGCTGCGTGTAGCGCCGCCCGTGCGTGACGGGCAGCATCGGCAGCCCGGCGCGCGCGTAGTCCTCGGTGCGGTACAGCGCGAGCGACCAGAAATGCGGCGGCGTCCACGCGAAAATGATGAGAAAGAGCAGCATCGCCTGCAGGCTCACCTCGCCGGTCGCCGCGGCCCAGCCGAGCACCGGCGGCATCGCCCCCGAGGCTCCGCCGATCACGATGTTCTGCGGCGTCGCCGGCTTGAGCAGCACCGTGTAGACGATCGCGTAGCCGACGAAGGTGCCGAGCGTCAGCCACATCGTGAGCGCGTTCACGAACTGCGCCAGGATCCACAGGCCGAGGCCGCCGACCGCGCCCGCGAAGACCAGCGTCTGCAGCGGCGTCAGCTCGCCGCGCGGCAGCGGCCGCCAGCGCGTGCGCTGCATGGCCGCATCGATGCGCTGCTCGACCAGGCAGTTCACCGCCGCCGCCCCGCCGGCGACCAGCGCGATGCCGAGCGTGCCGGCGAGCAGCACCTGCGGCGCCACCATGCCGGGGGTGGCGAGGAACATGCCGATCACCGCGGTGAACACGATGAGCGAGACCACGCGCGGCTTGGTGAGCGCGTAGAAGGCCCGCGCGCGCTGCGCGAAGGTCCTGGCGGGGGCGGAGAGCGCTTGCGAAGTCACGGACGCGTTAGCTGCGACGCAGGCGGGGCGCGGCCCCGCGGAAAGCGAAGAAGTTTAGCACGATGACCGAGACGAGCAGCAGCGCCGCGCCCGCGTTGTGGGCGGCCGCCAGCGCCAGGGGCAGGTCGAGCAGCACGTTCGCCACGCCGAGCGAAATCTGCAGCGCGAGCGCGAGCGCTACGAGGATCCCCAGGGGGCGCAGCGCCGCCACGCGCAGCGCGCGCCAGGCGGCCCAGCCGAGCACCGTGGCCGCGACGAGCGCGAACATGCGGTGCGTCCAGTGGATGGCCACCAGGGCCTGCAGCGGCAGCAGCTGGCCGTCGGCGCTCATGCCGAGATCGCGGATCACGTGGAACGCGTCGCGGAAGTCCATCGGCGGCACGAGCTGCCCGTGGCACAGGGGCAGGTCCGGGCAGGCGAGCGCGGCGTAGTTGGTGCTCACCCATCCGCCGAGCACGATCTGCACGGCGAGCACCGCGAGGCCGAGGACGGCCGGGCCGCGCAGGCGGCGCGCGTCCGGCGCCTCGACGTAGCGCCGCTGCGCGAGGGCGAGCCAGGTCAGCAGCGCGAGCGTGGTCATGCCGCCGATGAGATGGCCCGTGACGATCGCCGGCTTGAGCAGCAGCGTGACCGTCCACATGCCGAGCGCCCCCTGCAGCGCGACCACCAGCACGATCGCGCTCGCGAGCCAGGGCGATTGCCCGAGCTCGCGCCGGCGCCGCCAGGCGATGAGCGCGATCGCGAGGATCAGCAGGCCGAGCGTGCCGGCGAGGTAGCGGTGGCCCATCTCCTTCCAGGCCTTGGGCAGCGAAACCGGTCCGAAGGTGCCGCCCTGCTCGTTCACCGCGCGCGCGATCTGCGGCGCGGCGGCGCTCGGCGTGAGCTTGCCGTAGCAGCCCGGCCAGTCCGGGCAGCCCAGCCCGGCGTCCGACAGGCGAACGAAGGCGCCGACCACCACGACCACGAAGGCGAGCACGGCAGCAACAGAAACGAGCAGGCGATAGTGTTTCATCCGGATGACGAGTACTTGAGCAGGCGTTGCAGGTCCTTGAGCATGCGCGAGGGGTTCGGATCGCGCGGAAAGCGCAGCATGACGTTGCCGAGCGGATCGATCACGTAGACGTGCCGCGCGACGCCGTCGGCGGCCGGGAAGGCGCGCTCGAAGCCCGCGCCGCTTGCGCGCGCCACGTGCATGCCCGGGTAGGTCGCGAGCAGCGCCGCGCTCGGCGCCCCCGCGCCGGTGAGGATCCACACGCGCTCGACGCGATCCATGTCCTGCCCCTGGGCCACGCGGATCTGGCGCATGTAGTAGAGCTTGCGCACGCAGGCCTCGTCGCACGCCGGGCTGTCGAAGCTGATCATGACCCACTTGCCGCGCAGCTGCGAGAGCCGGAACGGCCGGCCGTCGAGCGCGGCGAGCGGCACGTCCGGCACGCGTTGCGGCTTGATGAGGTCGCCGTAGTTGCTCGTGCCTCCGGGCGCCCAGTGGAGCAGGTACGCGATCCACGCCGCGGCGATCGGCAGCGCGAACACCAGCCCGATCGCGGCGAGGATCAGGCGGCCGCGCTTCTTCGGGTCCTCAGGAAGCAGGCTCACGGCGGCGCATGCTCAGCGCGACAAACAGCACCACTGCCAGCGCGGCGAACGAATACCACTGCAGCGCGTAGCTCTCGTTCATCTCGATGTGCAGATCCGGGCGGGGCCAGTCGCGGATCAGCCCGTCGTCGGCCGGCGAGAGCTGCTCCATCACGATCGGCTGCAGCGCCAGCCCCGACCACGCCTCAAAGTCCTTCACCCGCACGTTGATCCAGCGCCGCCCGGTCGGTCTGCGACCGGACGGATCCAGCGCGCGCGGAAAGCGCGCGAGCGCGAGCCCCTCGACGCGCTGCGCGCCGGAGGGCGTGCGCACGTCGGGCAATTCGTCGCGCCGCTCGGGCGCGGCCACCCAGCCGCGGTTGACCAGCACGCAGATGTTCGCCCCGCTCTGGCACAGAGGGGTAACGACCTGGTAGCCGACTCGCCCATGGTAGATCTTGTCCTCGAGCAGCACCGTGTACTTGGGCAAGAACTCGCCGCGTGCAGCGACCCGCCGCTGCACGTAATCCGCGGGTGCTGCCGGCACGGGCGGGAGCTCCACCGCAGGGGCGCGGAGCGCGGCTTCGAACTGCGCCTGCAGGGCGCGCTTTTCCTCGGCGCGGTGGTTCTGCCAGTTGCCGAGCGCGATGAACGCTGCGCAGCCCGCCGCCGTGAGCAGCACGCCCCACCACGTGGGGCGGAAAGTGCGGCCGGAAAAAAAACGCGCCATGCGTGCAGGCGGGCAGGCCGATCCGTTAGACTGCATGTTTCCACGGCTGCGGGGCCACGTCGCTTCGCGCCCCGCGACCTCCATGCGCTACGTCGTCATCGCCGCGCTCGTGCTCATCATCGCCAGCCTCGGCTCGGCGCTGTTCTTCGTGTTCCACGACCGCGGCGGCTCGA
>JAKALD010000342.1 GCA_021813275.1 Pseudomonadota bacterium | reverse complement strand
TCACCGGCGGGACGCTGCAGGCCTGGCTCACCGTGAAGGGTCTCGACATCGCCCTGATCGGCCTGTTCGCGCTGGTCGGGCAGCCGTATACCTACAAGTTCCTGTGGGCGCCGCTGATGGACCGCTTCACGCCGCCGTTCCTCGGCCGGCGCCGCGGCTGGCTGGTGCTCACGCAGCTCGCGCTGCTCGCGACGCTTGCCTGGATGGGAACGATTTCGCCGAACGACTCGCCCCGGCTGCTCGCCGCGGCGGCGCTCGCGGTCGCGTTCCTGTCGGCCTCGCAGGACATCGTGGTCGACGCCTACCGCACCGACATCCTCGGCGCCGAGGCGCGCGGCGCGGGCGCGGCGGTGTTCGTGCTCGGCTACCGCGTCGCGATGCTCGTCTCGGGCGGCCTCGCGCTGATCCTCGCGGCCGGCCCGCTCGGCTGGACCGGGACCTACTGGCTCATGGCGCTGCTCATGCTCGTAGGCAGCGCCGCGGTGCTGCTCGGCGACGAGCCCGAGGCCCCGCCGCGCGCGCCGCACACGCTGCGCGAGTCGGTGCGCGACCCGCTCGCCGAATTCTTCGCGCGCGACGGCGCCTGGGCGCTGCTCGCGCTGATCGTGCTCTACAAGCTCGGCGACGCCTTCGCCGGGACGCTGTCGACCGCGTTCCTGCTGCGCGGCCCGCACTTCTCCCTCGAGGAAGTGGGCCTGGTGAACAAGTGGCTCGGCGTCGTCGCGACCATCCTGGGGGCGCTCGCCGGCGGCGCGCTGATGGCGCGGCTGCGCCTGTACCGCTCGCTGCTCGTGTTCGGCGTGCTGCAGGGCGTGACCAACCTCGGGTACATGGCGCTCGCGCTCGCCGGCAAGAGCTACGTGCTGATGATCCTCGCGGTGGCGGCCGAGAACCTGGCGAGCGGCATGGGCACCGCGGCGTTCGTCGCGCTGCTCATGGCGATGTGCGAGCGGCGCCACTCTGCCACCCAGTACGCGCTGCTCTCGGCGCTCGCCGCGCTCGGGCGCGTGTACGTCGGGCCGGCGGCGGGCGCGATGGCCGAGGTCTTCGGCTGGCCGGAGTTCTTCTTCCTCACGTTCCTGCTCTCGCTCCCCGGCCTCGCGATGCTCGTGTGGCAGAAGCGGCGTATCGCCGCGATCGACACCGCGCCGCGCGAGTAGCCTAGGCGCGGCGGCGCTTGCGCGCCGCCGCGCGCGGTTGGGCGCGCAGGTGGCCGAGCAGCGCCTCGATCCCCAGGAAATACGAGCGGATGCCGAAGCCGGCGACCAGGCCCACCGCGGTCTCGGCGAGGATCGAGTGGATTCCGCGCTTCTCGACGTTGGTCATGTGCACCTCGACGTAGGGAAACGGCACCGCGCGCAGGCAGTCGCGCAGCGCGTAGCCGGCGAACAGGAACGCGGCCGGGTTCATCACCAGCCCGTCGACCCTTTCGTCGGCCGCGCGGTAGAGGCACTCGATCGCCTCGGCTTCGCTGTGGGTGTAGAAGATGTCGAGCCGGTAGTCGTTGGCGCGCGCATGCGCGCGCAGCTGGGCGTCGAGCTGCGCGGCGGTCGTCCGGCCGTAGAGCTCGGGCTGGCGCCGGCCCAGATAGCTCATGTTCGGGCCTTGGACGAGGAGGATCTTGGGCATGGGGTCTCCCGCGCGGGAAAGGGTCAGCGTGCGAGTATCGCAGCAACCGCCTGCGGCCGGCGAGCCGGGCGGCGTTTGAGGCGCGTCAAACCGGCGTCACCGCGCGGTAGGAAACTGTGCGAGGCCGGGTCACGTCGAGGAGCGAGCCATGCTTCGATTTGTTGCCGCAGTCCTTCTTGTCGTAGGGAGCAACATCGCGCTCGCCGCGCCGGCGCCGAAGGCCGAGCACGGGCCGATGGTGCGCGAGGCGGGGGCGGATCGGTTCGTGGCCGGCGCGAGCGCGCTCGTCGCGACGCCGGTCGCCGGAGATCTGTACGCCGCGGGCGGCGACCTCGACATCGAGGCGCCGGTGGGCGGCGACCTGGTGGCGGCTGGGGGACGCGTCAGCATTGGCGGTCAGGCCGGGCAGAACCTGTACGCGGCGGGCGGGCGCGTCGCGCTCGAAGGCGCGGTCGCGCGCAACGCGCGCATCGCGGGCGGCAGCGTTCAGATCGGGCCGCGCGCGCACGTCTCGGGCGGTGCTTCCGTTGCGGGCGGCGACGTGAGCGTGCTCGGCACGGTGGACGGCTACCTGCAGGCGGCGGGCGGGCGCGTCTACATCGACGGCACGGTGGGCGGCGACCTGGATGTCGCTGCCGACGCGATCGAGCTCGGGCCGGGCGCGCGGATCGGCGGCGCGGTGCGCTACGTGAGCCGGAAGGAGATCGTGCTCGATCCCGGCGCGCAGGTGAAGGGGCCGATCGAGCGGCGGCTCGGGCCCGTGCCGCGACCGAAAGCCGTGAAGGCGGCGCAGGCGCTGAGGCTCGTGTGGATCGCGGGACTGATGCTGCTCGCGGGCGTGCTGGTCGCGGTGATGCCGGGCTTCTTCGGCGCGGTGGCGCAGACCGCCCGGCGCAGGTTCTGGTGGAGCCTGCTCCTCGGATTCGCGCTGCTCGTGTCGGTGCCGATCGCGGCGCTGCTGCTGCTCGTCACCGGGGTCGGCGCGCCGCTCGCGCTGCTCGCGGTGGCGCTCTATCTCGCGCTGCTGCTCACAGGCTACGTGAGCGCCGGGATCGCGCTCGGGGAGGCGGGGCTAGAGCGCTGGAAGCCCGCGCACGCGGCGGCGTTGCGATGGCGCGTCGGGGCGGCGGCGCTCGGCGTTCTGGTAATTGCGCTCGTCGGACGCATTCCCGTGCTCGGGGCGCTGGTGTGCTTTGTTGCGCTGATCTCCGGCGTGGGCGCGCTCGCGCTGCGGCTCGCAACCGGGCGCGCGCCGGCTCAGCCGCCGGAGGCGCCTGCCACCGCCTCGTAGTGCGACACCACGGGTTCGAGGATCATGGCGCGGTCAGGCTCACGCGGCGCGCGTTGCTGACCGGGAAGGGATATTCCATGTGCTTCGCGGTGGTCTTCGCGACCGCTTCGCCGCAGTAGCGAGCCACGACCTTCAGCGCCATGTCGATTCCGGCGGAGATGCCGGCGGAGGTGAACAGCGCGCCTTCCTCCACGACGTGCAGGTCCTTTTCGACGCTGACCTTCGGAAAGAGCGCCTGCATCCAGTCGAGCGAGAGATCGGAA
>JAKALD010000076.1 GCA_021813275.1 Pseudomonadota bacterium | reverse complement strand
CGGCGCTCGGGGACCTGCGCAGCGCGCTCAACTCGGGCGAGCTGCCGTTCGCCGAGCTCCTCGAGCGCGAGCGGCTGCTGCTGCCGGCGCGCGAGCTCGCCTACTTCGGCCACTGGATCACGGCCCCGGGTCGCTCGCGGCGCTTCGATGCGCGTTTCTTCGTCGCCGAGGCGCCGGCCGGCCAGCAGGGCTCGCACGACGCGGCCGAGACGATCCACGACCTGTGGATCCGCCCGGAGGACGCGCTCGCGCGCGCCGCGCGCGGCGAGATCGAGCTGGTGTTCGCGACCAAGCACACTCTCGCCGACGTGGCGCGCTTCGAGCACCCGCACGATCTGCTCGAGCACGTGCGCGCGCTGCCGGAGATCGAGACCAACCGCGCCTGCTGGGCCCAGGGGCGCGACGGGCCGCGCCTCTTCCGCCGCGCCGACCCGCAGTACTTCGAGATCCACTGGAGCGACCCCGAGGAAACCGGCCGCACGAGCTACGAGATGCTGCCCGGGGTGCCCAAGCGCCTCGATCGCCGGGTGACTCGCATCGTCGCCCCGAATCCCGGCATGATGACCGGCCCCGGCACCAACACCTACCTCGTCGGCGAGCGCGAGCTTGCAGTGATCGACCCCGGCCCGGCGATCGCCTCGCACGTCGAGGCGATCATCGCCGAGGGCGCGGGTCGCATCCGCTGGATCCTGTGCACGCACACGCACCTGGACCACTCGCCTGCCGCCGCGGCGCTGCGCGCCGCGACCGGAGCAACCGTGATCGGGCGACCCGCGCCGCCGGGCGCGAGCCAGGACCAGGGCTTCGCCCCCGAGCGCGTGCCCGCGCAAGGCGAGCGCCTCACGCTGGGCGAACTCACGCTGCGCGCGCTGCACACGCCGGGCCACGCGTCGAACCACCTGTGCTACCTGCTCGAGGACACGCGCATGCTGTTCACGGGCGATCACGTGATGCAGGGCTCGACGGTGGTGATCAATCCGCCGGACGGCGACATGCGCGCCTACCTCGCCTCGCTCGAGGCGCTGCTCGCCGAGGACCTCGCGATTCTCGCCCCCGGTCACGGCTACCTCGTCGGCGCACCGCACCGGGAAGTGCGGCGCCTGATCGCGCATCGCCTGGCGCGCGAGGCGAAGGTGCTCGCCGCGCTCGCCCGCCTGGGCCGTCCGAGCCTGGAGGAGCTGCTGCCGGAGGTCTACGACGACGTGCCGGCGAAGCTGCACCCGGTCGCGGCCCGCTCGCTCGCGGCGCATCTCTACAAGCTCGTCGCCGAAGGGCGGGTGCGCCGCGCGCAGGAGCGCTTTGCAGCAGTGCCGTGAGGCGGCTGGCCAAACGCCGGTCAACTGGATAAGATGCCCGCACAACAATATGCTGCGGCACGGCCGATTCGGCCCTGAACGGGGGAGCGCGTCATGAGCCTGCACGAAACGACGCTGAAGATCGTCACCAATCTGGACCGCGCCGCGGTCGAGGCGAAGATCGGCGAGCTGCGCGCGGCCGCCCGCTCGCAGGGGCACGCCGCCCTCGCGCAGCTGCTGACCGGTGTCGAAGGTAAGCCGCGCGCCGAGATCGAGCAGCGCGTGCGCGGCGCGCTCAAGTGGCTCAACCGCAAGCCTGAGCTCAAGGGGCTCGCCGCCCATCTCGAGCTGATCGAGCTGAACCTGCCGAACCTGGGCTAGGAGCATCCGGGCGGGGCGCCACGCCCGGCTCATGGCGCGACCGTGGCGCAATACGATTTCGACCTGTTCACCATCGGCGGCGGCTCCGGCGGCGTGCGCGCGAGCCGCATGGCGGCCGGCTACGGCGCGCGCGTCGCGATCGCCGAGGCCGACCGCTTCGGCGGCACCTGCGTCAACGTCGGCTGCATCCCGAAAAAGCTGTTCGCGTACGCCGCGCACTTCCGCGACGACTTCCGCGACGCCGCGTCCTTCGGCTGGACGCTCGGCGAGCCGTCCTTCGACTGGCGCACGCTGCTCGCGAACAAGGACCGCGAGATCGCGCGCCTGAACGGCGTGTACGAGCGGGTGCTGGTCAACGCCGGCGTGCGGATCCTGCGCGGCCGCGCGACGCTGCGCGATGCGCACACGGTCGAGCTCGGCGGCAGGAGCTACAGCGCCAGGTACGTGCTGGTGGCCACCGGCTCCTGGCCCCAGGTGCCGCAGATCCCTGGACGCGAGCACGCGATCACCTCGAACGAGGCGTTCCACCTCGAGCGCCTGCCGGCGAGCGTGGTCGTGGTGGGCGGCGGCTACATCGCGCTCGAGTTCGCCTCGATCTTCCGCGGCCTGGGGGTCGAGACGACGCTCGCGTACCGCGGCCCGCGGCTGCTGCGCGGCTTCGACGCCGAGCTCGGCACGCGCATCGCCGAGGAGATGCGCGCGAAGGGCGTCGCCATCCGGCTCGATGCGAGCCCGGCGCGTATCGAGCGCGTAGCCGACGGCACGCTCGAGCTCGCCTACCAAGACGGCGCCCGCGAGCGCGCGGGCGCGGTGATGTTCGCCACCGGCCGCAGGCCGAACACGCGCGGCCTGGGGCTCGAGGCGGCGGGCGTCGCGCTCGACGCCGACGGCGCGGTCGTGGTCGACGCGTACCTGAAGAGCTCGGTCGATTCGATCTACGCGCTCGGGGACGTCACCCACCGCATGAACCTCACGCCCGTGGCCACCGCCGAGGGCATGGCGCTCGCGCGGACGCTCTTTCGCGGCGAGCCGACCGCGTTGGACTACGCGAACGTGCCCACCGCGGTGTTCGCCAACCCGAACCTCGCGGCCGTCGGGCTCTCGGAGGAGAAGGCGCGCGAGCGCCACGGCGAGGTCGAGGTGTACAAGGCCTCGTTCCGCGCCCTCAAGCACACGCTCGCCGGGAGCGACGAGCGCACGTTCATGAAGCTGGTGGTCGACGCGCGCTCGCAGCGCGTGCTCGGCGCGCACATGATCGGCCCGGACGCCGGCGAGATCATCCAGGGCATCGCGATCGCGGTGAAGCTCGGCGCGACGAAGGCGCAGTTCGACTCCACCATCGGCATCCACCCGACCGCCGCCGAGGAATTCGTGACGATGCGGGACAAGGCGGCCTGAGGCGCATGCTGCTCGAAGCGCGCCTCGAGAAGATGATCGGGGAGCTGCGGCGCCGCGCCGCGCTGCCGGTGTCGATCGAGCTGTGGAACGGCAAGCGCTATGCGCTCGCCGACCTCGCCAGCGTGACCGTGCGCATTCCGCGCGCGGCCTCGCTGCGCTACTTCCTCAACCCCGACCTCGCCAGCCTCGGCGAGGCCTACGTCGAAGGGCACGTCGATGTCGAGGGCCCGATCGGAGAGGTGCTGCGCGCCGCCGAGGCCCTGTCACGGGCCTGGGGCGCGGCGAAGAAGGGACGGCTGCCGCTGCTGCGCAATCTGCACAGCAGGAAGCGCGACGCCGAGGCGATCCGCTACCACTACGACGTCTCGAACGACTTCTACGGCCTGTGGCTCGACCGCAACATGGTCTACTCGTGCGCCTACTTCAAGACGGGCGGGGAGGACATCGACACCGCGCAGGAGCAGAAGCTCGATCACGTCTGCCGCAAGCTGCGCCTTGCGCCCGGCGACAGGCTGCTCGACATCGGCTGCGGCTGGGGCGCGCTGGTGCGCTGGGCCGCAAGACATTACGGCGTCGATGCG
The DNA here is from genome assembly GCA_021813275.1 of Pseudomonadota bacterium. Taxonomy (GTDB): domain Bacteria; phylum Pseudomonadota; class Gammaproteobacteria; order Burkholderiales; family SG8-39; genus JAKALD01. Next base: position 10,708 of record JAKALD010000076.1, on the reverse strand, counting down.
ACCGGCGTGACGCTGTCGCGCAACCAGCACGCGCTCGCCGAGGAGCGCATCCGCGCGGAGGGCCTGCAGGGACGCTGCCGCGTGCTCGTCCAGGATTACCGCGACATCCCGGGCGAGGGCGTGTACGACAAGATCGCCTCGATCGGCATGTTCGAGCACGTCGGGCTGAAGAACCTGCCGCTGTACTTCGGCGCCATCCGCCGCCTGCTGAAGGACGGCGGCATCGTCATGAACCACGGCATCACCGCCGCCGATTCCGAGAGCCGCTGGGTGGGGCTCGGCGGCGGCGAGTTCGTCGACAAGTACGTGTTCCCGCACGGCGAGCTGCCGCACATCGGGCTGGTGCTCAGGGAGCTGACCGGCGCCAATCTCGAGGTGATGGACGTCGAGACGCTGCGCCTGCACTACGCGAAAACCCTGTGGCGCTGGAGCGAGCGCCTCGAAGCGAACCTTGCCCGCGCGCGCGAGCACGCCGGCGAGAAGCGCCTGCGCATCTGGCGCACCTACCTCGCCGGCTCCGCGCACGCCTTCGAGCAGCGCTGGGTCAGCATCCATCAGGTGCTCGCGGTGAAGAGCGCCCGGCCGCAGGACAATCCGCTGCCCTGGACGCGCAGCTGGATCTACGCGTAGCCGGCGCGCAGGCCCTTCAGGCGAGCGCGCGCGCGAGCAGCGAGCCGCCGCTTGCGAGCAGCATCAGGGCCACCGCGCGCATCAGGGTCTCGCGCCGGATGCGAACGAACAGGTGCGAGGCGATGGAGATGCCCAGCCACGCCGCAGGCAGCGCGATCGCCGCGGCGATCCAGACCATGGCGTGGCTCATGAGGCCGGTCAGCGCAAACGCAAACAGACGCGACGAGATGCTCGCCACCGAGGTGAGCGCAAGCGTCGCGCGGAACGCCTCCTTCGACAGGCCGCGCTGCGAGAGATAGATCGCGTAAGGCGGCCCGCCCGCGCCGAACAGCGTGCTGGTCACGCCGCCGGCCAGGCCGGCGACGTACGACCAGCCCTGGCGCAGTTTGCGGCGCGGTCCGCGCGCGAGCAGCGCGTACAGGGCGTAGGCGACCACGAACGCACCCAGCGCGAGCATCGCGTCCCCGCGCGGCAGGTTGACGAGCAGCGTCACGCCGAGCACGGTGCCCGCGAGCAGCGCCGGCACCAGGCGCGCGACCTCGCCGCGCACCACGTTGCGCGGCGCCTCCAGCCCGAGGCGCAGCGCATTGCCGAGGTCGAGCAGCACGAACACCGCCAGCGCGAAGCGCAGCGGCACGAAGTGCGTGGCGAGCGGGATCGCGACCAGCGCCGCGCCGAAGCCGGTGATGCCGTAGACGAGCGCGCCGAGGAACGCGATCGGCGCGAGCGCGACGACCGCCGCGTAGCCCTCAGGCACTGTGCGCGCTGCTCAGAGCTTCACCGACAGGTTGAGCGCGTAGACGCCGGTCAGCCGGGCGCTGTCGAGCACGTGACCCTCGATCGCGCGCAGCACGTCGGGCCCCTTGAAGTTGCCGCTCACGGGGCACGTCTCGGCGTCCAGCGCATACAGCGTGAAGACGTAGTGGTGCACGATGGTGTCGTTCCAGGGCGGGCAGGGCCCGTCGTAGCCGAAGTAGTTGCCCGCCATGTCCTTGTCTCCAGCGAACCAGCCCGTGTAGTCGTTCAGCCCCTGGCGCGCGCCGCGCGGCGCCTGCGGTCCGGGCTTGCCGCGCGCGGTGATGCCGTTCGAGAGCTCGCCCTCGGCGATCGTGCCGTCGAAGGGCTTCAGGTCCACCAGCACCCAGTGGTAGAAGTCCACGCGCGGCAGGCTCGCCGGGATCTCGCGCCCCTCCTGGTTCACGTCGTCGGCCCTGGAGGGCACGTCGTAGTCGTGACAGATGAGCGCCAGCGAGCGCGTGCCGGCGGGCAGGCCGCTCCACGCGAGCTGCGGATTGCGGTTGTCCGAGAGCCGGATGTGGCTCTGCGCATCCGGCACCGCGAAGGCACAGCGCCCCGGAATCGTCCCCATGTCCTTGAAGCTCGTGCTGGTCAGTTTCATGGCTCGCCTCCTTCGGCGGCAATTATAAGTTCGCGGGCCGTGTGCCGGTTCATCTGGCGCAGCGCGCCGACGTAGCGCCCGAAGGGCAGGCCGAAGCGCGCCTCGAGCGCCGCTGCGCGCGCGCGCAGCGTCTCCCAGGGCACGCGCGCGGGCGCGCCCTTCAGCCCGAACGCGACGAGGTTCGGATCGGCGAGCGCCGGCAGGCCGAGCACCGCGCCGCCGAAGGCGCGCTCCAGCCGCGCGAGGTAGCGATCGAGCCGCGGATCGTCGCTCATGAGATTCACCACCAGCACGCCCGGCTCGGCGAGCGCGAGCCAGGCCGCGTCGTAGAAGTCCTGGCTCGCGAGCCTGGGCACCTGCTCGCCGTCGTCGAAACCGTCCACCACCAGCACGTCGCAGCACTCGGGCGCGAGCGCCTCCGCGCCGTCGCCGATCTCGACGCGCAGGCGCGCGTCGTCGGGCGGCAGAGCGAAATGCGCGCGCGCCGTCGCGAGCACCCGGGCATCGAGCTCGACCGCGCGCACGCGCGCGGCCGGCAGCTGCCGATGGAAGAACTTCGCGAGCGACCCGCCGCCCAGGCCGATCATGAGCGCCGCGCGCGGCTCGGGGTGAAAGAGGAGGAACGCCATCATGCAGCGCGTGTAATCGAGCGCGAGCGCGTAGGGATCCTCGAGCCGCATGGCGCTCTGGATCGCCTCGCCGCCGATGTGCAGGCTGCGCAGCCCGCGCGCCTCGCTGACGGCAACCTGCGGCGCGCCGCGCAGGCGCCGCAGCAGCCGGCGTGCCGCCGCCTTCATGCGCGCCTCACGCCGCGGCCGCGGCGCGCGTGCGCCGCATCAGCACGAGCACGAAGCCCACGGCGGCGAACGAGAGCGCCGCGGCCGCGAGGATCGGCGCGCTGTAGCTGCCGAACGCGTCGAACGCGGTGCCCGCGAGCGGCGGCCCGATGAGCGTGCCGATTCCGGGACCGGTATAGAGCACGCCGATGATCCCCGAGACCGAGCGCGCGCCGTACAGGTCCATGACGATGGTGGGCGAGAGCGCGACGAAGCCGCCGTAGAAGGCGCCGAACGCGAGCGCGAACAGCGCGAGCAGCCAGTAGGCGCTCGCGGCCCACCACACGATCAGCATCGCGCCCAGGCCGACGTACATCACCGCGAGCGACGGCAGCCGCCCGAGGCGGTCGGCGAGCGCGCCGATCGTGAAGCGCCCGGCGAGGCTCCCCAGGCCGATCAGGCTGACGAGCGCCACGCCCTCGGCGCGGCTGTAGCCTGCGTCCTGCGCATACGAGGCGAGGTGCACCATCGGCACGAAGAGCCCCACGCAGGCGAGCGTGCCGGCGACGTAAAGCAGCCAGAACGACTCGCTGCGCAGCGCTTCGGCGAGCGTCGCGCCGGGGAGCGCGGTGCGCTCCGTGCGCGCGGCGCCGGCCGCGCCGCGGCGCGCCGGATCGTCGTCGATGGCGAGCGCCGCGGCCCCGCCCAGCACGAGCACCAGCGCCGCGAGCGCCTGGTACGCGGAGCGCCAGCCGAACAGGCCGATGAACCAGGTGGCGAGCAGCGGCACGAGGAAGTTCCCCGCCCCGATGCCGGCCACCGCGAGCCCCGAGGCGAACGCGCGGTTCCTGCCGAACCAGGGCTGCACCGCGCCCACCGACGGCACGTAGGTGAGCCCCACCCCGACCCCGATGCCGACGCTGTAGGTGAGATAGAGCAGCTCGAGCGAGCGCGCGACGCTCGCGAACGCGAGCGCGGCCACCAGGAACGCGACCCCGGCGAGCGCCACGCGTCGCGGTCCGAAGCGGTCGGCGAGCATCCCGCCGGGCGCCCCGAGCGAAAACCACAGGAACGCCGCCACCGAGAAGAGCAGCGAGACGTGGCCGCGCGAGGCCGCGAACTCCGACTGGAACGCGCCGAAGAATGCGGCGAACGAGTACGCCGCGCCGAAGCCCACGAACATCAGCGTGAACGCCGCCGCGACCACCACCCAGCCGTAGGAAGCGCGCCGCATGCGCTCAGGATCCGGCGCCGCGCGCCGCGATCGGCCACAGCGCCTCGACCACCCCGTGGCGCACGCACACGTACCGGTCGTACAGGTTCACGGTCGGATCGCAGTGCCCGGGAACCAGGAGCAGCTTCTCGCCGAGCTCCGGCGCCGGCGCGCCCTCGGCCATCTCGAGCACGCCGTGCTCGTCCGAGGCGCGCGCGTAGCGCAGCCCGGGGCGCTCCCATACGAGCGGCAGCCCGGAATCGACGCTCGAGGCCTTGAGGCCCGCATCCAGCACCGCGCGCCGCGGCGCCGCGCGGCTGATCACCGTGGAAAGCACGAACAGCGCGTGCTCGAAGCGCGGCAGCGGCGCGGCCCATTCGTTCCGCGCGTAGTCGGCGTCCATGAAGACGTACGAGCCGGGCTGGACCTCGTCGTACGCGCCCGACTCGATCTCGTAGGCAAAGCTGCCGCTGCCGCCTCCGGTCACCGTCGGGCAGCGCAGGCCGACGCTCTCGATCAGCCTGCGGGTCTGGTGCGCCGCCTGCGCCGCGCGCGCGATCGCCGCGAGGCGCTCGAGCTTCGGCGCCCCGACGACCTCGTTGGTCACCAGCACGTCGGCGATGCCGCCGTCCACCATCGCCTCGGCCTCGGCGACCGTCTGGCAGCACACGCCCGCCGCGCCGGCGAGCAGCTGGCGCCTGGCGATCGTCGGGCACTTGTGGGTCTTGGCGTGCGGCCGCAGGCGCACGCCGCGCCCGGCGAGCGCGGCCGCCATGCGGCCCAGGTTGCGCTCGAAGGCGTCGAGCTCGAGCACGAGCGCCGGCGTGTCCACGTCCTCGAGCCGCATGCCGACGGTTGCCGGGGCGCGCACGGGCTACGCCGCCGCCGCGCGCGCGGCGCGCTCGCGCAGCCCCAGCCAGACGATCGCGACGATCACCAGGATCACGGGGGAAAGCGCCGAGAGGTTCACCTGCTTCCACCCGGCGTTGGTGACGACGACGCCGGAGGAGAACGACGACAGCACCTGCATGGCGAAAATGATGAAGTCGTTGGCGCCCTGCGCCTTGGCCATCTCCTCCGGACGATAGGTCTCGGTGAGCAGCGTGGTGCCGCCGATGTACAGGAAGTTCCAGCCTACGCCGAGCAGCACGAGCGAGGACCAGAAGTACGGAACGGCGATGCCCGAGAGCGCGATCGCGATCGAGCCCAGATTGAGCGCCGCGCCGGCCAGCATCACGCGCAGCACGCCGAGGCGCCGGATGATGCGCCCCGCGAAGAACGAGGGGAGGTACATCCCGACGACGTGCGAGGAAATGACGAATGCCGCGGCCTTGTACGGATGGCCGCAGACGCCCATCGCGATCGGGGTCGAGGTCATGAGGAAGTTCATCACGCCGTAGCCGATCGCCGCGCCCATCGCCGCGACGATGTACTTGGGCTGCGCGACGATCTCCCGCAGCGGCCGTCCGCTCGGGGCGCGCGTGTGCTCGAGCGCCTTCGGGATGCGGATGAACGCGAGCAGTGCGAGGGTCACCAGCGCGAAGACAATCAGCGCGAGGTAGGCGCCGAGGAACTTGGGCCCGAGCAGGTCGATGGTCGCGCGGCTCGTGGTGGGACCAATGATCCCGCCCGCGAGCCCGCCGGCGAGCACCAGCGAGATCGCGCTCGCGCGGAGCTCGGGTTGCGCGACGTCGACCGCGGCGAAGCGGTAGTACTGGCCGAAGGCGTTGAAGCCGCCGAACAGCAGGGCGCCGGCGCACAGCAGCCAGAAGCTCTGCAGCCGGATCGCGGTCGCGCACACCAGCGCGCCGGCCACGGCGAAGGCGGTGGACTGCATCAGTCCCGGACGGCGGCCGACCCGACGCATATATAGCGACGCAGGCATGGTGGTGAGCGCGGCGCCCAACACGTAGAACGTTACCGGCAGCGTCGCGAGCGAGCGGTACGGCGCGAGCTCCAGCCCGGCCAGCCCGTTGATCGCGATCAGCGTCGAATTGGTGCTGAGCAGCATCGCCTGGCAGGCGCTCAACAGGGCGACGTTGCGCCAGGCACTGTTCATTTGTACAGTATCGGGGAAGCGGATTCGGGCGGCGGGAGCCGGCATTCTACCGGGCGGGGCGATGCGCAGCGACGGGAAGATCGAATCACGCGGCGTGGCGCCGCGCGCCGCGCGCGTCGAGCCCGCGCACAAGTCGCGCGGCGCGCTGTCGCGGCCGCAGGGACGCTTCGAGTCGCAGGCGCGCGAAGCGTTCGAGGACGGCTGGACGCGCGAGGACGAGGCGCCCGCGCCGCTCGAGACCCGCGTCACCGAGGAGCGCGCGCGCTCGATCATCGCGCGCAACGACTCGCCCGACATTCCTTTCGAACAGTCGGTCAACCCCTACCGGGGATGCGAGCATGGTTGCGTTTACTGCCTATCGGGCGACACTTTGATTCTGATGGCGGACGGCAGCACGCGACCGCTCGCTCGCGTTCGGACCGGGGACGTGCTCTACGGCACGGTGCGCCAAGGCTGGTATCGGCGCTACGCCAAATCGCGAGTGCTCGCGCACTGGAGCGTCGTGAAACGCGGGTATCGGATCACGCTCGAGGACGGGACGCGCCTCGTGGCCGGCCCCGACCATCGCTTCCTCACCGAGCGCGGCTGGAAATTCGTGACGGGAACGGAGCAGGGACGCACGCGCCGCGCGCACCTCACCGTCAACAACAAGCTCATGGGCGTGGGCGCTTTATCGCCCGGTCCCGCAAGAAATGGCGATTACCGGCTTGGGTACCTCTGCGGCGTGATCCGCGGGGACGGGTTGCTCGCGTCCTACCAATACCAGCGCGTGGGGCGCAGCAACGGGGATCAGCATCAGTTCAGGCTGGCGCTCTGCGACACGGAGGCCCTGTCGCGTGCACAGGAGTACCTGCGCCGAAGCGAGATCGAAACGCACCGCTTTGTCTTTCAGGAGGCGGTAGCGGGCAGGCGCCCCATGCACGCCATCCGCACGCATGCACGCCGCAATGTCGAAGCCGTTCGCGCGCTCATTGCCTGGCCCAGCGCCCCGTCGCGCGCGTGGTCGGCGGGATTTCTCGCCGGAATCTTCGACGCCGAGGGCAGCTACAGCGACGGCGTGCTGAGACTGAGCAATACTGAGCCAGAGATCATCGAATGGATCACTCGGTCGCTGAAGGCGTTTGGGTTCGGGTTTGCAGTCGAACATGTGCATCACACGACGCGCAAGCCCATTGACGTCGTTCGCGTGACCGGAGGCCTGCGGGCGCACCTCCGATTCTTCCACAGCTTTGATCCTGCCATCGCGCGCAAGCGCGACATCACGGGACAGGCGGTGAAGAGCGAGGCGGATTTGGGCGTAGCCAGAATCGAGCCCGTCGGCGGAGCCATGCGCCTCTACGACCTCACCACTGAAACCGGTGACTTCGTCGCGAACGGTGTGGTGAGTCACAACTGCTACGCCCGGCCGAGCCACGCCTATCTCGAACTCTCACCCGGGCTCGACTTCGAGACGAAGCTCTTCGCCAAGACGAACGCGGCCGAATTGCTGCGCGCCGAGCTGGCGAATCCCGGCTACCGGTGCTCGCCGATCGCCTTCGGCGCAAACACCGACTGCTACCAGCCGGTCGAGCGCAAGTACCGCCTGACGCGCTCGCTGATCGAAGTGCTCGCCGAGTGCGAGCATCCGCTCACCATCGTGACCAAGTCGGCGCTCGTTGAGCGCGACCTGGATCTCCTCGCGCCGATGGCGGCGAAGAACCTGGTGAAGGCGTTCGTGAGCATCACCACCCTCGACCGGGTGCTCGCGCGCCGGATGGAACCGCGCGCCGCGAGCCCGCAGCGGCGCCTGGATACCCTGCGCGCGCTCGCCGCGGCGGGCGTGCCCTGCGGCGTGATGGTCGCGCCGATCATCCCGGCGCTCAACGACGCTTCGCTCGAGGAGGTGCTCGAGGCGGCGCGCGCCGCGGACGCGAGCATGGCCGGCTACCAGATGCTGCGCCTGCCGAACGAGCTGAAGGACCTGTTCCGCGAATGGCTCGCCGCGCACTACCCGCAGCGCGCCGAGCACGTGATGAGCATCGTGCGCCAGATCCGCGGCGGACGCGACAACGATCCGCGCTTCGGGCATCGCATGACCGGAGACGGCAATTACGCCGCCTTGATTGCGCGGCGCTTCGCGGTGGCGTGCCGCAGGCTCGGCCTGAACGGCGCGGAGCGCGGCCAGCGGCCGCGGCGCGAGCTCGATTGCACGCGCTTCCGGCCACTTGTTCCGCCCGGCGGTCAGCTCGACTTGTTCCGCAACGAAAGGTCCCGATGAGCCGCCGCCTGCTCCTGCCCGGCTCGCCGCCGCGGCGGCTTGAGGGCCGGTCGCGGCGCTCAGCCGAGGAACTCGATCAGCGCGTCGAGCGTCGCATCCGGCGCCTCGGCCATCAGCGAGTGGCCCGAGGCGGCGATGGTGACCGTGCGGCTGCCGTGGATCGCGCGCGCGAGCGCCTCGGCGGCCTTCGGCGGGGTCATCGCGTCGCGCCGCCCGAGGATGAGAAGCGCCGGGCAGCGCACTTTGGCGGCGCTCACCAGACCGGCAGCGTAGTCGTTGCACGCCTTCAGATCGGCGTGCAGCACGCCCGGAGCGAGCCGCGCGAGGCGCGCGAGCGTGTCGCCGTACATCCACATGCCCGGGTTCGGATTGGCGCCGAGCGGCACCTGCGGCGCGTGGCCCCAGATCGTTTCCATGTCGTAGGCGGCCTGCTCGTTGCTGCGCGCCGCCTCGAGAAACGCATCCGACACCTTCATCGGGAAGGCGCTGCCGACGAGCGCGATGCGCTCGACGCGCGCGGGATGGCGCGCCGCGCACTCGAGCGCGACGAGCGAGCCCATCGAATGGCCCACGACGCTCGCCCTTTCGAGCCGCGCGGCGTCGAGCGCGCGCATCACCCAGTCGGCGAGCGCCTCGATCGTGGCGAGCGGCGCGCCGCCCGAGCGCCCGTGGCCGGGGAGGTCGAGCGCGAGCACGTTGCGCCCGTGGTAGGCGAAGTAGCGGCTTTGCAGCCCCCACCAGCTGTGATCGAGCCCGGCGCCGTGCACGAACGCCACGCCCGGCTTCGCGGGGTCGAGCGCGCGCCCCGCGGTATAGGCGAAGACTTTCGCCCCGTCGATGGCGAGGTCCATCAGGCGCGCGTCTTCTGCGCCGCCGCGAGCGCGCGGCCGAGATCCTCGATCAGGTCCTCGGCCGCTTCCAGCCCGATCGACAGGCGCACCGTGCCCGGCCCGATGCCGGCGCGCGCCAGGTCCTCGTCGGACATGCGGTAATGAGTGGTGCTCGCCGGATGGATGACGAGCGACTTGGCGTCGCCCACGTTCGCGAGGTGCGAGAACACGCGCAGCGCCTCGATGAAGCGCCGGCCGGCCTCGCGCCCGCCCTTCATGCCGAACGAGAACACCGCGCCGCAGCCCCGAGGCAGGAGCCTTTGCGCGAGCGCGTGGTCGGGGTGGCCCGGCAGCTCGGGGTAGCCCACCGACTCGACCATCGGGTGGGCGGCGAGGAACGCGACGACCTTCCTCGTGTTCTCGACGTGCCGCGGCATGCGCAGGTGCAGGGTCTCGACGCCCTGCAGGATCTGGAAAGCGGTCATCGGCGCCATGCACGCGCCGAAGTCGCGCAGGCCCTCGCGGCGCGCGCGCAAGAGGAACGCCCGCGTCCCCGACTCCTCCTCGAAGTCCATGCCGTGGAAGCCCTCGTAGGGCGCGCTCAGCTGCGGAAACTTGCCCGAGGCCTCCCAGTCGAAGCGGCCGGAATCGACCAGCACTCCGCCGATCGCCACGCCGTGGCCGCCGAGGAACTTGGTCGCGGAGTGGTAGAGCAGGTCGGCGCCCAGCTCGAAAGGCTTCATCAGGTAGGGCGTCGTGAAGGTCGAGTCGACGAGCAGCGGCACGCCGGCCGCGTGCGCGATCTTCGCGACTTCCGGGATGTCGAGCACGTCCAGCCCCGGGTTGCCGAGCGTCTCGCCGAACAGCAGCCGAGTATTCGGCCGGAGCGCCGCGCGCCAGGCCGCGAGATCGCGCGGATTGACGAACGTCGTCTCGATGCCGAAGCGGCGCAGCGTGTAGGCGAGCAGGTTGTGTGAGCCGCCGTAGAGCGCGCCCGAGGCAACGACGTGGTGCCCCGCATCGAGCAGCGTGGCGATCGCGAGGTGCAGCGCCGCCTGGCCCGAGGCCGTGGCGATCGCGCCCACGCCCCCCTCGAGCGCCGCGATGCGTTCCTCGAGCACCGCCACGGTCGGGTTGGAGATGCGCGAGTACACGTGCCCGGCGCGCTCCATGTTGAAGAGCGAGGCCGCGTGCTCCGCGTCGCGGAACACGTAGGAGGTCGTCTGGTAGACCGGCACGGCGCGGCTGCCGGTCCCCGGGTCGGGCGACTGGCCCGCGTGCAGCGCGAGCGTCTCGAAGCCGGGGTACTTGGGTCCAGCCACGATCGCCTGGTGAGACTGTGCGGCCCGCTTGTTCTGAAAGTCAGGCATTGCGCCGCAGCGTCATGACGCTGCGGCGCAATGCGTCGTTGTTCTTAATGTAGGTGCTTGCGCGACGGGCGCGTCGTGTACTCGAACGCGCGCTCGGGCTTCTTCGGCTGCGCGGCCTTCTCGCGCCAGTCGCGATCGAAGAGCTCGTTGACGAGCGCCACCACCCCGGCGATG
>JAKALD010000341.1 GCA_021813275.1 Pseudomonadota bacterium | reverse complement strand
TCTCGGCGGCGAACATCAAGAACCGCCTGGAGAGCTACTTCCAGATGATCAAGCAGAAGCGCGCCGCGGCGATGCACTGAGGAGAACCGGCATGCGATGTTTCATCGGCATCGATCTCGGCTCGACCACCACCAAGGCGGTGGTGATCGACGAGCAGCAGACCGTCCTCGGGCGCGGGATCACCAACTCGCGCTCGAACTACGACACGGCCGCCGCGATCGCGAAGCAGGAGGCGCTGGTCAACGCGCGTTTCCACCTGTTCCGCGACGCGCTCGGGCGCAGCGGCGTGCTCAACGGCCAGCTCGAGGGCTTCCTCGCGCAGCTCGAGCGCGACTTCCGCCTCGAGCAGTTCCTCGAGCAGCTGACGGATCTCCAGAGCACCTGCCTGCGAAACGCCGAGGGCGCGCGCTTCGGCGAGGCCGCACAGGCGGTGGCGGGCGCGCTTGCCGAGCTCTTCAGGCGGCTGCAGGCCGAGGCGCCCGAGCTGTTCGCGCCCGGGGCGAAGCGAAAGAGCGACTTCTTCCGCGACATCGCCGGCAGCCGCTACCTGGCGGTCGGCGAGCAGGTCGCGAAGGAAGCCGGCGTGTCCTACGACATGCTGCTCAATGTGTTCGACCGCTCGATCATCGAGGTCGAGAACCGCGTGTACGGCGATTCGATCAAGCGCCATCTGCTCGATGCGCTCGAGCGCAGCTTCAAGGCGCAGCCCGAGGCGGCGCGACGCGCCGACGCGGTGCGCGCGCCCATCCAGGGCATGCTCGGCATGCCGCTCGAGGAGAGCTACGTGGTCGGCACCGGCTACGGGCGCGCGCGGCTGCCGTTCTCGAAGGAGCACATCCGCTCCGAGATCCTGTGCCACGGGTTGGGCGCGCACGTGATGTACCCCGGCACCGCCACCGTGCTCGACATCGGCGGCCAGGACACCAAGGCGATCCAGGTGGATCCGCACGGCATCGTCGAGAGCTTCCAGATGAACGACCGCTGCGCCGCGGGCTGCGGGCGCTACCTCGGCTACATTGCCGACGAGATGAACATGGGCCTGCACGAGCTGGGGCCGCTCGCCATGAAGGCGACCAAGACCGTGCGCATCAACTCCACCTGCACGGTGTTCGCGGGCGCGGAGCTGCGGGACCGGCTGTCGCTGGGCGAGAAGCGCGAGGACATCATGGCCGGTCTGCACCGCGCGATCATCCTGCGCGCGATGTCGATCCTCGCGCGCTCGGGCGGCATCCGCAACGAGTTCACCTTCACGGGCGGCGTGGCCAAGAACGAGGCCGCGGTGAAGGCGCTCAGGCAGCTGGTGAGCGAAAACTACGGCGAGATGACGATCAACATCGACCCCGACTCGATCTACACCGGGGCGCTCGGCGGCGCGACCTTCGCCTGGCGTGCCGTGCTCGAGGAGGGCAAGCGGGCGGAAGCGAGAGCGGAGGCGACAGCATGAGCGCGGTCCACACGGTCGGCATCGACATCGGCTCGGGCGCGGTGAAGACCGCGCTCTTTCGCAGCGCGAACGGCGCGAGCGAGTGGCTCGGAAAGCGCGTCGAGCGCATCCGGCGCCGCGAACCGATGGAGCTCGCGCGCCAGGGCTACGACGAGGTGCTCGCCGAGGCGGGGCTGAAAGCCGGCGACGTCGCCTATGTCGCCACCACCGGCGAGGGCGAGAACGTCAAGTTCGCGACCGGGCACTTCTACTCGATGACCACGCACGCGCGCGGCGGCGTGTTCCTCGAGCCCGAGGCGCGCGCGGTCGTGGACATCGGCGCGCTCAACGGGCGCGCGATCTACATCGACGAGCGCGGCAAGGTGCTTTCCTACAAGATGACCAGCCAGTGCGCGTCGGGCAGCGGCCAGTTCCTCGAGAACATCGCGCGCTACCTCGGCGTGGCGGTGGAGGAGATCGGCGCGCTGTCGCAGACCGCGCACAACCCGGAGAAGGTGAGCTCGATCTGCGCGGTGCTCGCGGAGACCGACGTGATCAACATGGTCTCGCGCGGCATCGCCACGGCCGACATCCTGAAGGGCATCCACATTTCGATGGCCTCGCGGCTGGTGAAGCTCCTCAAGGTCACGGGAATCACGAAGGGCAAGGTGCTGCTCACCGGGGGCCTCGCGCTCGACGCGGGGCTGCTCGCCGCGCTGCGCGAGGAGCTGGTCAACGAGAAGATCGCCGGCCTGGAGGCGGTCAACCACCCCGATTCGATCTACGCCGGCGCGATCGGCGCGGCGCTGTGGGGCGCGTACCGCCACGACAAGCTGAAGGCGCTGCAGGAAAAGGCTGCCGCCTGAAATCCCGGAGATACGAAATGGCACTCTTGATCAACGACAACTGCACCGCCTGCGACGCCTGCAAGCCGGTATGCCCGAACGAGGCGATCAGCGTGGGCGATCCGATCTACGTGATCGATCCGCTGCGCTGCACCGAGTGCGTGGGGGCGGAGGACGAGCCGCAGTGCAAGCTCGTGTGCCCCGCGGACTGCATCGTGCCGAACCCCGACTTCGCCGAGACCCCCGAGCAGCTGCTCGAGAAGTACAACAGCCTGCACGCCTAGGCGTGCAGCGTCAGGTGAGCCGCTTCACGAACGCCAGGCGCTGCGCGGGCGCGAAGCCCGCGTCGTAAAAGAACGCGAGCAGGGCGAAGTTGTCCTTGGCGACCTCGGTCTCGACGCGCTCGATCCTGAGCGCGCATAGGTTGATGAACAGCTGCGAGAGCAGCGCCCGCCCGAGCCCCTGGCGCGCGTAGAGGGGATCGACGCCGAGCGTGTCGATCACCGCCACCGGCTCGGTGCGGCCGTAGTCGCCGAGGTCGGCGCGCGCCATCAGGTAGCCTGCGAGCACGCCCTCGCGGCGCGCGCTGAGCGAGATGCGGATCGCGGAATCGGTGAGCGCCTCGTCGAGCGCTTTCTGCATGTAGCCGCGCCGCTCGCGTCCGGTGAAGTGGCGATCGATGCGCACGAGGTCGTCCAGGTCCGCCAGCGCGAGCGAGCGCACGTCGGCGGTGTCGCGCGCCAGCGCCTCGAAGTCGTTCGGCGCCGGCGCGCTGTAGTCGTTCGGGTCGCCGGGCTTGGCGCGCGCAGGCGAGTCGACCGCCCGTTCCTCGGCGGCGCCGTAATGGCCCGGGCGCACCGCGCAGTCGAGAACCAGGTGGTCGGCGAGCGCGTAGCCGACGCCGGCCATGAACCGCAGCATGCCGTGGTCGCGCCAGGATGCGGCGCTGCGCAGCTCGCGGATCGCGCGCTTCGCGGCGCG
>JAKALD010000340.1 GCA_021813275.1 Pseudomonadota bacterium | reverse complement strand
GATCTGCCTGGTCTGGGTGCCGGGCGTGGGCGTGGATGCGGAGTTCCAGGCGGGCGAGCGCGCCGCGGGGCTGCTGCCGGAGTGGCGTCGCGACGCTCGCGCCCCGCGCCCGGGCGGCTGAGCGCGTGCCGGCGCCCGCGGGTCCACCGTCGCGATCGGCACACGGTCACGCGGCGCCGCCCTTCGTGCAACTCATTGTTTTTACGCAAAACACCATCATTTGATGATAGAATTTCAGACTATTTTTCCATTGCGCAGGGAGCAGCCGGCATGGCGGTCGAAAGGACCCTCTCCATCATCAAGCCCGATGCGGTGAAGAAGGGCGTCATCGGTCAGATCATCGCGCGCTTCGAGGCGGCGGGGCTGAATGTCGCCGCCGCGCGCATGATGCACCTCTCGCGCATCGAGGCCGAGGGGTTCTACGCCGTGCACCGCGAGCGCGCGTTCTTCAAGGACCTGGTGGAGTTCATGGTCTCCGGACCCGTGATGGTGATGGTGCTCGAAGGCGAGGGAGCGATCGCTCGCAATCGCGATCTGATGGGCGCGACCGATCCGAAAAAGGCGGCGAAAGGTACGATCCGCGCCGACTTCGCGGCGTCGATCGACGCCAACGCGGTGCACGGCTCGGACGGCGTCGAGACGGCGCGCACCGAGATCGCCTATTTCTTTCCTGCGTGCGAGATCTTTTCGCGCTAGACGGGGTCCATCGCTGCGATGATCGCCAACCTGCTCGATTTCGACCCCGCCGCGCTCGAGCGGCTCTTCGCCCAGCTGGGCGAGAAGCCGTTTCGCGCGCGGCAGGTGCTGCGCTGGATCCACCAGCGCGGCGAAGCGGACTTCGCGCGCATGAGCGATCTCGCAAAGAGCCTGCGCGACAAGCTGCGCGAGGCCGCGCGCGTCGCGGCGCCGGCGGTCGTGGGCGACAGCGTCGCCGCGGACGGCACGCGCAAGTGGCTGCTGCAGGTGGACGGCACGAACGCGGTCGAGGCGGTGTACATCCCGGAGGCGGGTCGCGGCACGCTGTGCGTGTCGAGCCAGGCGGGCTGCATGCTCGACTGCGCCTTCTGCTCGACCGGCAAGCAGGGCTTCAACCGCAACCTGAGCACGGCCGAGATCATCGGCCAGCTATGGATCGCCAACCGCGAGCTGCGGCGCGCGCCCGGGCGCGCCCGCGCCGTGACCAACGTGGTGATGATGGGCATGGGCGAGCCGCTGCTCAATCTCGAGCAGGTCATTCCGGCCTTGCGGCTGATGCTCGACGACCATGCCTACGGGCTGTCGCGCCGCCGGGTCACCGTGTCCACCTCGGGCGTAATCCCGGGAATGGATCGCCTGCGCGACGAGTGCCCGGTGGCGCTCGCGGTGTCGCTGCACGCGCCCGACGATGCGCTGCGCGACCGGCTGGTGCCGGTCAACCGCAAGTACCCGATCCGCGAGCTGCTGGCGGCTTGCCGACGCTATCTCGAGGAGGCGCCGCGCGACTTCGTGACTTTCGAGTACGTCATGCTCGAAGGCGTGAACGACGGCGAGCAGTGCGCGCACGATCTCGTGGCGATCGCGGCGCAGGTGCCGTGCAAGATCAACCTGATTCCGTTCAATCCATTCCCGAAAGCGGCGTTCCGGCGTTCCGAGCCGGCGCGCATCCGCCGTTTCGCCGAGATCCTGCAGCGCGCCGGGATCACGGTCACCACGCGCAAGACCCGTGGCGACGCGATCGACGCCGCCTGCGGCCAGCTCGCCGGCGACGTCGCCGACCGCACGCGGCGCAGCCGCAGCACGCGGCCGGCGCGCAAAGTCCACCCGTTGACGGAGCTTCCCGCATGACACGCCTGCTCGGATTCGCCTTGCTCGTGCTGGTCGCCGGCTGCGCCACGCAGACGCCGCCCGAGAGCGTCCCGGTGCCCGACACCGGCACGATCATCGGCAGGCCGAGCAGCCCCGAGAACCGGGCCAAGATCCACACCGAGCTCGCGTCGCTGTACTTCCAGCGCGGCTCCATCGCGGTGGCGCTCCAGGAGCTGCGTACGGCGGTGGACGCCGATTCGACCTATGCGCCCGCCTACAGCATGCTGGGACTGGTCTACATGACATTGCGCGAGAACCAGCTCGCCGAAGACAACTTTCAGCGCGCGCTGAAGTACGCGCCCAACGATCCGGACATCAATCACAACTACGGCTGGTTCCTCTGCCAGACCGGGCACGAAGAGCAGTCGATCGCGTACTTCAAGCGCGCCATCCGCGATCCCCTGTACGCGACGCCCGGCAAGTCGTACGCGTCGGCCGGCGTGTGCGAGATGCGGCGCCGCAACAACAAGGAGGCCGAGCAGGACTTCCAGCGGGCGCTGACCCTGCAGCCGAACGAGCCGGTGGCGCTGCTCGAGCTCGGCGAGCTGCGCTACAAGCAGGGTGACTACCTGGCGGCGCGCAAGCTGGTGCGGCGCTTCAACGAGGTGATCGGTCCCACCGCGAGCTCGCTGTGGCTCGCGCTGCGCGTGGAGCGCAAGCTCGGCCAGACGGTTGCGGAATCGAGCTACGCCGCCGAGCTGCGGCGCCGCTTCCCCGGTTCCCCCGAATATCAGCGGCTGCAGCGCGGGGACTATGAGTGAGATGCTCGAGGGCCGGCCCGAGGAGGCGCCGGCGCAGGCGCCGACGCCCGCTGCGGAGGAGGGTGTCGGGCAGGCGCTCGCCCAGGCGCGCAGGGCGCTCGGGCTTTCGCTCGACGACGTGGCCCAGCAGCTCAAGTACGGGGCGCGCCAGATCGAGGCGCTCGAGCAGGGGCGGTTCGACAGCCTGCACGGAGCGACGTTCGCGCGCGGCATGGTGCGCAGTTACGCGCGCCTGCTGAAACTCGACCCGGAGCCGCTGCTCGAGCGCATCGCGGACGGCGGCACGCGGCCCGATGCGCTCGGCGCGGCCCTGTCCAGCCGCAGGCCGATCCCGTTCTCGGACACGTCGCGGCGCAGCAACGTCACCTACGTCGTGCTCTCGCTCGTGACGCTGGCGGTGGGGGCCGTGGTCGCATTGCAGTGGCACCTGGAGCGCAGCGCGCAACGCAGCCGGTCCACTTTCGTCGCCGCGCCGCAGGCCCCGCTCGATCCGGCGCGCACACGCGCGAGCGCTGCGGCGCCCGGCGCGCCCGCTCGCGGTCCCGACGCTGTTGCGCCGAGCGCGGCTTCCCCGGGCGGATCGCCCGCGGCCGAGAGCAAGCCCGCCGTCGCGCCCGAGGGCAAATCGGCGCCGCAACCGCTCGCCGCGGCACCCG
>JAKALD010000339.1 GCA_021813275.1 Pseudomonadota bacterium | reverse complement strand
GGACGCGCAGCGCGGCCGCGAGCTGTACGAGGCGTACTGCGGCGGCTGCCATTACGAGCGCGTGCACCAGCGCGGCCCGGAGAGGACCGACATGCGCACGCTCGAGGCGCTGCGCGCGGAGGTGATGCGCTGGGCCGGACAGACGCGGCAGCGCTTCACGCGCGAAGACATCGAGGACATCGTCGCGTACCTGAACCGCTCGCACTATCACCTCGGCCGCTGACGCGCCGCGCCGGTTATCCTACCGGGGTGAACGAGCAAACGCCGCCCACGGGCCTGTCCGAGGCCCAGGCCGCCGCCCGGCTCGCGGCCGATGGCCCGAACACGCTGGAGGCCGCCCGCCAGCGCACCACGCTCGCGATCGCGCTGGAGGTCGTGCGCGAGCCGATGTTCCTGCTGCTGGTCGGCGCCGCCGCGGTCTACCTGCTGCTCGGCAGCCTGCGCGAGGCGCTGGTGCTGTCGGCCTCGGTCGTGGTGGTGATCGTGATCACCGTCGTCCAGGAGCGCAAGACCGAGCGCGCGCTCGAGGCGCTGCGCGACCTGTCGAGCCCGCGCGCGCTCGTGCTGCGCGACGGCGTCGAGCGGCGCATCGCGGGCGCCGAAGTGGTGCGCGGCGACCTGCTGGTCCTCGCCGAGGGCGACCGGGTGCCGGCGGACGCGCGCCTCGCGGCGGTGAACGAGCTGCTGGTGGACGAGTCGCTGCTCACCGGCGAAGCGCTCCCGGTCGAGAAGCGCGCGCTCGGGGACGGCGCGGCGCGCGAGGGGCAGGTGTACTCCGGCACGCTGGTCGTGAAGGGGCAGGGGCGCGCCGTGGTGACCGCGACCGGCGCGCACACCGAGTTCGGCCGCATCGGAGGCTTCCTCGCCTCGCTCGAGAGCGAAAAGACCGCGCTGCAGCGCGAGACCGCGCGCGCGGTGAAGCTGATCGCGGCGATCGGCCTCGCGCTGTGCGTGGCGGTGAGCCTGCTGTACGTCGCCATGCGCGGCGACGCGCTCGACGGGATCCTCGCCGGGCTGACGCTCGCCATGGCGATGGTGCCGGAGGAGTTCCCGGTGGTGCTCACCGTGTTCCTCGCGCTCGGGGCCTGGCGCATCGCGAAGCGCGGCGTGCTCACGCGCCGCATGCCGGCGGTGGAGATGCTCGGCGCGGCCACGGTGCTGTGCGTCGACAAGACCGGCACGCTCACCGAGAACCGCATGGCGCTGGTCGAGGCCTACGTCGAGGGCGGCTGGCGGCGCCTGGACGGAAGGGGCGCCCCGAGCCATGCGCTCGCCGAGCTGCTCGAGACCGCGGCGCTCGCCTGCGAGCTCGAGCCGTTCGATCCGATGGAGCGCGCCATCCTGCAGGGCGCCCGGCGCGCCGCGCCGCGCGCCGAGCGCGCGCGGCGCTCGTGGCGGCTCGAGCGCGACTACCCGTTCAGCGCGGATTTCCTCGCGGTCTGCCACGGCTGGCGCGCGCCGGGGGGCGAGGGGGTGGTCGCGATCAAGGGCGCGCCCGAGACGGTGCTCGCGCTGTGCGCCCTCGACGAGGCGGCGCGCCGCGCCGCGCTCGAGGAGGCCGGACGCGCGGCCGGGCGCGGGCTGCGCCTGCTCGCGGTTGGCGAGGCCCGCTGGCACGCGCCGCAATGGGCCGAGGACGCGCGCGCCTACCGCTTTCGCTGGCTCGGCTTCGTCGCGCTCGCCGATCCGCTGCGCGCGTCGGTGCCGGCGGCGGTCGCCGAGTGCCGGCGCGCCGGCATCCGCGTGGTGATGATCACCGGCGACTATCCAGCCACGGCGCTCGCGATCGCGCGCGAAGCCGGGATCGCGACCGACGGAGCCGTGCTGAGCGGCGAGGACATCGCGCGGCTCGACGACGCCGCGCTCGCGCGCGCGGTGCGCGGCGCGAGCGTGTTCGCGCGCATCCTGCCCGAGCAGAAGCTGCGCCTGGTGAGCGCGCTCAAGGCCGCCGGCGAGGTGGTGGCGATGACCGGCGACGGCGTGAACGACGCCCCGGCGCTCAAGGCCGCGCACATCGGCGTCGCGATGGGCAAGCGCGGCACCGACGTGGCGCGCGAGGCCTCGGCGCTGGTGCTGCTCGAGGACGACTTCGGGTCGATCGTCGAGACGGTGCGCACCGGGCGGCGCATCTACGAGAACATCCGCAACGCGATGCGCTACCTGATCGCGGTGCACGTGCCGACCGCAGGCCTGTCGTTCGTGCCGCTCGCCTTCGGCTGGCCGCTGTTCCTCTTTCCGGTGCACATCGTGTTCCTCGAATTCGTGATCGACCCGGCGTGCTCGATCGTGTTCGAGGCCGAGCCGAGCGAGGAGGGGGCGATGCACCGCCCGCCGCGCGACCCGCGCCGCCCGCTGTTCGACCGCGCGATGCTCGCCACCGGGCTCGGGCTGGGGCTGAGCGTGCTCGCGAGCGTGACGCTCGCCTACTGGTGGGCGCTCGACTCGGGGCGCAGCGCGGGCGAAGTGCGCGCGCTCGGCTTCGCGGCGATCGTGTTCGGCAACCTGGCGCTGATCCTCGCCAATCTCTCGGGCGCGCAGCCGCTTCTCGAGGCGCTGCGGCGCCCGAACCGCGCGCTGTGGTGGGTGCTCGGCGGCACGCTCGCCGCGCTCGGCGCCGCGATCTACGTCGCGCCGGTCGCGAGCCTGTTCCGCTTCGCGCCGCTCGCCCCGGGCGACGCGCTGGTCGCGCTCGCGGCGGGCGTGGCGGGCGTGCTGTGGTTCGAGCTCGCCAAGCTGCTGCGCCGCCCGCGCGGGCGGGCGGCGCGCTAGCGGCTCGCGCTCAGTTCTTGGAGGAGGAGGTGAGCAGCGCCTCGAGCCCGGCGATGTCGAGGATGCGCACGTGCTTCTGCTGCACCTCGATCAGGCCGTCCTCCTGGAAGCGCGAGAACAGCCGGCTCACCGTCTCCAGCTTCAGGCCGAGGTAGCTGCCGATCTCCTCGCGCGTCATGCGCAGGTGGAAGTCCGACTGCGAGTAGCCGCGCTTGGTGAAGCGCCGGGAGAGGTTGATTAGGAACGCCGCCAGCCGCTCCTCGGCGCGCATCGAGCCGAGCAGCATCATGACGCCGTGGTCGCGCACGATCTCGCGCGCGAGCACCGCGTGCAGGTGGCGCTGCAGCGCGCGGATCTCGAGCGACATCTCCTCGATGAGCGAGAACGGCATCACGCACACCTCGCTGTCCTCGAGCGCGACCGCGGTGCCGTTGTAGCGGCCGGCGCCGATCCCGTCCATGCCGAGCAGCTCGCCGCCCATGAAGAAGCCCGTCACCTGCTCGGGGCCCTCGCCGTCGAT
>JAKALD010000338.1 GCA_021813275.1 Pseudomonadota bacterium | reverse complement strand
CGCTACTGGCCGGCGCTTCCCGACGGCGCGCTCGCGCCCGGCTACGCCGGGATCCGGCCGAAGATCGCCGGGCCGGGGGAGCCCGCGCCGGACTTCGTGATCCAGGGCCCGCCCGAGCACGGCGCGGCCGGCCTCGTGAACCTGTTCGGCATCGAGTCGCCCGGTCTCACCGCGAGCCTCACGCTCGCCGAGGAGGCGCTCGCCGCGCTGCGTTGACACGCGGCGCGGCGATGGCCGAAGATGCCGGCTCGCGCGCGGGGCGCCCCGCGCGCCCAGGGACCACGAACACCAAGGAGACCGCCATGAACCGTCGCAGGAGCTTCATCGCCGCCACGGCCGCCGCAGCGCTCGCGTTCGCGACCGGCCCTGCGCTCGCGCAGACCAAGTGGGACATGCCGACGCCGTACCCGGACGGCAACTTCCACACCAAGAACGTCGTCCAGTTCACCCAGGACGTGGCGAAGGCGACCGGCGGCAAGCTCGAGATCGTGGTGCACTCGAACGGCTCGCTGATCAAGATGCCGGAGATCAAGCGTGCCGTGCAGACCGGGCAGGTGCCGATCGGCGAGATCCTCGGCTCGGTGCTGGCGAACGAGTCGGCGCTGTTCGCGTTCGACTCCAACCCGTTCCTCGCCAACAGCTACGCCAAGGAGCGCAGGCTGTGGCACATCGCGCGGCCGTACATCGAGAAGAAGCTCGCCGCGCAGGGCATCGAGCTGCTGTACTCGGTGCCCTGGCCGCCGCAGGGGATCTACACGAAGAAGCCGATCCAGTCGATCGCCGACCTGAAGGGCATCAAGTTCCGCACCTACAGCCCGACGACTTCGCGCTTCGCCGAGCTGCTGGGCGCCGTGCCGACCACGGTGCAGGTTCCCGACATCCCGCAGGCGTTCAAGACCGGGCTGGTCGACGCGATGATCACCTCGGGCGCCACCGGCGTCGACAGCCAGGCGTGGGACTACCTGTCCTACTACTACGACACGCAGGCGTTCCTGCCGCAGAACATGGTGCTCGTGAACAAGGCCGCGTTCGACAAGCTTCCCGCCGCCGAGCGCAGCGCCGTGCTCAAGGCCGCGCGCGCCGCCGAGACCCGCGGCTGGAAGGTGAGCGAGGAGGAAAACGGCAACTACGTGAAGACCATGGCCTCGCACGGCATCAAGATCGAGAAGCCCTCGCGCAAGCTCGAGGCCGAGTTCGAGGCGATCGGCAAGCAGATGGCCGAGGAGTGGGCGAAGAAGGCCGGTCCGGAGGGCGAGGCGATCCTCAAGGCCTACCGCGGCGGCAAGTAGCGCCGGGCGGCGATGCGCGCGGCGCTCGAGCTCCTCTACAAGATCTCCGGCTTCCTGGCCGGATTTTTTTTGGTGGCGATCGCGGTGCTCACCGCGAGCGAGATCGTCGGGCGCGAGCTCGGGTTCGAGATGCGCTCGTTCAACGACTTCGCCGGCTTCTGCCTCGCGGCAACCTCGTTCCTCGGGCTCGCGTACACGTTCCGCGCCAACGAGCACATCCGCATGACGCTGCTGCTGCACCACTTGCGCGGCGCGCCGCGCCGCGCGCTCGAGCTCGCCAGCCTCGCGGCGGCGACGTTCCTGGTGGGCTATTTCGCCTGGTACAGCTGCGTGATGACCGTCGTTTCCTGGCAGATCCACGACGTGTCGCAAGGGCTGGTCGCGGTGCCGCTGTGGATCCCGCAAAGCGGCATGGCGCTCGGCCTGGTCGTCCTGTTCATCGCCGTCCTCGACGACCTGGTGAGCGCGCTGCGCGGCCGCCCGACCGCCTACGAGGCCGCCGAGGCGCGCAAGGCGGGAGCGCAACCGACCTTCGAACGGTAGCGGCGTGGACGTCTGGCTGATGTCGGTGGTGCTGCTCGCGGCGCTCGCGGCGCTGCTCGTCGCGGGCGTGTGGATCGCGCTCACGCTGCTCGGCGTGGGCTGGGTCGCGATGGTGTTCTTCACCAGCTCGCCGGCGGGCAGTCTCATGGCCACCACGGTGTGGGGCGCGAGCACCAGCTGGGCGCTCACCGCCCTGCCGCTGTTCATCTGGATGGGCGAGATCCTGTTCCGCACCCGGATCTCGGAGGACATGTTCCGCGGCCTCGCGCCGTGGATGGCGCCGCTGCCCGGGCGGCTCATGCACTGCAACGTGTTCGGCTGCGGCATCTTCGCAGCGATCTCCGGGTCCTCTGCCGCCACTGCGGCCACGATCGGGCGCATCACCATCCCGGAGCTGCTCAGGCGCGGCTACGACGAGCGCATGGCGGTGGGCTCGCTCGCGGGCGCGGGCACGCTCGGCCTGCTGATCCCGCCCTCGATCATCATGATCGTCTACGGCGTGGCGGCGAACGTCTCGATCGCGCGCCTGTTCGTCGCCGGGGTGCTGCCCGGCGTGATGCTGATGCTGATGTTCTCCGGCTACATCGCGCTCTGGGCGCTGCTCAACCGCGCGAAGACGCCGCCGCGCGAGCGGCTCACGTCGCTCGCCGAAAAGCTCTACGCCTCGCGCTTCCTCATTCCCACGGTGCTGCTGATCGGCGGCGTGATCGGATCGATCTACACCGGCGTCGCGACCCCGACGGAGGCCGCGGTGATCGGCGTGGCCGGCTCGCTCGTGCTCGCGGCGGTCACAGGGTCGCTCAGCTGGAAGACCTTCTCCGACAGCGTGATGGGCGCCACGCGGACCTCGTGCATGATCGCGTTCATCCTCGCGGGCGCGTCGTTCCTCACCGTGGCGATGGGCTTCACCGGCGTCCCGGTGGCGATGGCGCAGTGGATCGGCAAGCAGGGCTTCACCGCCGTGCACCTGATCGCGGTGCTCACCCTGCTCTACATCGTGCTCGGCTGCTTCATCGACGGCATCTCGATGGTGGTGCTCACCTCCTCGGTGATCCTGCCTTCGGTGCAGGCCGCGCGGATCGACCTGCTGTGGTTCGGCATCTTCATCGTGCTGGTGGTGGAGATGGCGCAGATCACGCCGCCGGTGGGCTTCAACCTGTTCGTGCTGCAGGGCCTCACGGGCAAGAACATGTTCTACGTCGCGCGCGCCGCGCTGCCGTTCTTCTTCCTGATGGTGCTCGCCGTCGCGCTGATCTGGGCGTTTCCGCAGATCGTGACCTTCCTGCCGGGCAAGATGTTCAATCTCGGCTGAGCGAGATGGCGGGCGCGCCGATCTACACCACTGCCGAAGTGCGCGCGCTCGAGCGCGCCGCGGGCGAAGTCGAGCCGCCGCTCATGCAGCGCGCCGGCGCCGCCGCGGCGGCGCTCGCCGCGAGCCTCGCGCCGGAGTCCGGCAAGGACGTCCTGGTG
>JAKALD010000075.1 GCA_021813275.1 Pseudomonadota bacterium | reverse complement strand
ATCTCCTGGTGCTCGAGGCGATCCGCAGCGGCAAGCACGTGGTCACCGCCAACAAGGCGCTGCTCGCCGCGCACGGCAACGAGATCTTCGCCGCGGCGCAGAAGCAGGGCGTGATGGTCGCCTTCGAGGCCGCGGTTGCGGGCGGCATCCCGATCATCAAGGCGCTCCGCGAGGGGCTGACGGCCAACCGCATCGAGTGGATCGCCGGCATCATCAACGGCACCTCGAACTTCATCCTCTCGGAGATGCGCGACAAGGGCCTGCCGTTCGCGGCCGCGCTCGCCGATGCCCAGGCGAAGGGCTACGCCGAGGCCGATCCCACCTTCGACATCGAGGGCATCGACGCGGCGCACAAGCTCACCATCCTCTCGGCGCTCGCCTTCGGCATCCCGATGCAGTTCAGGAAGGCCTACACCGAGGGGATCTCGCGGCTCACGCGCGAGGACATCGCCTACGCCGAGGAGCTCGGCTACCGCATCAAGCTGCTCGGCATCACCAAGCGCACGGCGCAGGGCATCGAGCTGCGCGTGCACCCGACGCTCGTGCCCGCGAAGCGCCTGATCGCCAACGTCGAGGGCGTGATGAACGCGATCCTGGTGAAGGGCGACGCGGTCGGGCCGACGCTGTACTACGGCGCGGGCGCCGGCAGCCAGCCCACCGCGAGCGCGGTGGTCGCCGACCTGGTGGACGTGACGCGCCTCATCACCGCCGACCCCGAGCAGCGCGTGCCGCACCTCGCGTTCCAGCCCGACCGGCTCTCGAGCACGCCGATCCTGCCGATCGAGGCGGTCGAGACCGCCTACTACCTGAGGATGCGCGTGCTCGACAGGCCGGGTGTGCTCGCCGACATCACCCGCATCCTCGCCGACCGCTCGATCTCGATCGACGCCATGGTGCAGAAGGAGCCCGGCGCGGGCGAGAAGCGCGTCGACATCGTGCTGCTCACCCACGTCGCGCGCGAGAAGGACGTGAACCAGGCGATCCGGAGGATCGAGCGGCTGCGCACGGTGCCGGGCAAGGTCACCAGGATCCGGCTCGAAGAGCTGCTGTAGTGCGCTACGTCTCCACGCGCGGCAGGGCGGCCTCGCGGCGCTTCACCGAGATCCTGCTCGAGGGGCTCGCGCCGGACGGCGGGCTGTACGTTCCGGAGGAGATTCCGCGCGCGGACCTCGCGTCCTTGAGAGGCCTGCCGTACCCGGAGCTCGCGCACCGGGTGCTGTCGGCTTTCATGGACGACGTCCCGGACCTGCGCGGGATCGTCGCCCGGACCTACACCCGGGAGGCGTTCGGCAGCGACGACATCACGCCGCTCAGGACGCTCGAGCCCGGGCTGCACCTGCTCGGGCTCTCGAACGGACCGACGCTCGCCTTCAAGGACGTCGCGCTGCAGCTGCTCGGCAACCTGTTTGAGCACGTGCTCGCGCAGCGTGCCGAAACCCTCAACGTCCTCGGCGCCACCTCCGGCGACACCGGCTCGGCGGCCGAGCATGCGCTGCGCGGCAAGAAGGGCATCCAGGTCTTCATGCTCTCGCCCCACGGGCGCATGAGCGCCTTCCAGCGGGCGCAGATGTACGCGCTGCTCGATCCGAACATCCACAACCTCGCCGTCAAGGGAACGTTCGACGACTGCCAGGACGTCGTCAAGAAGGTCAACGCGGACGCGGCGTTCAAGGCACGCTACCGGATCGGCGCGGTGAACTCGATCAACTGGGCGCGCATCGCCGCCCAGGTCGTGTACTACTTCAAGGGCTTCTTCGCCGCCACGTCGTCGAATTCGCAGCCGGTGTCGTTCGCGGTGCCTTCGGGCAACTTCGGCAACATCTATGCCGGCCACGTCGCGCGCCGGATGGGGCTGCCGATCCGCAGGCTCGTGCTCGCGAGCAACGAGAACGACGTGCTCGACGAGTTCTTCCGCACCGGGCGCTACCGCGTGCGCAGGACGGTCGTCGAGACCTCGAGCCCGTCGATGGACATCTCGCGGGCCTCCAACTTCGAGCGCTACGTTCACGAGCTGGTGGAGGAGGACGGCGCGAAGGTGAAGAGCCTCTGGCAGAAGCTCGACGCCGGGGGCGAGATCGACCTCTCGGCGATTCCGCGCGGCGGCTTCGCTTCGGGGCGCAGCACCCATGGCGACCGCATCGCGACGATCCGCGCGGTGCACGCGCGCTACGGGGTGACGATCGACCCGCACACCGCCGACGGCGTCAAGGTCGCGCTCGAGAGCCGCGAGGCGGGCGTGCCGATGATCTGCCTCGAGACCGCGCTGCCGGCGAAATTCGCCGCGACGATCCGCGAGGCGCTCGGCAGCGAGCCGGCGCGGCCGGCGGGATTCGAGGGGCTGGAAGAGCGGCCGCAGCGCTACGAGGTGATCGAGCCGGCCGCGGACGCGGTCAAGGGATACATCCGCTCGCATTGCGGGACGCAAGGGTAGGTAGTAAGATCCGACTACCAATGTCGCTCGCCGCCACCAGTCTCAAGCTGCCCCGCAGGCTCAAGCAGAGGATCGAGCGCCTTTCGAGGCGCTCGGGGGAGTCGGCCCACGCCTTCATGCTGCGCGCGCTCGAGGGGCACGTCGAGGCGGCCGAGCGCTATCAGGCATTTCTCGACGACGGCGTCAGGGCCGACGAGGCGATGCAGCGCAGCGGGCTCGGCTATGCGGCGGCGGACGTGCACGCGTACCTTGCGGCTCGCGTGGAAGGGCGGGCGGCGCCCCGGCCGAAGCCGGTGCGGTGGCGCAGGTAGTCTATTCGGCCGACGCGCTGGCCGACCTCGAGCGGCTGATCGAGTTTCTGCTGCAGAGCGCGCCCGAGGCGGCGGCGCCGGCGCTTGCCCAGATCCAGAGCGCCATTCTGATCCTCGAATCCCACCCGCGAATCGGGCGGCGCGTCGACGCGCACCGCCGCGAGCTCGTGATCAGCCAGGGCGCCTCCGGCTATCTCGCGCTCTACCGGCACGATGTCGCGCGGGATGTCGTCCGGGTCCTGCGGCTCCGGCACCAGCGCGAGGCCGGCTTCCGGGACTAGTCGGCCGGCACGACGCGAATTTCGCCGTTCAGGACGCTCGCCCGCAGCCAGCGCACTGCCGGGGCGCCGAACACCTCGATGCGCCGCAGATTCGGTGCGAGCGTGTCGTCGCGGTAGGCGTGCGAGTCGCCGTGCACCAGCAGCACCCGGCCCGGAAACTCGCGCGCGTGCGTCGTGAGCGCTTCGCGCAGCGTCGCGTAGCCGTCGGGCTTCGGGCGAGCCTCGGGCTCGAAGTGCGGATCGGCGTGCATCAGCACCATCACCGCGGCGCGGTGCTCGCGCGCGGCGCGATCGAAACTCTCCTTCAGCCAGGCGAGCACCGCGCGCATTCGGTGCTCGTACTCCGCGTCCATGCGCGGCGTGCGCCCGAGGTCGTTGTTGCTTCCCGGGACGTTGACGCCGACGAACTCGACGTTCGCCGCGCTCCAGCGCACGTTCTCGCAGTACTCGGGAAAGCGCGGGTCGCTCGACTGGCGCTCGAGCGCGATTGGGTGCGCGCCCAGGCTGTGATCGCCGGTGCAGAACAGCCCGCGCCAGAAGGCGAGCCGCTCGAGGGGATCGAAGCCCTCGCGCCAGCAGTCGGTCCATTCGTTGTCGCCGGGCAGCAGCACCAGGGCGTGCGTCGAGCGCTCGAGCTCGCGCTTGCGCGCCTCGAGCCAGGCGTTGCTGCACGGCCCCTGCCCGGAAGTGATGTCGCCGACGTGCACCGCGAAGGCGAGCGGCGCGGCGTTCATGTCGTCGATCATGGCGTCCAGCAGGTTCGCCTGCGCCTGCGAGTAGGGCGTGTCGCCGAGCAGCGCGAACTCGAGCGTGCCCGGCGCGCGCGGCGGCGGCGCCGCGCAGCCGGCGAGGAGCAGGACGAGAATCGCGACGCGCCACATGGATCGCGCCGCGCTAGATTCCGTAAGCCCTCCGCAATAGCGTAATCGGGTGCGCCTTTTCGGCGCGCTTGCCGTCCCCGGCCATGCCCTGCAGGATGTGGCGTCCGGCGATCGGGCAGTCCGAGCCGACCCAATCGGGCTCCGCGCCCGCGATCTGGCGGAACACCGGCCGCCCGATCTTCATCGAGTTGGCGAAGTACTCGCTCTTCACGCCCCAGGTGCCGTCGTGGCCGGCGCAGCGCTCGACGGTCGCTACCTGCGTGCCGGGGATCGCCTCGAGCAGCTCGCGCGTGCGCTGCCCCATGTTCTGCACCCGCGAGTGGCAGGGAATGTGGTAGGAGACCTTGCCGAGCGCCGTCTTGAAGTCGGTCTTGAGCAGGCCGTCGCGCCTGCGCAGCGCGAGATACTCGAAGGGATCGAACATCGCCTCCTGCACCGCCTTCACGTCCGCGTCCTCCGGGAACAGGAGCGGCAGCTCCTGCTTGAACATCAGCGTGCACGAGGGCACCGGCGTGAGGATCGCGTAGCCGCCCTTCGCGAGCCGCGCGAGCGGCGGGATGTTGGCCTCCTTGTGCCGGGCGACGGTCTCGAGGTCGCCCAGCTCGAGCTTGGGCATGCCGCAGCAAGCCTCGCGCTCGACGAGCACGTAGGGGATTTCGTTGTGCTCGAGGATCGCGAGCAGGTCGTGGCCGATGCCGGGCTCGTTGTAGTTCACGTAGCAGGTGGCGAAGATCGCGACCTTGCCGGGCGTGCTCTTGCCGTCGCGGACCGGGAACGCCGTCGAGCCCGCCGCGTTCGGCCGGAACTTGCGGCTGGCGTACTCGGGCAGCTCGCGGTCCCTGTGCACGCCGAGCACCTTGTCCATCGCCCCGCGCGCGGCCGGGCTCCTGTTGAGCGCGTTCACCGCCTGCACTACCACCGGGATCGTGGCGAGCTTGCCGAGCGCGTCGGTCGAGGAGAGCAGCCGGTCGCGCAGCGACGCCCCGTGCTCGCGGAACTTGATCGCCTTGGCGCGCAGCATCAGGTGGGGAAAGTCCACGTTCCAGGGATGCGGCGGCACGTACGGGCATTTCGTCATGTAGCACATGTCGCACAGGTAGCACTGGTCGACGACCTTCCAGTAGTCGTGCTTCGCGACGCCGTCGACCTCCATGGTCTTGCTCTCGTCGACCAGGTCGAACAGCGTAGGGAACGCGGTGCACAGGTTGACGCAGCGCCGGCAGCCGTGACAGATCTCGAACACGCGGAAGAGCTCCTTGTCGAGCCGGTCGGCGTCGTAGAACTCCGGGCTCTTCCAGTCGAGCGGGTGGCGGGTCGGTGCTTCGAGGCTGCCTTCGCGTACGGTCATGGCGGGCGTTCTTCCGCAGGTGGGACGGTCGGCGAGGAAAGTAGCGCCCGCGGTTCGATTGAGCAAATCGATTTTCGCAATCCGAAGGATTGGGTAGCGCTATTCAAGGCGCCGCGCGGGGCGCGGATTTGACCCATGTCAAACCCGCGCGCGGCGCGCCGGCTAGCATGGGCACGGTGCCCCGCGCGCCGCGGGCCAGGGGGCTCTTCGGAAGGAGGCAGAGTTCGTGACGCAGGGCGCTCGCGAGCGCGGGCCGCGCGAGGCCGCGGCCGCCGTTCCCGCCTGCTTTCACTGCGGGCTGCCGGTCGCCGTGCCCGGCGGCTACGGCGCGCACGTGCTCGGCGCGTCGCGCGAATTCTGCTGCGCCGGCTGCGAAGCCGTCGCGCGCACCATCGTCGCCGCCGGCTTCGAGCGCTACTACGAGACGCGCGCGCCGTCCGAGGACGGCGCGGCGCGCGCCCCGCTCGCGCGCGACCTGCCCCCCGCCGAGATCTACGACGACCCGGCCGCGCAGCGCGAGTTCGTGGCCGCGCGCGGCGAGCACGAGCGCGAAGCCTCGCTCATCCTCGATCGCATCCGCTGCGCCGCCTGCCTGTGGCTGAACGAGCAGGTCCTGCGCCGCCTGCCGGGGGTCACGCGCGCGGACATCAACTACGCGACGCATCGCGCCGAGGTGGTCTGGGACGAGCGCCGCGTGCGGCTGAGCCGCATCCTCGAGACGATCCGCTCGATCGGCTACGACGCCTACCCCTACGACCCGCGCCGCCAGGCCGAGCTCGAGCGCAACGCGCGGCGCAAGGCGCTGTGGCGCCTGTTCGTGGCGGGCTTCGGCGCGATGCAGGTGATGATGTACGCGGTGCCGGCCTACCTGAACGGCGACGGCACGCTCACGCCGGACCTCGAGCGGCTCATGCGTTGGGCGAGCCTGCTGCTCACCCTGCCGGTGGTGCTGTTTTCCTGCGGACCGTTTTTCTCGGCGGCGCTCGCGGACCTGCGCGCGCGCCGGATCAGCCTCGACACGCCGATCGCGCTCGGCATCGCCGCCGGGTTCGCGGCGAGCGTCTGGGCCACCCTTACCGGCGCGGGCCACGTCTACTTCGATTCGATCACGATGCTCGTCTTCCTGCTGCTCGGCGCGCGCTACCTCGAGCTCGCCGGCCGGCAGCGCGCCGCCCGGGAGCTCGACTACCTGGCGCGCTGGATGCCGTCCTTCGCGCTGCGCCTGCGCGACGCGGCCGACCAGGCAAGCGCCCAGCGCGTCGCGGCGCACGCGCTCGTGCCGGGCGATGCGGTGCTCGTGCCCGCGGGCGACCGGCTGCCCGCCGACGGCGTCGTGCTGCGGGGACGCTCGAGCGCGGACGAGTCGCTGCTCAGCGGCGAATCGCGCCCGGTGGCGAAGGCGCCCGGCGCGGCGCTCGTGGGAGGCTCGGTGAATCTCGAGCAGCCCCTCGTCATGCGCGTGACGCGCGCCGGCGCCGACACGCAGGCCGCGGCGATCGGGCGGTTGATCGAGCGCGGCGCGGCCTCCAGGCCCAAGCTGGTGGCGGGCGCGGACCGCGTGGCGCGCGCGCTCACCGCCGTCGTGCTCGCGGTCGCTGCGGGCGCGTTCGTGTACTGGCTGCACGCCGCTCCCGAGCGCGCGCTGTGGGTGGCGGTCGCGGTGCTGGTGGCGACCTGCCCGTGCGCGCTCGCGCTCGCCGCGCCGATCGCGCTCACCGCCGCGGGCGCGCGGCTGCTCGAGCGCGGCATGGTGCTGACGCGCGGCGGTGCGCTCGAGGCGCTCGCGCGCGCCACCGACGTCGTGCTCGACAAGACCGGGACGCTCACGAGCGGACGGTTCAGCCTGACGCGCACGGTGCCGCTCGGCGCCGTCGGGCAGGAGCGCTGCCTCGCGCTCGCGCGCGCGCTCGAGGCTTCGAGCCGCCATCCGATCGCGCGCGCATTCGGCGAGCCCGCCGCGGGCGTGGCGCCGTTGCGCGCGGCCTCGGCGACGGTCTTTCCGGGCCACGGCGTCGAGGCCGAAGTCGAGGGCCGACGGGTGCGCATCGGCACCGCCGCGTTCTGCGGCGAGCTGTGCGGCGCGCCGCTGCCCGCGCAGGCCACGCGCGGCTCGGCGCGCGTCACGGCCGTCTACCTCGCCGCCGAGGAGGGCTGGCTCGCCGAGTTCCAGCTCGAGGACCGGCTGCGCGAGGACGCGCAGGCGCTCGTCGCGGCGCTCCGCGGGCAGGGGCTGCGCGTGCACCTGCTGAGCGGCGATCGTCCCGACGTGGTCGAGGCCGCGGCGCGCGCGCTCGGCATCGAGTCCTTCGCCGGCGGGGCCACGCCGCAGGACAAGTTCGCCTTCGTCGAGCGGCTGCAGCGCGCAGGCCGCGTCGTGGCGATGCTCGGCGACGGCCTGAACGACGCGCCGGTGCTCGCGCGCGCCGACGCCTCGCTCGCGATGGGCGGCGGCGCGGACGCCGCGCAGCTCCAGGCCGACCTGGTGCTGCTCGGCGCGCGCCTGGGGGCGGCCGCCGAGGCGCTCGCGATCGCGCGCCGCACGATGCGCATCATCCGGCAGAACTTCGCCTGGGCGGTCGCGTACAACGCGGCCGCGCTGCCGCTCGCCGCGAGCGGCTGGATCGGCCCGTGGCAGGCGGCGATCGGGATGTCGGCGAGCTCGTTCGTCGTGGTGCTGAACGCGCTGCGCCTGGCGCGCCGCGAGCGGCCGCGATCCGCGCGCACGCCTGCGGCGGTGCTGGCGGCGGGGCGCGCGTGACCAGCCTCTACGTCCTGGTGCCGATCTCGGTGGCGATGGTGCTGGGGATCCTCTTCGTGTTCTGGCGCGCGCTCGAGGGCGGGCAGTTCGACGACCTGGACAAGCCGGCGATCGACGTGCTGATGGACGACGACTCGCCGCCCGAGGAGCCGCCCGATGGCTGAGATGCGCGTGCACGCGCCGCACGCCCAGGGCGAATGCGCCCCCGGCTTTCGCACGCCCAAGGTCAGATGCCGCCTGTGCTGCCTGCAGGAATTCTGCGAGCCGGAGGGCCTCGAGCGCGGCGAGATCGATTTCCTCAAGACCTTTGTCAAGAAGCAGGAGCTGCGGCTACGCCGCGGCGAGCATCCCTACCGGCAGGGCGACGAGTTCCGCGCGCTCATCGCCCTGCACACCGGCTCGCTCAAGGTCACGGTTGCCGCCCCCGACGGCACGGAGCGCGTGACCCGATTCGCGATCACCGGCGACATGGTCGGCATGGAAGGGATAGAGTCCGGGCGCCACGGGGACGACGCCGTCGCGCTGGAGGAAAGCGGTGCTTGCCTGCTTCCCTGGGACCGCGTGGAAGAAGCCGCCGCGCGGATCCCGCTCGTGCGCCGCCAGCTGATGCGCATGCTCTCGCGCGAGATCCGCCGCGGCGAGGCGGTCGGGCTGCTGCTCGGGCGACTCTCGGCGAAGGAGCGCTTCGCGGCCTTCCTGCTCGATCTGTCGGATCGCTTTGCGAGCCGCGGGCTGGACGGGCTGCGCTTCCGGCTCTCGATGTCGCGCCCGGACATCGGCAGTTTCCTCGGGCTCACGCCGGAAACCGTGAGCCGCCTGTTCACCGAATTTCGCGACGAAAGCCTGCTCGGCGTGAACGCCAAGCAGGTGAAGCTGCTGCAGCCCGAGCTGCTGCGGGCGCTCGCGCGCCAGGCAAGTCCGACCGCCTTCAGAAACTGATCCACGTCACTATTCGCGCCGCGGTGGCGTGCTAGCTTGCGCCCGCCCCGCGTCAGCCTGTCGCCCGTTTGACGCAGGTCAAATGCCCCGCGACACCGGTCCTTAGGATGATCCCGCGGGCACTTCAGGGAGAAGTCCACTCACATGCAAGCCGAAAACACGTACAACTACCGGGTCGTTCGTCAGTTCGCGATCATGACGGTCGTGTGGGGCGTCGTCGGCATGCTGGTCGGCGTCGTCATCGCCTCGCAGCTGATCTGGCCGGCGCTCAACTTCGACACGCCCTGGCTCACCTACAGCCGGCTGCGGCCGCTGCACACCAACGCGGTGATCTTCGCCTTCGGGGGCTGCGCGCTCTTCGCCACTTCCTACTACGTGGTGCAGCGCACCTGCCACACGCGGCTGTTCTCGGACAAGCTGGCCGCCTTCACTTTCTGGGGCTGGCAGCTGGTGATCGTGGCCGCGGCCATCACCCTGCCGCTCGGCATCACGACCTCCAAGGAGTACGCCGAGCTCGAGTGGCCGATCGACCTCCTGATCGCGGTGGTGTGGGTGGCCTACGCGATCGTGTTCTTCGGCACGATCGCCAAGAGGAAGGTCAAGCACATCTACGTCGCCAACTGGTTCTACGGCGCGTTCATCCTCACGATCGCCATCCTGCACATCGTGAACAGCGCCGAGATCCCGGTCACGTTCTGGAAGTCGTACTCGCTGTACGCCGGCGCGCAGGACGCGATGGTGGAGTGGTGGTACGGGCACAACGCGGTGGGCTTCTTCCTCACCGCGGGCTTCCTCGGGATGATGTATTACTTCGTGCCCAAGCAGGCCGGGCGGCCGGTGTACTCGTACCGCCTGTCGGTGGTGCACTTCTGGGCGCTGATCTTCACCTACATGTGGGCGGGGCCGCACCACCTGCACTACACCGCGCTGCCCGACTGGGTGCAGTCGCTCGGCATGGTCTTCTCGCTCATCCTGCTCGCGCCCTCCTGGGGCGGGATGATCAACGGCATCATGACGCTCTCCGGGGCGTGGCACAAGCTGCGCGAGGACCCGATCCTCAAGTTCCTGATCGTGTCGCTGTCCTTCTACGGCATGTCGACCTTCGAGGGGCCGATGATGTCGATCAAGACGGTGAACGCGCTGTCGCACTACACCGACTGGACGATCGGCCACGTGCACAGCGGCGCGCTCGGCTGGGTGGGCCTGGTGTCGATCGGCTCGATGTACTACCTGATCCCGCGCCTGTTCGGCCGCACCGAGATGCACAGCACGCGGCTGATCAACGCGCACTTCTGGATCGCGACCGTCGGCATCGTGCTCTACATCGCCGCGATGTGGGTCGCCGGGGTGATGGAAGGGCTGATGTGGCGCGCGGTGAGCCCGGACGGCACGCTCGCCTACACCTTCATCGAGAGCGTGAAGGCGGCCTATCCGTTCTACGGCATCCGGCTGCTCGGCGGGCTGCTTTACCTCTCGGGCATGCTCGTCATGGTCTACAACGTGGCGAAGACGGTCTCGGGCAGCCGCGCGGTCGACGCGCCGATTCTCGTGCCCGCCGTGGCGCACGCCTGACGCACGGGGAGTGCCGCCATGAAGCTCACGCATGACATGATCGAGCGCAATCAGGTGCTCCTCATCGGCCTCATCATCGTGCTGGTGTCGATCGCCGGCTTGGTCGAGATCCTGCCGCTCTCCTTCGAAAAGTCGGTGATCCAGCCGGTGGAGGGAATCAAGCCGTACACGCCGCTCGAGCTCACCGGGCGCGACATCTACATCCGCGAGGGCTGCAACAACTGCCACTCGCAGATGATCCGGCCGTTCCGCGCCGAGACCGAGCGCTACGGGCACTACTCGGTCGCGGGCGAGCTCGTCTACGACCATCCGTTCCTGTGGGGCTCGAAGCGCACCGGGCCGGATCTCGCGCGCGTCGGCGGGCGCTACTCGGACGACTGGCTGCGCATCCACTTCATGAATCCGCGCGACGTGGTGCCGGAGTCGAACATGCCGGCCTTCCCTTGGCTCGCCAAGGCGCCGGCGGACGCCGCCGACATCCAGGCGAAGATGCGCGCGCTGCGCGAGATCGGCGTGCCTTACACCGACGAGCAGATCGCGAAGGCGCCGGCGGAGCTCAAGGGCAAGACCGAGATGGACGCGCTGATCGCGTACCTGCAGTCGCTCGGCACCGATCTGAAGCCGCGTGCCGAGGTGAAGACAGCGTCGCAGGGCAAGTGAGGAAGGAAACCATGGACATCAACGACTTCCGCAGCCTGGTCACGGTCGTGACCTTCGCGTTCTTCCTGGGCGTGGTGTGGTGGGCCTACGCGCCCTCGCGCAAGGCGCGCTTCGAGCGCGACGGCATGCTGCCGTTCGAGGAGGACGGGCAGCCGCAGTCCTCCGAAGCGGGAGAGCGCTCATGAGCCAGTTCACGAGCCGCTTCTGGGACTTCTACATCGCGATCGTCGTGATCGTGTCGATCGTCGGCTGCGGCGTGTTCCTCAGGCTGCAGAGCACGCGCGAGGTCGCGGGCAGCCAGACGCAGACCACCGGCCACACCTGGGACGAGGACCTGGGCGAGTACAACAACCCGCTGCCGCGCTGGTGGATGTGGCTGTTCTACATCACCATCGCGTTCGGCCTCGCGTACCTGGCGCTCTACCCCGGCCTGGGGAGCTATAAGGGGCTGCTCGGCTGGAGCGAGGTCGGGCAATACCGGGACGAAGAGCAGCGCGCCGCCGCGAAGTACGGGCCGATCTACGACCGGTTTGCGAAGCAGGACATCGTGGCCCTCGCCAAGAACCCCGATGCGCTCGCGATCGGCCAGAAGGTGTTCCTCAACAACTGCGCTCAATGCCACGCCTCGGACGGGGGCGGTGCGCGCGGCTTTCCCAACCTGACCGACAACGACTGGCTGTACGGCGGCGCCCCCGAGACCATCGAGGCGACGATCACCAACGGCCGCGGCGGGGTGATGCCGCCCTGGGGCCCGGTGCTCGGCGACGAGAAGGTGAAGGACGTCGCGCACTACGTGATGTCGCTCTCCGGCCAGGCGCACGACAGCATCCGCGCCGCGCGCGGCGCGGAGGTCTTCAAGCAGAACTGCGTCGCCTGCCACGGCGCGGACGGCAAGGGCAACCAGCAGATCGGCGCGCCCAACCTGATCGACAAGACCTGGCTGTACGGCGGCTCCGAGGCGACGATCGTCGAGACGATCACCAAGGGCCGCAACGGGCACATGCCCGCGTGGAAGGACATCCTTACGCCGGCGCAGATCCACCTGGTTGCGGCCTACGTGTATTCGCTCTCGCACCCGGCCGGCCCGCCGGCCACGCAATAGCCGTTCGAGAGACGGAATGGCTCAACCGTCCCTCAAGGTGGTGGCGCAGAAAGAAAAAAGGAGCGCCCCGGAAGGCGAAGGCCTCGAGCAGGCGCTCTACGAGGTCCGCAAGAAGATCTACCCGCGCGCGGTGCGCGGCTGGTTCGCCGCGTGGCGCTGGGCGCTGGTGT
Source organism: Pseudomonadota bacterium (assembly GCA_021813275.1). Lineage (GTDB taxonomy): Bacteria > Pseudomonadota > Gammaproteobacteria > Burkholderiales > SG8-39 > JAKALD01. Next base: position 2,493 of record JAKALD010000075.1, on the reverse strand, counting down.
GGGCGACGCAGCTGGTGTTCTACGGCGGGGCCTGGCTCACCTGGAACGGCCGCCAGGCGCTGCTGTTCGACATCGCCAGCCGCAAGTTCTACATTTTCGGCCTGGTGTTCTGGCCGCAGGACGTCATCTACCTCACCGTCCTGCTGATCATCTCGGCGCTGTCGCTTTTCCTGTTCACGGCGGTGGCGGGGCGGCTGTGGTGCGGCTACGCGTGCCCGCAGACCGTCTACACCGAGGTGTTCATGTGGATCGAGCGCATGGTGGAGGGCGACCGCGTCGCACGCATCCGGCTCGACCAGGCGGCCTTCGGCGCGCGCAAGCTCGCGCTGAAGGCCGCCAAGCACGGCGCGTGGATCGCGCTCGCGCTGTGGACCGGGTTCACCTTCGTCGGCTACTTCACGCCGATCCGCGAGCTCGGCCACGCGGCGCTGACGCTCTCGGCCGGGGGCTGGGCGAGCTTCTGGATCCTGTTCTACGGCTTCGCGACCTACGGCAACGCCGGCTGGATGCGCGAGCAGGTGTGCAAGTACATGTGTCCGTACGCGCGCTTCCAGAGCGCGATGTTCGACAAGGACACGATGATCATCACCTACGATCGGGAGCGCGGCGAGCCGCGCGGCCCGCGCGCGCGCGGCGCCGATCCGAAGGCGCTCGGCCTGGGCGAGTGCGTCGATTGCGGCATCTGCGCGCAGGTGTGCCCGACCGGCATCGACATCCGCGACGGCCTGCAGTACGAGTGCATCGGCTGCGCCGCGTGCATCGACGGCTGCAACCAGGTGATGGACCGCATGGGCTACCCGCGCGGGCTGATCCGCTACTCGACCACCCACGCGATGCAGCGCAAGCTCACGCGCGCCGGAATGTTCGCGCGCGCTTTCCGGCCGCGCGTGCTGCTGTATTCGGCGGTCCTGTGGGCGATCATCATCGGCACGGGCGTCGCGCTTTACGAGCGCCTGCCGCTCAAGCTCGACGTGATCCGCGATCGCGCCGCGATCTCGCGCGAGGTCGAGGGCGGGCAGATCGAGAACGTGTACCAGCTGCAGATCATGAACACCGCCGAGCAGGCGCGCCGCTTCGAGATCCGCGTCGAGGGGCTGCCGACGATCCGCCTGGCGAGCGAAGCAAGCGTCGAGCTTCCAGGGGCGGCGAGCCGCCTAGTGCTCGCCAAGGTTCGGGTGCAGGGCGGCAGCGCGCAGCACGGCAGCCACCCGATCGAGTTCGAGGTGCGCGCGCTCGACGGCGATCACGAGCACGTCGAGGAAAAATCGGTCTTCATCGTCCGCTGAGGATTCCGCCATGCACGACATCGCGCGCAAGGATGCAAGACCCTGGTACCGGGAGCCCTGGCCCTGGATCCTGATCGCGGGCCCCGCGGCGGTGGTCGTGGCAAGCTTCTTCACGCTCTACCTGGCGGTGGCCTCTTCCGACGGGCTGGTGGACGAGGACTATTACAAGGACGGGCTGGCGATCAACCGCGTGCTCGCGCGCGAGGACGCCGCGGAGCGGCTCGGCCTCGCCGCGCAGGTGGATCCGCGCGACGGCATCCTGCGCGTGCGCCTGCGGGGCCGGGACGCCGCGCCCGAGTTCCTCACGGTGCGGCTCGTGCACGCCACGCGCGCCGGCTACGATCGCAGCCTCACGCTCGAGCGCGCAGCCGACGGCAGCTACCGCGCGGCGCTTCCGGCGCTGCCGCCGGGGCACTGGCGCATCGCGATCGAGGACCCGCGCCGACAGTGGCGCCTCGCCGGCGAGTGGCTCGAGGGCAGCGGGCCGTTCCTGCTCGAGGCGCGCGCGGGGAACGGGCGATGAGAAAAGTGATTTGGATCCTGTGGCCGGCGTTCGTCGTCGGCGGGATCGTCGAAGTGCTGTTCTTCACGTTTTTCGACCCGATGGAGCTCCACTTCCTGGGGCGACCCGTGGGCATGAGCCGGCTCGCGGTGTATTCCGTCGGGTTTCTTTTGTTCTGGGCGTTTGCCGCCGCCTCGAGCGCCTTCACGTGCTTCCTGCAGCACACCTCGGACGAGGTGAATCGCTGCCCGCTGCCGCCGGTCGAGCGACCCCCCGGCTGCCCGAAACGGGAGGATCCCGATGCGTGCTGCTAGGCTGTTCGCGCTCGTGGCGGCGCTTGGCGCGGGCGCGGCGCATGCCGAGGACGCGCAGCGCGGCCGCGAGCTCTACGAGGCGTACTGCGGCGGGTGCCATTACGAGCGGGTGCACGAGCGCAGCCCGGAGAAGACCGATGTCCGCACGCTCGAGGCGCTGCGCGCGGAGGTGACGCGCTGGGCCGGACAGACCCGGCAGCGCTTCACGCGCGAAGACATCGAGGACATCGTCGCCTACCTGAACCGCTCGCACTACCACCTCGGCCGCTAGAGCGCCGCGGGCGGTTATCCTACCGGGGTGAACGAGCAAACGCCGCCCACGGGCCTCTCGGCCGCCGAGGCCGCGGCCCGGCTCGCGGCCGATGGTCCGAACGCGCTGGAAGCGGCCCGC
>JAKALD010000074.1 GCA_021813275.1 Pseudomonadota bacterium | reverse complement strand
CGGCCGCGCTTGGCGGCGATCTCCCAGCGAACGTTCTTACGCCGCACGTGGTTCTGGGCTCCGGTGTAGCCCGCATCGGCATGCACGACCTCTTCCTTTCCGTGCAGGAGCTCGTCTACCTGCTCAACGTCCGGCTCGTTCGCCGGGGTCGTCGTCACCGTGTGCACCAGGCCCGAGTCGGCATCTACTCCAATGTGCGCCTTCATCCCGAAGTGCCATTGGTTGCCCTTCTTCGTCTGGTGCATCTCGGGGTCCCGTTCGCCCGCGGCGTTCTTGGTCGAAGAGGGTGCCGCGATGATGGTCGCGTCCACGATGCTGCCTCGCTTGAGCATCAGGCCCTTGCGCGCGAGGTACGCATTGACCCGGCTGAGGATCTCTGGGGCGAGCTCGTTCGCCTCGAGCAGGTGCCGGAAGTTGAGGATCGTCGTCTCATCCGGAATGGGCTTCGTGAGCGAGAGCCGTGCGAACGTCCGCATTGGCGTGATCTCGTAGAGCGCCTCTTCCATCGCCGGGTCGCTCAGAGCAAACCAGTTCTGCATCAAGTGCACCCGCAGTATCGTCTCCAGGGGATACGGGTGACGCCCGCGGCCCGCGACCGGGTAGAAGGGTTCGATCAGATCCAGGAGCGACTTCCACGGAACGACCCGCTCCATCTCGGCGAGGAACAGCTCTCGGCGCGTCTGCTTGCGCTTGCCGGCGTACTCCGCATCCCCGAAGCTCATCTGGCTCATCGTTCGTCCCATCTTGTTGGCGCGAGATGACGATCGGACCACAATTTAGGCGACTTGTTCAGACTTTCCATAGGGGAAGCCGGTTGCTGCATCATGGCAGTGGTGCCTGGAAGATCTGGCGACGGACGCCCGGTTCCGCTGACCGCTCCGGGAGTTACTGTGCTTTGACGCTGCGCTTGGCTCATTCGTACTTGTCGACGCTCGGTCGCCATCTTCCGGCAGCGCAGGAGACGGCGCAACACCATCTTGCTTCAGCGGAACCGGCAGTGTTGGTAGAATGTCCAACATGCCAGCCGAGTCGCTGCTCGACGAGCGCCATGTATTGAGCGAATCGGCGTTCGTGGAGCTGGTGGTGTGGCGCGTACCGGCGCCGGTGCGCGGCTCGGAACATGAGTACAGGTATCGCCTTGCGCTGGTCGTTGACGGAGGGTGCGTACTGCGCTATGACAACGAGGCGGGCAAAGGCGACCATCGCCATGTGGGCGACAAGGAGCACGAATATCGCTTCAAGAACGCCGAGCAGTTGCTCGCCGATTTCTGGAAGGACGCTGAGGAGATGTTGAAATGAAGATCGTGACGCTTTCCGTCGCTGGTCAACAAGCCGTCAAGCAACGCGCCCTCGATGCGTTCTCCGGCAAACGTCGCGGTGCGCACATCTCCTTCGCCTCGGCGGACTTGCTCTGGAAAGTGTTGACGGCCAAGCGCTGGGAGCTGCTCAAAGCCATGGCGGGTGGCGGGGCGATGACGCTCCGCGAAGCGGCGCGCCGCGCTGAGCGCGACGTGAAAGCCGTGCACGGTGATGTGCATGCATTGCTTGCTGCTGGAGTCCTGAGAAAGACCGCCGAAGGAAAGATCGAATTTCCGTTCGACGCAGTGCACGTGGACTTCGTGCTGAAAGCGGCGTAACGCCATAACCACTCAGGAAAGGAGCGAACCCATGACGTAGCTAATCCGAAAGGAGGCTTCGTCATGTCTCGCACTTGTCGCCGCCGCGGGCAGCGCCACGACCATGACTGGGTGCTGCGCGACTCTCGCTGGGTCAACAGCGTCCTGATTCCGTTCTGGATCGATCCGCGTTCGAAGGAAGGACGCCGCGCGATCGCCCGCTTTCACTCGGACGCTTGCTGGACGCTGAAGAGCACTGCGCCGCGCTCGTATCGACGCATCTTCGATCATCGCCTGCGCACGCTCAACACCAGGGAGCTTCGCCGCTGGCTCGATGATCCCGACCATGACCCGGTATTCGAAGCTCGGCATCGGCCCAATGCGAACTGGGCTTGGTGGTAAGACCTGAAATCCAAGCTTGGCCGCGCTTGCACGGACTCGACCTAAATTCTTGGTGTACGTCGGGCGCCGACGGCGCGATTCTTCGTTGGGAAAACAAGCTGCTGCATCACGGGGGTCGTGCCCGGAAGATCCACCGGGGACCGCCGGGTCTGGAAGTTGTTTCCGGCAGTTACAGGGTTCCGGCGGTCCATTCGGCTCGTCGGTCATTGTCCACGACTGTCCGGACCATGTTCGGGTAGGTTGGACGGAGTTGCAAGCGAAAGGGCGCTCCGCGGTCAAGGCGGCCGCGGTCGACGCCGGCAAGGGAGGATGCGGCCCTGCCGGCCAGCACCCTCGCCCCGTCCGCCGTGCATTCCCGAGCGCGGCGGATCCACACTTCCGCTCTTCGCGCCGCAGCGGCTATCTTTGCTGAGCCCGGCCCAAGGTCTCCGGCGGCCAGTTCCGCACGCTGAGCCAGACCTGCTCCACCGCGGGCGGCAGCTTGTCCATGTGGTTGAGGAACAGCGCGAGGGTCCAGATCTGGCGGTCGCTCAGCGTGTCGCGGAACGACGGCATGGCGGTCAGCCGGATGCCGTGCTTGATCTTCCAGAACGAGTAGCCCTGCGGATCGTCCTCGACCCCGTCGGTCGCGAGCTGCGGCGGCTTCTGATAGAGGCCCTTCGCGATCGGCGACGGCGCAGCGGCCCCCTTGGCGGAGCCGTGGCAGACGGCGCAGTTCTGCGCGAACAGGCGCACGCCCTCGAGCAGGTTCTGGTCGGTGAGCGGCACCGGATTCGGCCCCTTGGGCGCGTCCCGCCGCAATGTGGCGCGAAGCGACGTCTTGGCCATCCAGTATTCAAGCGGACCCGGCTTCGCGTCGGCGTTAGCCGGGATGAGGCCGCTTCGCAGCAGTGCGTAGCCCGCGCCCAGCTCGACGACGAGCGCCAAAGCGGCGCCCAGTATGATCCCTTTCAGCATCGCGATTCCTCCCTTGGGGGTCGACCGCCCAAGCCTGACGGCCGCCGCTTAAGCCATTCTGAAGGCTCGAGGGCGCGCCGCCAAGTCGGTCATAATCGCGGGGAGGCGGCGCGCTCCGCCGCGGAAATCGTGTTGCCCAGAAGCATCGTCACGGTCATCGGGCCGACGCCCCCCGGCACGGGGGTGATCCACGAAGCCCTTTCCTTCACCGCCTCGAAGTCGACGTCGCCGACGAGCCGTCCGTCGGGCAGGCGATTGATGCCGACGTCGATGACCACCGCGCCGCGCTTCACCATCGGGGCGGTGATCAGATCGGGCTTGCCGGCGGCCACCACGAGGATGTCGGCGAGGATGGTGAACTGGGCGAGGTCGCGGGTCTTCACGTGGCAGATCGCGACCGTGGCCTCCTTCTGCAGCAGCATGAGCGCCATCGGCTTGCCGACGATGTTGCTCGCGCCGACCACCACGACGTTCTGGCCTTCGGTCGGGATGCCGACGTGCTCCAGCAGGATCTGAACGCCGTAGGGCGTGCAGGGCGGGAACACGGTCTCGCCGATCACCAGTCCGCCGACGTTGTACAGGTGGAAGCCGTCGACGTCCTTGTTCCGGTCGATCGCCTCGAGCAGGCGTCGCATGTCGTAGCCGGGCGGCAGCGGCAGCTGCACGATCACGCCGTGGATCGACGCATCGGCGTTGAGCGCCGCGATGCGCTCCAGCACCGCCTCCTGCGGCGCGTCGGCCCGGAAGCGAAACGCCTCCGAGCGCAGGCCGACCTTGCGGCACGCCCGCACCTTGTTGCCGACGTAGACCTCCGAGGCCGGGTTGTCACCCACCATCACGACCGCCAGGCCCGGCGTGATGCCCTGGCGCAGCAGGCGCTCGACGCGGGCTTTGTAGCCGTCGCGCACCTTCGCCGCCACCGCGTTGCCGTCGATGATTTGCGCTGTCACTGTGCCGCTCTCCCGATGGGCTCGAGCCTCGTGAAGCGCGCGCGGCGCACGCGCGAAAAATCAGACCTGCATGGTATATTGACCGACGGGGGCGCGCTGTGCGCGAGGAGGGCGGGGGACCGATGCGAATCGAAGAACAAACGCCGACGCTGGTCGAGGACTGCGCCGGGCTGGAATGCGCGCAGGCGGTGTGGGACTTCACCGCCGGCGACGCGCGCCGCTTCCGCGACCGCCTCGAGCTGATCATCGACGCCGCGGAGCGGTTCAAGCGGCAGAACATCGCGACCGACTTCGTCGTCCTGCTGCACAGCGCCTCGACTCAGTTCGCGGCGCGCAGCCTCGCCGGCACCAAGTTCAAGGACCCCGAGACGCCGGACTTCTTCGCCGCGCACGAGCTCATGCGGCGCTTCGCGGCGCTCGGCGGCCGCATCGAGGTGCGCCGCATCGCGATGGACCGCTGCGCGATCGCGCCGGACAACGTCATCGACTGCGTCGCGATCGAGCACAACGTGTTCGTGAATCCCGTGGGCCTGCAGAACCGCGGCTACGCCTACATGCCGATCGCCTGAGGCGGCGCGCTGCGCGCGCCTAGCCGCCGGCGGGCGGACGCGCGCCGGCGATCTGGTCGAACGCTGAGGTGCATCCGGCGGCGAACGCCTTCTTCGACTCCTCCACGAGTAGGCTCATGGCGTGGTCGTGCAGCTCGAAGAAGCGCTTGCTCGCGAACATGCTGAAGTGCCGCGGCCGCGGCAGGTCGACATCCAGGATCTCCTTCACCTGTCCCGGCTTGTAGGTGAGCAGCACGAGGCGGTCGGCCATGAAGATCGCCTCTTCGAGCTCGTGAGTGACGAACAGCGTCGTGAGGCACGTCTCCTCGAAGAGCTTGAGGTAGAACTCCTGCATCAGCTCGCGGGTCATGGCGTCGAGCCCGCGGAAGGGCTCGTCCAGGATCATGAGCTTGGGGTCGTTGATGAGGGCGCGCGCCAGCTCGGTGCGGCGCTGCATGCCGCCGGAGAGCTGCGAAGGGTACTTGTCCCGGAACGCGTATAGGCCGACCTTGGCGAGGATGCGCTCGGCCTTCTCGCGGATCGCGGCCTGCGACAGGCGCTTCACCTTGCAGCCGAACGCCACGTTGCCGTACACGGTCATCCAGGGAAAGAGCGTGGTCTCCTGGAACACGACCAGGCGGTCCGAGCCGGGGCCGGCGACCGGCGCGCCCTCGAGGCGGACCGAGCCGCGGTCGGGGAGCTCGTAGCCGGCGATCAGGTTGATCAGGGTGGTCTTGCCGCAGCCGGACGGCCCCATGAGCACGGTCAGCTTGCCTCGCGGAATGCCGAAGGAGCAGCTCTCCAGGCAGATCTGGCGGTCGTCCTCCGTGCCGAAGCACTTGGTCACGCCGTCCACGTCGACCAGCCGGGCGGGCTGGGCGGCGGCGATCCCGGTGGCGACGGCCGCGGACATCAGGACCGCCTTCTCCAGGGCATGCAGCTCTGGCCGACGATGCGCACCACACCGCTGCACAGGTAGCCCGCCACGCCGATGCTCGCCATGCCCACCATGATGAGCGGAATGTTGCCGTTCGTGTAGGCCTCCCACGTCATCCTGCCCAGCCCCACGTGGCCGGCGATCATCTCCGCGGCGATCAGCACGTTCCACGCGACCCCGATGCCGACGGTCATTCCGGTGAGGATCGAGGGCAGCGCGCCCGGCAGCATGATCTTCCAGAAGATGTCGCCGGGTTTGGCGCCGAGGGACAGCGCCGCCCGCTTGAGCGACACGTCGATGTTCGCCACGCCCTGCATCACGTTCAGCACGATCACGAAGAACGGGCCGATGAACGTCAGCGCGTAGATCGAGAGCTCCTCGGTCGGCCAGAACAGGATGGCGAGCGGAATCCATGCGATCGGCGGGATCGGTCGCACGATCTCGAAGACCGGGAAGAGGATATCCTTGGACTTCCTGCTGATGCCCATCAGCAGACCGAGCGGAATGCCGAGCACCTGGGCGACGAGGAAGCTGACGAAGATCCGCTCGAGGCTCACCGCCCAGCTGATCCAGTAGGCGCGGGTGACGACCGTGTCCGTGAAGCTCTTCCACACGTCGGCCGGGTAGGGCAGGTTCGAGAGGTACGGCACCTTCAGCGACACCGCCGCCTGCCACAACGCCACGAACGCCACGAGCGTCGAGACGCCCTGCAGCGTCTTCAGGCTCAGGATGCCGCGGACGTAGGCCGAGATGCGCAGCGCCCTTCCCGAGCGCTTCAGCTCCAGCGCCGTCGAGCTCATGTCACGCCATCTCCCGTTCGCCCGCCTGGAACGCCTTGAGCGCTTCCTCGTGCACGACCTCGAGCAGGCTCTGCTTGAGCTCGCGGTAGCGCGCGGCGCCGGTGACGTTCGCGCTGCGCGGACGCGGCAGGCCGACCTCGATCACGGTCTTGACGCGCGCGGGCCGGGTCGTCATGACGATCACCTTGTCCGCGAGCAGGATCGCCTCGTCCAGGTCGTGGGTGATGAAGAACATCGTGCGCGGGCTGAAGTCGAACAGCTCCAGCACGAACTCGTGCATGACGCTCTTCGCCACCGCGTCGAGCGCCCGGAACGGCTCGTCGAGCAGCATGACGGTCGGCTGGTTGATGAGGGCGCGCAGGATCTCGCCCCTGCGCTGCACGCCAGAGGACAGCTCGCCCGGGTACTTGTCCTGCACGCCCTCGAGGCCGACCCGGCGGAGCAGCTCGCGCGCGATGCGCTCCGCCTCCGGCCGGCTCATCGTCTTCTGGCGGACCGGCCCGTAGACGATGTTCTCCATCATCGTCCTCCACGGGAAGAGCGCGCCGTTCTGGAACACGACCACACGGTCGGAGCCCGGGCGGATCTGCTTGTTCGCCGACGCGATGACCTCCCCGTCGAGCAGGATCTCGCCCGCGCTGATGGTGTCGAAGCCCGCGATGGCGTTGAGCAGCGTGGTCTTGCCGCAGCCCGAGGGCCCGACGACGACCGCGAACTGGCCCGCGGCGACGTCGAACGAGCACTGCTCGATCGCCGTCACGCGCGCACCCGACGGGTCGTAGACCTTCGACACGCCCCGGATCGAGATGTCGCCCTTCGCCGCCTGCGGAATTCCGCTCATGTCGGTCCGGTCAGCCCTTCGACTTCCTGCGGGCCTCTTCCCACGCCATCATGCGCTGGCCGACCCGGCGGATGAGCACGCTGCTCACGAACCCGAGGAAGCCCAGCGTGAACATGTACATCACCACCTGGTCGTACTGGTAGAGCGAGGCCGCCTGGTAGATGTAGTAGCCCAGGCCCCGCTGCCCGGCGATGATCTCCCCGGCGACGAGCGACATCCACGCGAGGCCCATCGCGATCTGCAGCCCCGTGAAGATGAAGGGCAGCGCGCCGGGCACCACGACGTCGCGCAGGACGTCGAGCGGCCGCGCGCCCAGGCACCTGGCCGCGAGGAAATACTTTCGGTCGATCGAGTGCACGCCCAGGATCGTGTTGATGACGGTCGCGAAGAAGGCGGCGATGAAGGTGACGTAGACCACCGGCAGCTCGATGCCCGGCAGCACGATGATGGCGAGCGGAATCCAGCTGAGCGGCGGAATGGGCCGGAAGACCTCGACCAGCGGGAACGTGAAATTGAAGAGCAGGGTGCTCCAGCCCATGAACAGGCCCAGGCCCACGCCGAACACGACCGCCGCGAGGAAGGCGACGTAGGTGCGCGCGACGCTGTAGAGGATGTCGACGTAGTAGGGCGCGGTGAACAGCGAGCGCGTGGCGTGCGGGTTGAGCCAGTCGACGAGCACCGCGAGCGGATCGGGGATCTTCTCGAACCGCGGCAGCTTCAGCACCGCCGTCAGGACGTACCACGCCAGGAAGAACAGGGTCAGCCCGAGCAGGCCGCGCCAGAAGGCGGCGTCGGTCGCGGCCCGCGCGAGCCGGCGCCCCAGTGAGCTGGATTGCGCCACGGCCTAGCGCTTGAAGGCGCTGACCGGCTGTCCCCTGATCGTTCCCAGCGGCAGCTTGAGGCCCAGCTCGCTCGCCGCCTCAGTGACCAGATTCGCGTAGGCGGCGCCCTCGGGCAGCTTGTCGACCTTGATCACGTCCCGCTCCTTGAGGAACTTGACGTTGAAGTCGATGAAGCTCATGAGGCTCGCATCGAACCCGCCCTGGGCGATCGTGTTGTCGGGCTTCCCCCCGACCTTGGGATCGTACTCGCCGTAGATCGATTTCCACAGCGTGAGCGTGGTGAAGCCGGGCAGCTCCTGGCCGAGGTACTGCACGGTCTCGTAGGGGTTGGTCAGCATGAAGCGCAGCGCCTCGAGGTCCGCCTTGACCCAGCCCTTGGCCGCCCCGTAATTCCTGTCGATGAAATCCTTCCGCATGATGATGAAGGACGCGTCCTCGACGCCCCAGATGGAGCCCGTGGCAACGATCCTGCCGATCTTCTGGTCCACGATCTGCGACACGTGCGGCTGGAAAGCCTGGACGGCGTCCACCTTCTTCGCCATGAGCGAAGTCTTGATGATCGTGGGATCGAGGTACTGAACATTGGCCTTGACGCCCGTCTTGCCCAGCAGCGCGCTCACCATGCGGTCGCCGCACGAGCCCTTGCCCGAGACGCCGATGCTCTTGCCCTCCAGCCACCGCAGGAATTCGTGAAAGTCCTTGAACTCGGGCGCGCTCGCCGGAACCAGGATGAAGCCGCACATCTGCCCGGTGCGCGAGAACAGGGTGCACTCGACCATGCGGATATCGGCGATGTCGCGCTTCGTGGTCGAGACGATCGCAGGCGTGTCGCCCAGGTAGCCGATCTGGTTCTTGTTCGCGAGCAGATTCGCGACGATGGGGGGGCCGACGATCTGCGCGTCCCAGCTGACGCTGCTTCCCTTGGGGAGGTACTTCTTCCACAGCTCGCGGTGCTTCACCACGACCCCGGAGGTGCCGCCCTCCCAGGAGGGGAAGAAGCCGACCGTGACGTCGACCGGCGCGCCCTCCGCCGGAGCGGCCGCGAGCGCCGCTTCGGGCGCGGCCAGCGAGGACAGGAACGCGGTCAGGCTGGAGGTCGTGAGGCCCAGCCCGAGCGCCTGCTTGATGAAGGTCCGCCTGGTGACGCTTCCCTTGACCAGATCCCCGATCAGGTCATCCAGCTCGTCGTGAATGCGCATCTTGCCTCCTCCTCCGAGGTGTCCGTACGTGTAAGGCGCTCGGGTGCTTGCTTGGGGTCGCGCGCCGCGCGCTTCTCGCGTTTCTCAAGCCCGGATCCGGCCCGCGTCGATCCCTCGTCGTCGTCGCGCGCTCCAGCATCCGCGCGGCGCCGTGCCGCCCCGCCCATCTTATGTGTGCATACAGCGGACTAATTCTTGAACTGCGTAGACTGTGGATCGGCCTCCAAGAATCTACAATATCATCCGTTGCGTCGGATCAGACGGCGCCGCGCCGCATGCAGCGCCGGACTCCGCGCGCCGGGTCACCCGCGCCGCTCGATCGAAGGAGACCCCGATTAATGCTAGCGGAGCGGTTTCGCGCCTACAACTGAGGTATGTTCCCGGGGCGCCAAGGGGATGTCCCGTATTGACCCACGATGCATCCCCGTTGTCTGCTTGGGGACGATTGGGGGCTGACTATCGGATGGGGAGGATGCCAGTGGCGGCCAGATCTCTGCGCGACCCATGGATGGGCCTGGCGATTCCGATCGCGATCGGCGGCGCATCGGCGCTCGTGACGCCGGTCGCGGCGCCCTACGGACTGGCGCTCGGCGCCGCGGTGCTCGCCGTGTGGGCGGCGCTGCGGGTCGCGGCGCTGAAAACCCGGCTGCACGAAGCCGAGGCGGCGCTGGAGCGCGAAGTGACGGCGCGCCGCGCGATCGAGCGCACCGCTACCGACCAGAAGCAGCGGCTCAAGATGATCATCGAGACCGAGCCGGAATGCGTGAAGATCCAGGCGGCCGACGGAACGATTCTCGACATGAACCCGGCGGGGCTCGCGATTATCGACGCCAGGTGCCGCGAAGACATCGTCGGCAAGGCCGCTTACGGCTACATCGCGCGCGAGCACCGCGGGAAATACGCGGAGATGACGAAGCGCGTGTTCCAGGGCGAGCCCGCGACCCTGGAGTTCCGGCTGGTCGGGCTGAGGGGAACGCAGCGCTGGATGGAGACGCATGCCGTGCCGCTGCGCGAGCCCGACGGCACCATCTCCGCGATGCTCGCGGTCACGCGCGACGTCACCGACCGCAAGCACGCCGAGGAAAACGAGCGCCAGCACCGCGCCGCCCTAGCGCGCATGCTGCGCGCGCTGTCCATGGGCGAGATGGCGACCAGCATCGCGCACGAACTGAACCAGCCGCTGACGGCGATCGTGAACTATTCGCGCGGGGCGATCCGGCGCCTGCAGGCCTCCCAGGGCTCGGTGGAGGAAGTCATCGATTCGCTTGCGATCGCGTCGGCGGAGGCCGAGCGCGCCGCGAGCATCATCCGCAACATCCGCAACTTCCTGAGCAAGCAGCCGACGCAACGCGAGACGCGCGAAGTCGGGGCGATCGTGCGCGGCGTGATGAGCTTCATGCAGGCGGAGCTGCGCCAGCACGGGGTGCGATCGACGGTGACGGTCGGCGAGGGCCTGCCGCCGGTCGAGATCGTGCCCATCGAGATCGAGCAGGTGATGCTCAACCTCGCGCGCAACGCGATCGAGGCGATGGCGGGCGCCGCGGACCGCGACAGGGAGCTCGCGATCGTCACGCGCGGCGACGGCAACGGCGGCGTGGAAGTGGCGGTGAGCGACACCGGACCGGGGCTGCCCTCGAGCGAGAACGGCGACGTGTTCGAGCCGTTCTTCACCACCAAGCCCGACGGGCTCGGCATGGGCCTCGCGATCACCCGCTCGATCGTCGAGGCGCACGGCGGCAGGATCTGGGTCGAAAGGACATCCGGACTTGGCACAACGTTCGTCTTCTCCCTCCCGGGCGCCCGCGCCGGCTGAGGCCGCGCCCGAGCAGCCGACGGTCTTCATCGTCGACGATGAGACCGTGGTGGCGGACTCGCTGCGCTGGCTGATCGAGCCCGTCGGGCTGAAGGTGGAGACCTTCGCGAGCGCGGCCCAGTTCCTGGCGAGCTACCGCGCGGGGCGCCCCGGCTGCCTGGTGCTCGACGTACGCATGCCGGCGATGAGCGGCCTCACTCTCCAGGAGGAGCTGATCGCCCGCGGCATCGCGCTGCCGATCATCTTCATCACGGGGCACGGCGGCGTGCAGACCGCGGTGCGCGCCCTGCAGAAGGGCGCCATCGACTTCGTGGAGAAGCCCTTCGACGATCAGCGCATGCTCGATCTCGTGCAGCGCGCGATCGCGCTCGACGTGGAGCGCCGGCGCGAGGTGGCCGCCCACGCCGACGCGGCCGCGCGCTACGCCTCGCTCAGCGCGCGCGAGCGCGAAGTGCTCGATCAGCTGATCGAGGGGCGGACCAACAAGGAAATCGCGCGCGTGCTCGGGCTGTCCGCCAAGACCGTCGAGACCTATCGCGCCAACGTGATGGCCAAGATGGCGGCGGCCACGCTGCCGCATCTGGTGAAAGCGGTGCTCGACATGCGCCGCGCCGCGCCCGGGCGCGCCTGAGCGCGGCACCGCCCCGGGTAGGTTTCCGGGGCCGGCTGGTGGAAATCCCCTTGCGCACCGGGAATCGTCCGGATTTCTGCGCGTCCTGCGCGCCGGTATAAATCGTGCGTCGGGCATCGGCCCGGCGCGCACCGCCTGCATCCGCGGGGCGCGCCGCGGCCGATCGGGGCTTGCAGATCCCGCCCGGCGAGCGAGCCCGGATGGCAACCACGAACGAGAGGGGTCATGGCTAAGGAGAAGCAGTTCACCTTCGGCACGCTGGCGGTTCACGCAGGGCAGCGCCCTGACCCGGTCACCGGCTCCAGGGCGGTGCCGATCTACCAGACGAGCGCCTACATCTTCGAGGACACGGACCAGGCGGCGAACCTCTTCGCCCTGCAGCGCTTCGGCAACATCTACTCGCGGATCATGAATCCGACCGTCGCGGTCTTCGAGGAGCGCATCGCCGCCCTCGAGAACGGCATCGGCGCGGTGGCGACCGCCTCGGGCCAGGCCGCGCAGCACATCGCGCTGTTCTCGCTCATGGGCGCGGGCGACGAGTTCATCGCGTCCACGACGCTGTACGGCGGCACAGTCAACCAGTTCGACGTGACGTTCCGCAAGGTCGGCATCAACCCGGTGTTCGTGAACATCAGCGACCACGCCGCCATCCGCCGCGCGATCACGCCCAAGACCAAGTGCATATTCGCCGAGACGCTCGGCAATCCCAAGATCGACGTCCTGGACATCGAGGCGGTGGCCGCCATCGCGCACGAGAACGGCATTCCGCTCGTCGTCGACAACACCTTCCCCAGCCCGTACTGCTGCCGGCCGCTCGACTGGGGCGCGGACATCGTCCTTCACTCGGCCACCAAGTTCATCTGCGGGCACGGCACCACGATGGGCGGCGTGATCATCGACGCCGGCCGTTTCCCCTGGGACAACGGCAAGTTCCCCGGCATGACCGAGCCCTCCAAGGGCTACCACAACCTGCGCTTCTTCGAGTACTTCGGGGACTTCGGCTGGCTGCTGAAGGCGCGCGGCGAGATGCTCCGGGACTACGGCTCGTGCCAGACCCCGTTCAACGCCTTTCTGCTGCTGCAGGGCCTCGAGACCCTGCACGTGCGCATGGAGCGCCACGTCGCCAACGCGCGCCAGGTCGCCGAGTTCCTCAAGAAGCACAAGGCGGTCACCTGGGTGAACTACCCCGGCCTGCCGGACAGCCCCTACTACAAGCTGTGCCAGAAGTACCTCCCCAAGGGGCCCGGGGCGATCTTCACCTTCGGCATCAAGGGCGGCCGCGAGGCGGGCAAGAAGCTGATCGAGAACGTGCAGCTGTTCTCCCACCTGGCGAACGTGGGCGACTGCAAGAGCCTGATCATCCATCCGGCCTCGACCACGCACCAGCAGCTCACCGACGAGGAGCTCACCGCCTGCGGCATCGGCCCCGACATGATCCGCATCTCGATCGGCATCGAGGACATCGACGACATCCTGTGGGACCTGGGCCAGGCGCTCGAGAAATCGCAGCAGGCGGCGCCGGTGACGCCGGCGCTCGCCATGGCCGGCCCCGACGAGCCCTCGGGTCACAGCCTGCTCAGCAAGGCGTTCGGCGCGCCGTACCAGAGATAGAGGGAGGAAAACATGGCCGTAGGGGATCGCACCCAATTCGGCGGAACCGCCTATGACCGGCTCCGCATCCTGACGAGCTACCGCACCATCGCCATGGTCGGCCTGTCGTCGAACGAGTACAACCCGAGCGCCTTTGCCGGCATCTATCTCGCCGCGAACGGCTACAAGATCATTCCGGTCAATCCGTCGCAGGCCGGCAAGACGATCCTCGGTGAGCGCGTTTACGGGCGCGTCGACGAGATCGACCAGCCGGTCGACATCATCGACGTGTTCCGCCCGGCGGCCGAGGTCCCGGAGATCGCGCGCCAGGCGGTGAAGATCGGCGCCAAGGTGCTCTGGATGCAGCTCGGCGTGATCAGCGAGGAGGGCGCGAGGATCGCGCGCGAGGCGGGCCTCGAGGTGGTCATGGACCGCTGCTGCAAGATCGAGCACGCGCGCTTCTTCGGCGGGCTGCGCACGATCGGGCTGAGCACCGGGGTCATCACCTCGCGGCTCGCTCTGAAGATCCCGGTCTGATTCCGGGCGTGGCCAGGCGTAGGAGGCGCGATGGAAGCGGCAAGCACGGTTAAGGCGGTCCTCGGGGGCGCCGCGTCGGCGGGCACGCCCGCCGACGCGCAGGGCCGGGCACCGGAACGGAACTTCCGGTTCTACGACAACCGGCAGAAGTACCTGCTGTTCGTGAACACCTGCGCCGAGAAATCGGCGGTCGCCGACCGCATCGCGCAGGACCTGCCGAGCCTGCGCCCGACGCCGCCGGCGCTGCGGGTGTTCGATGCCGGCGTGGGAGACGGCACCGTGCTCACGCGCGTGATGCGCTGGATGCACCAGCGCTTCCCGACGCTGCCGTTCTACATCGTGGGCAAGGAGATCAGCCTCGAGGACGTGCGGCTCACGCTCGATAAGCTCCCGGACCGCTTCTTCGAGCATCCCGCGACCGTGCTCGTGCTGACGAACCTGTTCTACAAGGAGGCGCCCTGGCTGACGCCGCACTCGATCGCGGCGGCCTCGTCGCTCACCTGGCACGAGGTCGCGCTGTCGGGCACGACGTCGTGCGACTTCGAGGCGCAGATCGCGGCGCTGCAGCCGTTCCTCGCCGAGAACTGGCGCGTGGCGGTGAGCAAGGCGAGCGGCAATCCGACCTACGTGCGCCCCACCGTCCTGGTGCTGTATCGCGAGGACCACAAGTTCCAGCTGACCCCGGTGCTGCCGCAGCGCGGCGCGCCGCACGCCGACTTCGACCTGGTGATCGCTTCGCAGCCCTACCGGCTGCGCGCGCCGCTCGAGTTCAAGGCCTCCAAGGTCATGGCGCCGCTCGCCAGGAGCCTCGCGCCGGGCGGACGGCTGGTGGCGGTGCACTCGCACGGCGGCGATCCGGGCCAGGAGATCATCCAGGCGGTCTGGCCGGGCGAGAACCCGTTCGTGCACGACCGCCACCAGATGTTCAAGGCCACCCGCGAGGCGCTCGGGGCCGAGGCGCGCGGGCTCAAGTTCAACGGCCAACCCGACGAGCGCGCGCTCTTTCGCTACGCGATGCACACGCTGCCCTCGGAGGTGGACGAGACGATCGGCACCTCCACCGTGTTCGCCGCGTGGAACGCGGCGATCTACGTCGGCCAGATCGAGGACGCGCGCTTGGAGCCCGTGCTCGGCAGCCGCAAGTATCTGGACGTCACGCACGACGTGCTGCGCAGGCACGGCGGGCTGTGGTTCTGGGACGAGTCGTTCACCATCGTGCGGCGCCGCGACTGAGATCGCGCGCAAGCCGGCGCAATCGCTGCGTTGCTCAAGGAGGAGCGGGAATGTCGAGCTTTTTGTTTACTTCCGAATCGGTGTCGG
>JAKALD010000337.1 GCA_021813275.1 Pseudomonadota bacterium | reverse complement strand
CTTCTCGATCAGGGTCTCCCGCGAAATCTCCTGCGCGGCGAGCTCGGCG
This sequence comes from Pseudomonadota bacterium, assembly GCA_021813275.1. Classification (GTDB taxonomy): domain Bacteria; phylum Pseudomonadota; class Gammaproteobacteria; order Burkholderiales; family SG8-39; genus JAKALD01. The sequence goes on along the minus strand of JAKALD010000337.1, from coordinate 3,294 downwards.
CGCGCGCGCAGCGTGGCTTCGGTGCCGGTTTGGTCGGTGTTCATCCTTGTTCTCGTCCGGTTCTGGGTTGAGGGAGCAGGCAGGATAATCCCGCGCATGCGCTGTTTGAAGGGCCTCTGAGGAATTGGTAATTCAGATCAAATGTTCCGCCTAATACATTGAAATGACAAGCGCTTTTTCCGTTGCGCGCGGGCACTAAATAGGCTGTGGAGCACCTGTGGATGAAACGCTTTCCCAAGCCGCGAAGCGACCGATATCCGCTTGATTCCGGGGAGGGTTCGGCGACCGGAGCGCCGCCCGGCCGGGCCCTAGATGCGGTGGGTGCCGCGGCGCACAGCCGCTAGCCGTCGTACTGGATAATTGTACAGCCCCGGCCGTTCGGAGACCAGCCGGGCGCGCTCAGCCCGCGGTGCGCGGCGCGGGTTGGGCGCCGCCCTGGCGGGCGTCCTGGTCCTGGCGTGCCCGGCGCAGGATGTCGGCCACCTCGGCGTGCCCGAAGCGCAGCGCGAGCTCCACCGGCGTGTCCCCGTCCTTCGAGGCGAGCGCCGGATCGGCGCCGCGGCGCAGGAACAACTCGACCAGCGGCGCATTGCCCTGGATCGCCGCGTAGGCGAGCGGCGTGTAGCCGTTGTCGTGGTGCAGGTTGGGATCGAAGTTCATCGCGAGCACCTTGCGCGCGTAGTCGACGTTGCTCTTCTCGATCGCGTAGAACATCGCGCGGACGCCCTCCGGGCTCTTCTCCTTCGGCTTGGGCTCGAGCCCTGTGGGCAGCATCCGCACCACCGAGTTGATGAGCGAGATCCCGACCATCGCCACCAGCGCGAGCACCAGCGGGACCTTCGAGATGTGCAGGCCCTCGGCGATCTGCTCGGGCATGTTGGCGCCCGCGGTGAGCAGCACCACCGCCAGGAACAGGAAGAAGCGCAGGTACAGGAACAGGCTGACGATCACCGCGCAGCCGAGCACCGCCACGAGCACGCCGTGGTTGATCCCCAGCACCTCCTCGGTGTACGCGCGCGGCAGGTTGGCGAGCACCGCGGAGATCGCGATGAGCGTCATCAGCGCCCATTCGCGGAAGCGGATCTTGCCGAGCAGGTCGTCCTTGTCGCGCGCCATCGGGCGCTTCTCGTTGTTGGCCGCAGGAAGCCGCATTGTGAGTAAGGCGCCACGGGCTGGCAAGTCGCGCCGGCCGCGCCGAGTTGGGGCGGCGCGCGAGTGTAGAATTGCCGGCGGCAACCCCTGCCACCCCTTGCGAGCCATGTCGAAAGCCTTCCTGCGCGAGCCCGAGGACGCGGTCGAAGAGGCGCCCGAGACCGCCGCCGCGCCGCCTGCCCAGAGGAATTACGTCTCGCCGGCGGGCTACGCGCGCCTGCGCGCCGAGCTCAAGCGCCTGGTCGAGGTCGAGCGGCCGCAGGTCGTGAGCATCGTCGCGTGGGCGGCGTCCAACGGCGATCGCTCCGAGAACGGCGACTACATCTACGGCAAGCGCCGGCTGCGCGAGATCGACCGGCGCGTGCGCTTCCTCATCAAGCGGCTGGAAGCGGCCGAGGTCGTCGACGCCGCCGGGCGCGACACCGAGCAGGTGTTCTTCGGCGCCACGGTCGGCGTGCGCTCGCGCGCGGGCGGGGACCGCACGATCACGATTGTCGGCATCGACGAGGTCGATCCGGCGAAGGGCAGGGTGTCGTGGGTCTCGCCGATCGCCAAGGCGCTGCTCAAGGCCCGCGCGGGCGATTTCGTCACGCTGCGCAGCCCGAGCGGCGTCGAGGAGCTGGAAATCCTCGAGGTGCGGTACCTGCCGATCGACTGATCCCCCGAAGGAGCGCAGCGCATGAGCCTCGCCAGCGAGTTCAAGGAATTCGCCATGAAGGGCAACGTCGTCGACCTCGCGGTCGCGGTGGTCATCGGGGGCGCCTTCGGCAAGATCGTGTCGTCGCTCGTCGGCGACGTGATCATGCCGCTCATCGGGATCCTGATCGGCGGGCTGGACTTCAGCGGCCTGTCGCTCAAGATCGGCGCCGCGACGGTCGGCTACGGCAAGTTCATCCAGAGCTGCGTCGACTTCCTGATCATCGCCTGGGCGATCTTCGTCGCCGTGAAGCTGATGCAGCGGCTCAAGCGCGCGGCGCCGCCCGCGCCCGCCGCGCCGCCGCGCCAGGAGGCGCTGCTCGAGGAAATCCGCGACCTGCTGAGAGAGCGGCGCTAGGCCGCGGCGGCGCGGGCCGCGCCCCTTGAAAACCGCCGGCGGCGTCCCCACCGTCGGCGGCGGCCGATCAACCGGAGACCCCCAAGATGACGCAGGCGAGCGCCAAGGAAACGCTCGGCTTCCAGGCCGAGGTGAAGCAGCTCCTCAAGCTGATGATCCACTCGCTGTACAGCAACAAGGAGATCTTCCTGCGCGAGCTGATCTCGAACGCCTCCGACGCGGCGGACAAGCTGCGCTTCGAGGCGCTCTCGGACAACGCGCTCTACGAAGCGGAACCGGAACTGAAGATCCGCATCCGGATCGACAAGCAGGCGCGCACGATCAGCGTCGCGGACAACGGCATCGGCATGTCGCGCGACGAGGTGGTCGCGAACATCGGCACGATCGCAAGATCGGGCACGCGCGAGTTCCTCGAGCGGCTGAGCGGCAAGCAGCAGGACGCGCGCCTGATCGGCCAGTTCGGCGTCGGCTTCTATTCCTCGTTCATCGTCGCCGACCGCGTGACGCTCGCGACGCGGCGCGCCGGCCAGCCGCCCGAGGCGGGCGTGCGCTGGGAGTCCGACGGAGCGGGCGAGTTCACGATCGAGCACGCGGCGCGGCGCGAGCGCGGCACCGAGGTGACGCTGCACCTGCGCGAGGGCGAGGACGAGCTGCTCGAGGCCTGGCGCGTGCGCGAGATCGTGCGCAAGTACTCCGACCACATCGGCCTGCCGATCGTGCTCGCGGGCGAGTCGAAGGTCGACCCGGTGACGAAGGAGTTCATGCCGGGCAAGGAGGAGACGCTCAACCAGGCGAGCGCGCTGTGGGCGCGCCCGAAGTCCGAGATCAGCGAGGAGCAGTACCGCGAGCTCTACACACACGTCGCGCACGACCCGGAGCCGCCGCTCGCCTGGGCGCACGCCAAGGTCGAGGGGCGGCAAAGCTACACGCAGCTGCTCTACCTGCCGGCGCGCGCGCCGTTCGACCTCTGGGAGCGGCGCCCGCGCCACGGGGTGCGGCTGTACGTGCGGCGCGTGTTCATCATGGACGACGCCGAGCACATGATGCCGGCATACCTGCGGTTCGTGCGCGGCGTGATCGACGCCGAC
>JAKALD010000073.1 GCA_021813275.1 Pseudomonadota bacterium | reverse complement strand
GGGCAGCAAATCCGCGTTCACGCGCAGGATGCCGTAGAGGCCGAGGTTCAGCGTCGCGCCGGCGAGCACCGGCGCGAACGCGCGCGGCGCGGCGGCGTAGGCGCGCTGCAGCCAGGAGTTCACCGGAACCAGGCCCGCCTTCACGCCGAAGCCGAAGAAGGTGAGCAGGAACACGGCCCAGCGCTCGCCCTCGCCGAGCGTCGCGGCGCCGGCGCGCAGCGCGCCGAAGTCCACCGTGCTCGCCCCGAGCGCGAGCAGCAGGAAGCCGAGCGCGGCCGCGAGCGTCCCCGCTTCGCCCATGGCGAGCAGCAGATACGCGGATCCGAGGCGCTCGCCGCTGCGCCCGGAGAGCACGAGCAGGTAGCACAGGATCGACATGACCTCCCAGGCGAGCAGGAAGAGCACCGCGTCGCCCGCGATCAGGATCAGCACGATCGAGGCGTAGAGCGCGAGCAGCATCACCGTGAACGAGCGCTCGCGCCCGGAGAGCGCGCCGGCGCGCAGCTCGCCGGCTGCGTAGATCGAAGCCGGAAAGAGAACGAGCCCGGTCACGAGCACGAACGCCGCCGAAAGCGGATCCAGGCGCAGCGTTAGCGTCGTCAGCCCTGGAAGGCTCCACAGCGCGAGGCTGAACCCGCCGCCGGTCACGAGCGCCGTGGCGCCCGCCGCGGCGGCCGCGGCCGCGGCGATGCAGCCGAGCCACCCCAGCGCGTCGCCCTGCTGCGCGGGACGCAGCGCGAGGCCGAGCAAGATCCCTGCGGCGCAGGCCGCGAAGACGAGAGCGAGGAGCGCTTCCATCATGATCCCGAGGAAGCGAGCGCCGCCGGGGCCGCCCGCCCGACCGCGACGAGCAGGCCGTGCAGGATCGCGAGCGGCGGCGGCGGATTGCCGGGCACCTCGACGTCGACCGGAAGCAGCTCGGCCACGCCCTTCCCGCACACGAAGCTCTCGGCGAACACGCCGCCCGAGAGCGCGCACGCGCCGACCGCGACGACGCGCTTCGGGGTCGGCATCGCGTCGTAGATCTTCTTGAGCGCCGCGCGCATGTGGTCGGTGACCGGGCCGACGACGAGCAGCACGTCGGCGTGGCGCGGCGTGGGCGTGATGAAGAATCCCAGCCGGTGCATGTTGTAGTAGGGATTGTTGAGCTGCCGCACCTCGTTGAGGCACGCGCCGCAGTCGCCCGCGTCGACCACCAGAACGTGGATCGAGCGGGCAAACGGCGCACCGAGCTCGTTGCCGCCGCGCGAGCCCGCCCATTCGTAGCCCGGCTTCCAGGCGAGCGGCTGCGGCACGCCGCGCGCGCAGCGGTAGCAGTGGACGCAACGCCGGTAGTCGACCGAGATCTTGCCCTGCGCGTGCGCGAGCGCGTGGGTCGGGCAGCGCTCGGCGAGTGTCGCCGCGTGCTCGCCGAGCGCGGCGCCGAGCGGCAGGCCGGGCGTCACGCCGGGGGCGTTTTCCGCGCCCCGGGGATACGCGGTGGTCTTGATGCCGGTCCGTAATCCGCTAGCGACCCATTTCATGTGCGCTCCGAGGCGTTGTCCTCAGCGGTCGTTCTCCGCCGCCGAGAGGTCGAAGGTCGAGAGGATGATCGGGAAATCCTGGAAGGCGAACCGCTCGGCGCCGAGGTGGAAGCTGTGCCAGTTCGTGAACGACGGGGTGACCGCGCGATAGCGCGCGACCCGGGCCTGATCGTCCAGCCTCACCCAGTGGAAGGTGGCGCCGCGCGGCGCCTCGACCCAGCCGAGCGCGGCGCCCGCGACGAGCGCGACCGGCGCCTGGACCGCGCCCTCGCGCAACGCGGCGGCCGCCTGCTCCATGATGCGCAGCGACTGGCGAGCCTCGGCGAAGAGCACGCGCAGCCGCGCGTAGCCGTCGCCCTCCTGCTCGCTCGGCACGTCGAACTCGAACGACTCGTAGCCGAGGTAGGGCTGCGCGCGCCGCAGGTCGCGCGCGAGGTTCGATGCCCGCGCGACCGGGCCGACCAGGCTGTACGCCCTGGCGGTCCTCGGAAAGATGACCCCGACTTCCTCGATCCGGTCGAGGAAGCTGCTCGAGACCTTGAGCCGCCGCTCGAGCGCGTCGAGCCGCGCGACGACACCCTGCGCCTCGCCGAGCGCCTCGCGGCACGCCTCGGTCGCGAGGTCGGTCGCGAGCCCGCCGGGCGCGAGCAAGCCGAAGAGATACCGGTGCCCGGTCAGCTCGCCCGAGGCGCGCAGCAAGTCCTCCTCGAGCAATCCCGCCTGGCTGTTGGCGACGACCAGTGCGGTGGATTCGCAGATTTCCTGGATCGCCCCGGCGTGCTGGCGCAGGCGCTCGAGCTCCGCGAGAAACACGCGCAGCACGCGCGCGCGCGGGGGGACGCTCGCGCGGGCGATCGCCTCGACCGCCTGGCAGAACGCGAGGCCGTGGGCGAACGCGGTCGTGGCGGCGAAGCGCTCGGCGAGGAGCAGCGCGTCTTCGACCCGCTTTCCTTCGGCGAGCTTCTCGACCGCGCGCCACTTGTAAAAGAGCCGCGTCCAGGAGCGGATGACGTCCTCGCCCACGGTCTCGAGCTGGAAGTGGACCGACTCGGCCACCCCCGAGAACTTCGGCCCGATCGGCAGGACGAACGCGCCCGACTCCTGCACCACGCGCCGCGGCCGCCAGTCGGCGGCCGGGCGCCGGTCGCGCAGCGCCGCCGCCGCATCGAAGCCGCGTCGCATCGGCTCGACGCCCTCCTGCCATGCGTCGTCGTGGAGCACGAAGTCGCCCAGGCGCGGATGGCCCTCGAAGTGGACTCCGAACAGGTCCTCGGCCTCGCGCTCGTGCCAGTCCGCCGCGAAAACCTTGGCTTCGACAGCGATGCTGGGGAAAACGCTGTCCGCGAGCGGCGCTGCGACCAGAACGTGCACCCAGCCCGCGTCGCGCTCGCCGTAGAACACGTAGCGCAGCTGCCAGGCATCTGCGCCTTCCTCGACGATCAGTCCGGCGAAGACACAGTCCCAGTCGTGGAACAGGCGGGCGCACAGCTCGGCAAGCAGGACGCGCTCGCACGTGACTTCGTTGACGCGCGCGCCCGCGTCCAACCGGCAGCGTACCCGCCCGGGCCAGCCGGCTTCGATCCGATCCTTCAGCGCGGCGCAGTCCATGCTCACCTCGCGAGCGCCGCGGCGGCCTGCGCGAGCAGCGCGCGCAACGGCGGCGGAATGTAGACGCCGAGCACGAGCACCGGCACGGCGGCCAGAATCAGCGCCAGAGCACAGCTGATCGGCAAGCGGGAGCCGTTCGCCCCGTGAGGGCCGGAAGGCTCGGGTTCCGCAGCGCCGTTCTCGGGCGCCCCGAAGACCATCCGGTTCACGTGCAGCATGACGCCGAAGAACGCGATGACGATGAACAGGGCGAGGAGCCCCGCCCCGACGTAGTGGCCCTGCGAGATCCCCGCCTTCAGGATGGCGAACTCGCTCAGGAACACGGCGAGCGGCGGAGCGCCGGTGATGCCGAGCCCGCCCAGCACGAGCGCGGCGCCCGCCGCGGGTGCGCGGCGGATCAGCCCGCGCACGGCCGCGATGTCGCGCGTGCCGACCGCGAGCAGCGTCGCGCCGGCGGCGAAGAAGCAGAACGACTTGGTCACCGCGTGGCTGACGATCTGCTGCATCGCGCCGTAGTGCGCGGAAGCGCCGAGCCCGACCGCGGTCAGGATGACGCCCATGTGCTCGACTGTGGAGAACGCGAACAGCCGCTTGTAGTCGTGCACCTGGAGCAGCAGGAAGGCCGCCGTACCGACCGAAATGAGCCCCAGGACGAGCGCCCAGGTCTCGGCGTGCGCTCCCGGCACGGCCTGCATCACCGGAAAGAGGCGCAGGATCACGTACAGGATCGACGTGGTCTCGATGCCCGAGAGCAGCGCGCACACCGGGGACGGTGCCTGGCTGTGGGCGTCCGGCAGCCAGGTGTGCATCGGCACGAGGCCGACCTTGGTGCCGAGGCCGATCAGGATCAGCAGGAACGCGGTCTGCACGAGAAGCGGCGGCATGCGCGGCGCGGCGGCGACGAGCCCCGTCCAGGTGTACGTGCCCCCGCCCGCCGCGTGCATCGCGGCGAACAGCACCAGGAAGCCGAAGAGCGCGAAACCCGCTCCCATGAGCGAGAGCACGACGTACTTCCACGCGGCCTCGAGCGCCTCGCGCGTGTTCTCGAACGAAACGAGCAGCGCCGAGGCGAGCGTCGTCAGCTCGACCACGATCCACACGAGCGTCGGCTCCGCGATCAGCGGGATCGCGAGCATCGAGAAGACGAACAGGTTGTAGTTCGCGTGGTACAGGCGCAGCTTCGCCCGCGCCAGGCTCTCGTGCGCCAGATAGCCGACCGAGAAGATGCCGGCGGTCGTGGCAATCAGCGCGACGAGCACAAGAATCAGGGCGCTCAGGCCGTCCACGGCGACCCAGTTGGCCCAGGCCGGCCCGAGCGCGGCGGTGACCGAGCCGCCGGCGGCGACGATCCAGGCCGCGCGCGCGGCGAGCGCGAGGACAATCAGGCAGGCGACCACCGTCACGCCCGAAGCCCACGGTCGCCTCGCCGGAATGCCGGCGAGCGCGGCGGCGACGAGCGGCACGAGCAGGATGATGAGAACGCTCATGCGGCGCGCTCCGTGTTTCGCGCCGCTGCTTCCCTGAGGCTCGCCAGCTCGCCCACCGCCGTCGTGCCGACCTGCTTCGCGACCGCGCGCACCAGCACGCCGACGATGAACACGATGATGAGGCCGTCGGTGGCGATCGCCAGCTCGACCAGCATGGACAGGTCGTGCGCGATGGAGATGCCCGCGAGGAACGCGCCGTTCTCCATCGCCAGGAGGCCGATCAGCAGCGGCAGCGCCTCGCGCCTCACGGTGAGCGTGAACGCACCGAGCAGCAGCCCCGCGATCCCGATCGGCACGTTCGGGCCCACGGACGAGGGTCCGACCGCCTTCGCGAGCGGGATGCCGAGGAAATAGGCCCCGATCGCGAGTGCCAGGGCGATGAGCAGCGCGGTCGGGATGTTCAGCACCTGGTCGACCTCGCGCCGGGTGTAGAGCTCGGCCGGCGCGACCCTGCGTAGGAGCCACGGCACGATGATCGGCTTCGAGATCAGGTTGACGAGCGCCACGCCGTACAGGTGCCCGGAATCGAAGCGCAGCCCGAGCAGCGCCGCGGATACCGCGAGCAGCAGCGACTGGGCGATGAAGAGCATGAGGCAGCCGCGCGCCTGGCGCATCGCCACGATGCCGAACGCGGTGAGCAGAAAGAGGCCCGCCGCGAGCGCGTTCAGGTTCTCGATCAGCTGGCGGGTCGCGTCGCTCATGGCGCGCTCAGCCCAGGAACACCTGCGCGATCATCGCCGCGACCGAGGTGACGAACGCCGCGCCGAGGAACTCCGCGATGCGGAACAGCCGCAGCTTCGCGAGCGACGACTCGATGAACACCAGCACCAGGATGAAGCAGAAGATCTTGAAGAGCACGAGCGGCATCGCGAGCAGCACGTCGCCGAGCGTCTGCCCCGCCGCAAGCCCCCAGGGCGTCACCAGCACGTTGAGGAAAATGCAGAGCAGCACGAAGAACTTCATCTGCCCGCCCCACTTCATGAGCGCGAAGCCGCGCCCCGAGTACTCGAGCGACTTCGACTCGTCGATCATCGCCAGCTCGAAGTGACCGGTCGGGTTGTCCACCGGGATGCGCCCGCCTTCGGCGAGGATCAGCATCAGGAAGGCGAGCACGAGCAGCACGTGCGACGGCGCGAAGAAGTTGGCGATCGGCGTCACCCATTTCTGCTGCACGATGTAGGGGATCGTCGAGCCGGCGACGAACGACACGGTGAAGAACACGATCATGAACACCGGCTCGGCCAGGAAGCCGACCATGCGCGTGCGGCTCGCGCCGATCGGGCCGTAGGGGTTGGCGGTGTCCACCGCGGCGAGCGTGGCGAAGAACCCGGCGAGCGCGAGCACGAAGCCGCCGCCCAGCATGTCGCCCATGAAGGCGAAAAAGAGGGGGTAGCTCGTCAGCACCGGGATGAGCAGCGTGACGAAGATCGGCGCGACGAACACCACGTAGGGCGTGAAGCGGAAGATCCACGAGCTGTCCTCCGACACGATCTCGTCCTTGTGGAAGAGCTTCCACAGGTCGCGGTAGGGCTGGAAGATGCTGGGGCCACGCTTGGACTGCACCATCTCCTTCAGCCGCGCGAGCACTCCCGAGACGAGCGGCGCGAAGGCCATCACCGTGATGACTTGCAGGACGTTGTAGAAGATCCGTTCGCCCATGTCCGCTCGCCGGCGTTCGTCCGGCTCGTCTCAGTCCTTCCCGCGGATCATTCCGAATTCCGCGCGCGTTCGCGCGTACACCACCCGCACGCCCTCTTCGCGAAGCTTCGCGAGCAGCGCGTCGGCCTGCGGGTCCGTGAGCAGGAACTCGACCTCCACGGTCAGGTCGCCTGCCAGCTCGAAGAAATGCTGCTCGTGCAGCACGCCGTGGCGCCCGTAGCCGGCGACCGCGCGGAACGCCGAGCCGCCCTCGATGCCGAGCTTCTTCGCGGTCTCGAGCAGCCACTCGTAGAGCAGGATGTGGTGGTGCTTGCGGTTCTCGTGCATGTAGAAGCGCAGGTACGAGCCGGCCGTCGTTTCTTCCATGTCCGCCTCCTTCGCCCGGCTTGCCGGTCGCGTGCTCATCTCAGCACCAGGCGCGTCGCGCCGATGCCGGCGAGCGTCATCAGGATCGAGCCCTGCACGTGCGCCAGGATCTCCACCGCCGCCCAGCCGAACTGCTCGCGCACGAGCAACGTCACCGTTTCGGCCGAGAACGTGGAGAAGGTGGTGAGCCCGCCCAGGAATCCGGTCGCGATGAGCAGGCGCACGGGCGCCGGAATCGTCTCGAAGTGCGCGAACAGCGCCATGGCCACCCCCATCAGCAGCCCGCCGAGCATGTTCGCGGCGAAGGTGCCGAGCGGAAGGGTGGGAAAGACGGGGTTGAGCAGGATGCCCAGCCCCCAGCGCAGCCACGCGCCGGCCGCGGCGCCCGCGCCGACGGCCAATAGTCCAATCAAACTCAATTCAACACCTCCGACGGTTGTGGTTTCGCTTCCCGCGAACACGTCGGAGAGGGCGCAAAAAAATACCTACGCTCAGCGCGCCCGTTCCCGGCGGTTCACGTAGGCATCATCAGCCTTGCGGCGGTTTTGTTGTTACGGGAGGAATGCCATCTCCCTAGGGCGTGACTCTACCCGAGCTTCTTTGCCTGCGCAAACTCCTCCCAGCGCTCGGCGGCGCGATCGTCGCTCGCGCGCGCCTCGACCCAGCGCGCGCCTTGCGGGGTCTGCTCCTTCTTCCAGAACGGCGCGCGCGTCTTGAGATAGTCCATGATGAGCTCGCAGGCCGCGAACGCGTCGCCGCGGTGGCTGCTGGCGACCGCCACCAGCACGATCTGCTCGCCCGGATACAGCTCGCCGACGCGGTGGATCACCGTGCAGTCGATCACCTGCCAGCGTCGCTTCGCCTCGTCGACGATCGCGGCGATCGCCTTCTCGGTCATCCCGGGGTAATGCTCGAGCGTCATCGCGCCGACCGCGGCGCCTTCGCTCGCGCCGCGCACCAGGCCGACGAAGCTCGCCACCGCACCGACCTCGGGACGGCCGAGCGCAAGCGCGCGCGCCTCCGCGCCCGCGTCGAAGTCCTCGCGCTGCACGACGATTCTCACGCTAGCCCCCGGTCACCGGCGGAAAGAACGCCACCTCGTCGCCGCCGCGCAGCGGCGCGCCCGGCTTCGCCATGTCCTGGTTCAGCGCCGTGCGCACGAGCCTGCCCTCGGCGAGCGCCGCCTGCCACGCGCCGCCGCGCGCGGCGAGGTGCGCGCGCAGCGCGCCGACCGTGGCGACGCCCTGCGGCAGCTCGAGCTCCTCGCCCCCGGTGCCGAGCTGCTCGCGCAGCGCGGCGAAATAGAGCAGCTTCACCTTCATCCGAGCAGCTCCGCGTACGGCAGGAAGCGCACCCGGTCGCCCTTGCGGATCGGGTGGTTCGGCGGGTTGTCGACCAGGCCGTCGGCCCACGCGGTCGAGGTGAGCACCGCCGAGTCTTGGGTCGGGTACAGATCCAAGCCGCCTGCCGGGTTCCATTTTACGCGCAGGAGCTCGCGGCGCGGATCCGGGTCGCTCCAGTCGAAGTCCGCGCGCGCTTCGAGCGTGCGCGGCTCGACCCGGGCGACGCCCTGCGTCCTGAGCAGGAACGGCCGCACGAACACGAGAAAGGTGATGAAGCTCGACACCGGGTTGCCCGGCAGGCCGATGAAGGCCGCCTCGCGCCCCTCGCCCGCGCGCACCCGCCCGAAGGCGAGCGGCCGGCCCGGCTTCATCGCGATTCTCCACATGAGGAGCGAGCCCTCGGCCTCGACCGCGGGCTTCACGAAGTCCGCCTCGCCCACCGACACGCCGCCCGAAGTGACGATCAGGTCGCACTCCGAGGCCGCGCGCCGCAGCACCGTGCGCGTCGCCTCCAGGCTGTCGGGCACGATGCCGTAGTCGTGCACCGCGCAGCCGAATCCGTGCGCGAGCCCGTTCAGCGTGAAGCGGTTGGAGTTGTAGATGCGCCCCGGCGCGAGCGGCTCGCCCGGCATCACCAGCTCGTCGCCGGTGAAGAAGAGCCCCAGGCGCACGCGCCGGTACACCGGCAGCTTCGCGATGCCTACCGAGGCGGCGAGGCCCGTGTCCTGCGGGCGCAGCCGCACGCCCGCGGCGAGGATCTCGGCGCCGGCGCGGATGTCGCTGCCGCGGCGCCGGATCCACTCCTCGGGCCGCGGCACCTTCTTCACGATCACGTGCTCGCCGTCGGCGGCGCAGAATTCCTGCATCACGATCGCGTCGGCCCCCTGCGGCACCGGCGCCCCGGTGAAGATGCGCGCCGCGGTCCCGGGCGCGAGCGCGGCCCCCACCTCGCCCGCCTGGATGCGCTGCGCGACGCGCAGCCGCGCCTCGGGCGCCTTCACGTCGGCGGCGCGCAGCGCGTAGCCGTCCATCGCGCTGTTGTCCATCGGCGGCACGTCCATCTGCGAGCGCTGCGCGCGCGCGAGCACCCGCCCGCTCGCCTCGAGCGTCGCGAGCTCCTCGATCTCCGCGACCGGGCGCGCGCCCGCGAGCAGCACCGCGAGCGCTTCGTCGACCGAAAGCAGTCCCTTGTTCATGCGAGCCTCAGGTGCCGCAGGACGAAGCCCGCGACGCCGTCGACGTCGTTCAGATCGAGCCGCGGCAGCGCGGTCTCGACCTCCGCGTCGCTGGCGAGCGCCACGATGTGCGGGTCGTTCGGGTGCAGCAGCGCCTCGCCGGTCTCGGCGCGCCACACCTCGAGCTTCGGGATGGGCGCGAACTTGAAGCCCTCGACCAGCAGCAGGTCGCAGGGCGAGAGATGCCTGATCTGCTCATCGAACGAGGGCTCGGGCTCGCCGCGCAGCTCGTGCATCAGCACCCAGCGGCGCGACGAGGTTACCAGCACCTCGGTCGCCCCGGCGTGCCGGTGGCGATAGGAATCCTTGCCCGGCTGATCGACGTCGAACGTGTGGTGCGCGTGCTTGATGAGCGAAACGCGCAGCCCCTTTCGCACGAAGCGCGGGATGAGCTGCTCGATGAGCGTCGTCTTGCCGCTTCCGGAATAGCCTGCGAAGCCGAAGATCTTCATGAATGGCGCGCCGCCCGCGGGCCGGAGCGCACATTCTAGCCGGATTGCGGCGCGATCCTGCCGTCCTCGAGGTGCAGGCGGCGAAACCCTTCCAGCGTGATCACCTCCTGGTCGTGGCAGGCGACGAGCACGCTGCGGCGCTCGTCGCGCAGCTGCGCGAGAAGCGCGAGCGTCTGCGCGCGGCCGTCGCGATCCAGGCTCGCGGTCGGCTCGTCGAGCAGCAGCAGCTCGGGCTGGAGCGCGCGGGCGCGCGCCAGCGCCGCGCGCTGCTTCTCGCCGCCGGACATCTTCGCGGGGGGCGTCGCGACCCGCCCGCCGAGCCCGGCCCAGGCGATCGCCGCGGCGACGCGGCGCGCCCGTTCCGCTGCCGGTACGCTGCGGCATCTGAGGCCATATTCGATGTTGTGCCGCAGGCTGGTATGGAACACGTAGGGCTGCTGGTGCACGTACACGATCGCGCGGCGCAACGCCTCGGGATACGGGGCGAGCGCCACCGGCGCGCCGCCGAACTCGAACGCCCGCACTTGCGCCGGCTCGAGCCCGGCGAGGATGCGCATCAGGGTGGTCTTGCCCGAGCCGTTCGCGCCGGTCAGGACGTAGGCGCCGCCAGCCTCGATGTCCAGGTGCTCGATGTCGAGCAAGCGCCGCGATCCGAAGTCCTTGCGCAGGCCGGCGACGCGCAGGAGCGGGGCGCTCACCGGAGGCCCCCTTCGCCCTGCAGCGCCGCGAGCAGCACGTTCACCCCGAGCGCCACCGCCATCAGCACCATCCCGAGCGCGATGCCCTGCGCGAACTCGCCCTTGGTGGTCTCGAGCGCGATGGCGGTGGGGATGTTGCGCGTCAGGCCCTCGATGTTGCCGCCAACCATAATCGCGCAGCCGACCTCCGAGACCACCCGCCCGAAGCCGTTCACCACCGCCGCCAGCACGCCGAAGCGCACCTCGCGCAGCGTGGTGAGGGAAGCGCGCACGCGGCCCGCGCCGAGGGCGCGCGCGGTCTCGTAGATGCGCGGGTCGGCGCCCTGCACCGCCGAGATCGTGAACACCACCAGGATCGGGAACGCGATCAGCATGTAGCCGATCATGATCGCGGTGGGCGTGAACAGCAGCTCGAGCGCGCCCAGCGGCCCGCGACGCGAGAGCAGCAGGTAGATCAGCAGCCCGATGACGACCGTGGGAAACGAGAGCAGGGCCTGCACCAGCACCACCAGGCTGCGCTGGCCCGGGAAGCGCTTCTTCGCGAGCAAAAAACCGAGCGCGATCGACGGCGGCGAGACGATCGCGATCGCCGCCGCCGACACCCACAGCGACAGCCAGATCGCGCCGAGCAACCGCGGGTCACCGGCGAGCAGCAGCGCGAATGCCTGCCGGGTGGGCTCGAGCAGGTCCATGGCTTGCGGGCGCCCGGCCGCCGGGCGCAGAGGCGAATCCGGCGATTCGCGCGTTACTGCGGCAGATGCCCGAAGTCCGGGTGGAACAGCTGGGTGCCCTTGAAGCGGTAGTCGCCGATCGCCTTCTGCCCCTCGGGCGAGGTCATCCAGTCGATGAAGGCCATCGCGCCCTGGTAATTTACGTTCGGGTAGCGCTTGGGATTGACCGCGATCACGCCGTAGGGGTTGAGCAGCGCCTTGCCGCCCTCCACCATGATCTCGAGGCCGGTCTTCGCGGCGTAGGTCGTGTACGTCGCCCGGTCCGAGAGCGTGTAGGCGCCCTTCTCGCCCGCGAGCGTCAGCGTCGCGCCCATCCCCTGGCCGACCGCGAGGTAGTGCGGCCCCTTGGGATCGATGCCGGCCGCTTTCCAGTAGGCGAGCTCCTTCTTGTTCGTGCCCGAGTCGTCGCCGCGCGAGACGAACAGCGCGCCCGAGGCGTGGATCTTGCTCAGCGCCGCGACCGGGTCCTTCATTCCGCGGATTCCGGCGGGATCGGGCTTCGGGCCGACGACGACGAAGTCGTTGTACATCACGTCGCGCCGGTTCACGCCGTAGCCGGCGGCGACGAACTTGTCCTCGGCCGGCCGCGCGTGCACCAGCACGACGTCGACGTCGCCGTTCTCGCCGAGCTTGAGTGCCGCGCCGGTGCCGACCGCGGTATAGCGGATCTTGCAGCCGCAGCGCGCCTCGAACTTCGGCAGGATGACCTGCAGCAGCCCGGAGTTGTCAGTGCTCGTGGTGGTCGCCATCTTGATGTCCTTCACCGCGAAGGCCGGCAACGCGAACGCCGCCGCGGCGAGGGCGGTGAGCAGGCGTGAAACGAGGCGCAGCTTCATTGTTTCCTCCGATGGATGGCCGGCCGCGGCCGGCGCCTTATGCTCCAAGAAACATGTACGGCTGACTGGACGCTGACATCGTAGCGCGTCGCGCTCAGCCATAAAATATGCGATCTTTGACATATGAAAGCGCTTCGGGTCGAGTTCTCCTGCCGCTGGCTGGCCGCGCGTGGCCTCGCGCCCGAGCACGGCGCGCTGCTGCTGCGCCTGCTCGCCGGCATCCAGGCGAGCGGCTCGCTCACCGACGCCGCGCGCGCGGCCCAGCTCTCCTACCGCCACGCCTGGGGCCTGGTGACCGAGGCGCAGCGCGCGCTGGGCGCGGCGCTGGTCGAAATGCAGCGCGGCCGCGGCGCCGAGATCACGCGCGCCGGTGAGACGCTGCTGCGGGCCGATGCCCGAGTGGCCGAGCGCCTGGCACCGCATTTCGCGGCGCTCGAGGCCGAGCTCGCGCGCGAGCTCGGCCGCCTGGAGACCGGCGGCGCGGCGCGGCTCAACGTGCACGCGAGCCACGACCTGGCGCTCGCCGAGCTGCGCGAGCTGGCCAAGGACGAGGTCGCGCTCGAGATCCACTTCGAGGGCTCACAGGACAGTCTCGAGGCGCTCGCCGCGCGCCGCTGCGACGTCGCCGGCTTCCACACCGCCGGCATCGAAGGCGCGGACGCCCTGCCGCTCGCGCGCTGGCTGCGCCCGCGCGACCACGGCGTGGTGCATTTCGTGCGTCGCGAGCAGGGCATGATCGTACGGCGGGGTTCGCGCATCCGGCGCGTGCGCGATCTCGCGCGCCCCGGCGTGCGCTTCATCAACCGCCAGGCGGGATCGGGTACGCGCCAGCTGGTCGACCAGCTGCTCAGGCGCGAGCAGCTCGACCCCGAGCGCATCGCGGGCTATCGCGACGAGGAATTCACCCACCTCGCGGTCGCGGCGACCGTCGCCGCGGGGCGCGCGGACGCGGGCTTCGGCATCCGGGCTGCCGCGGCGCAGCACAAGCTGGGATTCGTGCCGCTCGTGACCGAGACCTACTACCTCGCCTGCGCGCGCAAGGTGTTCGAGGGCGCGGCCTTCCAGCGGCTGCTCGACATCGTGCGCAGCCGGCGCTTCCGTACGCGCGTAGCCCGGCTGCCCGGCTACGACGCCGGCGAGTCGGGCACCCCGGTCGAGGCGCGCACGCTCCTGCATCCATGAAAGCAAGGAAACCTCCAACCGTGTTGCGCCTGCGCGTGATCTTTGCGCCGGACGCGAAGCTCGGCCCGGGCAAGGCCGACCTGCTCGACGGCATCCGCGAGACCGGCTCGATCTCGGCGGCAGGCCGGCGCATGCGCATGAGCTACAAGCGCGCCTGGAAGCTTGTCGACGAGCTGAACGGGCTGTTCCGCGGGCCGCTCGTGGTCGCCTCCAGCGGCGGCCCGCGCGGCGGAGGCGCTTGCCTGACCGCGCTCGGCGAGGAAGTGCTCGCGCGCTTCCGCAGGATCGAAGCGCACAGCGCGCGCGCCGCGGCGTCCGAGCTCGCGGCGTTGCGCGGCCTCCTGAGGCGCAAGCGCTGACCGAGAGCCGTCCTGCCGTAATTGACAGCGACCGGGAGTCGCTATAGCCTATTGAACATAACGAAGCGGAGACCGGATTTCGCGATGCGAGCTCTCTTCCGCGCGCCTCGCGCGCTGCGCGCCCTGTTGCTCGTGCTGGGCATGCTTTTGCCGGCGTGCGCGCAGGCGCAGGCCCTGGTCGTGTTCGCGGCGGCGAGCCTGCGCAACGCGCTCGACGCCGCGGCGCAGGCCTACGAAGCGCGCGGCGGCGGGAAGATCACCGTCTCGTACGCGGCGAGCTCGGCGCTCGCCAGGCAGATCGAGGCCGGCGCGCCGGCGCAGGTCTTCATCTCCGCCGACGAGAAGTGGATGGATTACCTCGAGCAGCGGCACCTGGTGCAGGCGGGCAGCCGTCATGATTTGCTCGCCAACCGCCTGGTGCTGATCGAGCCGGCCTCCCGGAAGCACGACGTGACGATCGCCCCCGGCTTCCGGCTGCGCAAGCTTCTGAACGGCGGGCGCCTCGCGCTCGCCGATCCGGCGAGCGTTCCGGCCGGCCTGTACGCGAAGGCGGCGCTCGAGAAGCTGGGAGTCTGGGCGAGCGTCAAGGATCGCGTCGCCCCGGCCGAGAACGTGCGCTCCGCGCTCGCCTTCGTCGCGCGCGGCGAGGCACCGCTCGGGATCGTCTACGCGACCGACGCGCAAGTCGAGCCGCGGGTGCGCGTCGCGGGGACCTTCCCGGCCGACAGCCATCCGCCGATCGTCTACCCGGTGGCGCTCACCACCGCGCCCGGCTGGCAGCGGGCGGAGCCCTTCGAACAGTTCCTGCGTTCGCCCGAGGCGCGCGCGATCTTCCGACGCTGGGGCTTCACGCCGCTAAACTAGGCGCGTGTTCGCGTTCTCCCCCGGCGAGCTGCAGGCGATCGGCCTCAGCCTCAAGGTCGCCTTCTGGGCCATGCTCGGCAGCCTGCCGCTCGCGCTCGCGCTCGCCTGGCTGCTCGCGCGCACCGAGTTCCCCGGCAAGACGCTGCTCGACGCCGCGGTGCACCTCCCGCTCGTGCTGCCGCCGGTCGTCGTCGGCTACGTCCTGCTGATCGCCTTCGGACGGCGCGGTCCGATCGGCGCGCCCCTGGCGCATGACCTCGGCATCGTGTTCGCGTTCCGCTGGACCGGCGCAGCGCTCGCCTCCGCGGTGATGGGTCTGCCGCTCATGGTGCGCGCGATCCGCCAGTCGCTCGATTCGGTCGACCGCGGGCTCGAGGCGGCGGCGGTCACGCTCGGCGCCAACCGTGCATGGGTCTTCCTGAGCGTGACGCTGCCGCTCGTCCTGCCGGGCCTGCTCACCGGGATGGTGCTCGCGTTCGCGCGCAGCCTCGGGGAATTCGGCGCCACGATCACCTTCGTCTCGAACATCCCGGGGGAGACGCAGACCCTGCCGCTCGCGATCTATTCGTATACCCAGGTCCCCGGGGGCGAAGGGGCCGCGGCGCGGCTGTGCCTGCTGGCGATCGCGCTCTCGTTCGCGGCGCTCGTCGCCTCGGAGCTCCTCCTGCGGCGCACACGCGTCATCGTTTTGGGCCATGCGGATCGAGGTTGACCTCGAGAAGCGTCTCGGCGCCTTCAGCGTCGCGGCGCGCTTCGCGAGCGACGC
>JAKALD010000072.1 GCA_021813275.1 Pseudomonadota bacterium | reverse complement strand
CCAGGAAGACCACATCGAGCTGATCGCCTCCGAGAATTACGTCAGCCCGGCAGTGCTGCTCGCCCAGGGCTCGCAGCTCACCAACAAGTACGCCGAGGGCTATCCCGGCAGGCGCTACTACGGCGGCTGCGAGTACGTCGACATGGCCGAGCAGATCGCGATCGAGCGCGCGAGGAAGCTGTTCGGCGCCGACTGGGCCAACGTGCAGCCGCATTCCGGCTCGCAGGCGAATCAGGCGGTGTACGCGGCGGCGCTGAGGCCGGGCGACACGATCCTCGGGCTCTCGCTCGCGCACGGCGGGCACCTGACGCACGGCTCGCCGGTGAACCTGTCGGGCAAGCTCTACCGGGTCGTGTCCTACGGCCTGGACGCGAGCGATGCGATCGACTACGACCAGGTCGAAGCGCTTGCGCTCGAGCACAAGCCGAAGATGATCGTCACGGGCGCCTCGGCCTATTCGCTGGCGTTCGACTGGAAGGCCTTCCGCGCGATCGCCGACAGGACGGGCGCGCTGCTCATGTCGGACATCGCCCATTACGCCGGGCTGATCGCGGTGGGCCTGTATCCCTCGCCGCTCGGGCTCGCCGACTACGTCACCACGACCACGCACAAGACGCTGCGCGGGCCGCGCGGCGGCCTGATCCTGGGCAAGGCGGAGCACGAAAAGAGCATCAATTCCTCGATCTTCCCGGGCATCCAGGGAGGACCGCTGATGCACGTCATCGCGGCCAAGGCGGTGGCGCTCGGCGAGGCGCTGCGGCCCGAGTTCCGCGACTACCAACAGCACGTGCTCGACAGCGCGCGCACGATGGTGCGCGTGCTCGCGGAGCGCGGCGTGCGTATCGTCTCCGGCCGCACCGACTGCCACATGTTCCTGGTGGACCTGAGGAAGAAGGGCATCACGGGCAAGGACGCGGAGGCGGTCCTTGGCCGGGCTCACATCACTGTCAACAAGAACGCGATCCCGAACGACCCGGAGAAGCCCGCGGTCACCTCGGGGATCCGCATCGGCACCCCGGCCATGACCACGCGCGGCTTTCGCGCGGGCGAGGCCGAGATCCTCGCCAACCTGATCGCCGACGTACTCGACCGCCCGGCCGACGACGCGAACATCCGGCGCGTGGCGGGCGAGGTGAAGGCGCTCTGCGCGAGCTTCCCCGTCTACGCATAGCCAGGCGCCATGCGCTGCCCGTTCTGCGGCCACGCCGACACCCAGGTGGTGGACACGCGCTCCAATCCCGGGGCGAACCTCATCCGCCGCCGGCGGCGCTGCCCGGGCTGCGACAAGCGCTTCACCACCTACGAGCGGGTCGAGCTGCGCATGCCGCGCCTGGTCAAGAAGGACGGCAGCCGCACGGACTTCGATCGCGAAAAGCTGACGGCGAGCATGAAGCTCGCGCTGCGCAAGCGCCCGGTCGCGACCGACGCGGTGGAGGGGGCGATCGACCGCATCGAGGAGAAGCTGCGCGCGATGGGCGAGCGCGAGGTGCCGACGAGCAAGGTGGGCGACCTGGTGATGCGCGAGCTGGCGCGCCTCGACAAGATCGCCTATATCCGGTTCGCTTCCGTCTACCGCAGCTTCGAGACGCCGGACGATTTCCGCGAGGCGGTGCAGGAAGTGAAGGCGCCGCGGCGGCGGCGCAGATGAGCCCGTTCTCGGCGTTCGATCACGCCATGATGCGCAGGGCCCTGGAGCTCGCCGAAAGGGGCTTGTACACGACCACGCCCAATCCGCGCGTCGGCTGCGTGATCACGCAGGGCGAGCGCATCGTCGGCGAGGGCTGGCACGAGCGGGCCGGCGAGCCGCACGCCGAAGTTCACGCGCTGCGCGCCGCGGGCGCGGCGGCGCGCAGCGCCACCGCGTACCTCAATCTCGAGCCCTGCAGTCACCATGGGCGCACGCCGCCCTGCGCCGACGCGCTGATCGCCGCGGGCGTCGCGCGCGTGGTCGCGGCGATGCGCGACCCGAACGCCGAAGCGGCGCGCGGCGGCGAGCGCCTCGCCGCGGCCGGGGTGCGCTTCGAATCGGGTCTGATGGAGGGCGAGGCGCGCGAGCTCAACATCGGGTTCGTGTCGCGCGTGACGCGCGCGCGCCCGTGGGTGCGCATGAAGATCGCCGCCACGCTCGACGGCCGCACTGCGCTTGCCAACGGGACCTCACAGTGGATCACCGGCGCGGAGGCGCGGCGCGACGGCCACCGCTGGCGTGCGCGCGCCTGCGCGCTGCTCACCGGCGCCGGCACGCTGCGCGCCGACGACCCGCAGCTCACGGTGCGCGAGGTCGAGACGCCGCGCCAGCCGCTGCGCGTCGTGGTTGACAGCCGGCTCGAGACGCCCGTGGGCGCGCGCGTCCTGCGAGGCGGCGGGGCGCTGCTGTTCTGCGCGATCGACGACCGCGAGCGCCGCGCGGCGCTCGAGGCGCGCGGCGCGGAGATCGTGCTGCTGCCCAACGCCGCCGGCAAGGTCGAGCTGCCGGCCATGCTCGCGGAGCTCGCACGCCGCGGCGTGAACGAGCTGCACGTCGAAGGCGGCTTCAGGCTCAACGGCTCGCTCGCGCGCGAAGGCTGCGTCGACGAGTTCCTGCTCTACCTCGCGCCGTCGTTCCTCGGCGACTCGGCCCAGGGCATGCTCAACCTGGCCGAAATGCGCGCGCTCGACGAGCGCTTGAAGGTCAGGATCCGCTCTGTGGACCGGGTGGGCGAGGACCTGCGCATCGTGGCGAGGCTCTGATGTTCACCGGCATCGTGCAGGCGGTCGGGACGATCGAGGCGGTGGCGCCGCTCGGCAACGGCGTGCGCCTGACGGTGGCCGGCGGCGGGCTCGATCTGGCCGGCGTGGCGGTCGGCGACTCGATCTGCGTGCAGGGGGCCTGCCTCACCGTGGCGGCGCTGTCCGGCGCGCGCCTGTCGTTCGACGTTTCGCGCGAGACCCTCGACTGCACCGTCGGGCTGGAGCGTCCCGGGAAAGTCAACCTGGAGAAATCGCTCGCCCTCGGCGACAAGCTCGGCGGGCATCTGGTGACCGGGCACGTCGACGCCGTGGGCGAGGTGCTCGCCTTCGCGCCCGCCGGGGAATCGATGCGGCTGCGCGTGCGCGCGCCCGAGCCGCTCGCGCGCTTTCTCGCGCGCAAGGGCTCGGTTGCCGTGGACGGCGTGAGCCTCACCGTGAACCACGTGGACGGCGCGCACTTCGAGGTCAACCTCATTCCGCACACCATCGCGGCGACGACGCTGGCGCGCCTCGCGCCCGGCGCAAGGGTGAATCTGGAAGTCGACCTGATCGCGCGTTATGTGGAGCGGATGCTGGCGGGACCTTAGGAGCCCTAGCGTGGAGCGCCCGGCACCCCAGGGCGCGCAGGTACCGAATATCGTTGGAGAATGAGCGATGCGCATAGCCCTGCTTCTGCACTTGCTCTCGGACGTCGTCTGGATCGGCGGAATGTTCCTCGCTTATATGGCGGTCAGGCCCGCCGCGCTGGAAGCGCTCGAGCTGCCCCAGCGGCTCAGGCTCTGGGCGGGGATGTTCCGGCGCTTCTTTCCGTGGGTCTGGGCCGCGGTGCTGCTGCTCCTCGGCTCCGGGTTCTGGATGATGAACCGGATGAGCATCGTGCCCGGAACCGTCATGGGGATGGCGAGCATCGGCATCGTGATGATGCTCATTTTTCTGCACGTGTATTTCGCGCCCTTTGCGCGGCTGAAGCGCGCCGTAGCGGCCGAGGACTGGAAGTCGGGCGGCGCGGCGCTCAGCCAGATCCGCGTTCTCGTGGGAGTGAACCTCGTGCTCGGCATCGTGAACATCGCGGTCGCGACGCTGGGATTGCCGCGCTAGAGGCCTGTCCGGACGAGCGCCGCTTCCCCAGACGCCGTGAGGATTCCGACCGTCATCGGCTGGCCGCTTGCAGCGACGCTCGTGGTCCTGCTCTGCGCTGCGCCGGGCGCACGCGCATCCGCTCAGGACGGCGCCGCCGCGCAGGACACCGCCCAGGTCGCTACCGTCGCGCAGGACTGTCTCGCCGGCTTCGCCGCGCCCATCTTCGATCCGCTGCGAGGCAAGCTTGCGCCTCGTGCGCAGGACGTGAGCGACGCGATGCTGGCGTTGAAGAGCGAGCCATCGCAGCAAGAGCGCGGTGCGCTGCTGGTGTGGGTGCAGCTTGTCACGACGTGCCGCGAGAACGTGCTCGCGACCGCCGAACAGGTCGTCGGACCCGACGAGGTCGCGGCCCTCGATCTCGCCTGGCAGAGCGAAATCGCGAAGCTGCGCGCGTTGCGCAGCGGAGCGATTTCGTACGGCGAGTACGCCGCCTGGCTCAAGCGGTCTGCCAGCGGGGCCGACGCATGGCCGCGCAGCCTGAATGGCGATGAGCCGCCCGCGGCAGGCGGCGGGCCGAGCGACGCGGTACGCTAGGATCCGCGACGCTTGACCACCGTTTCGCCACGCGCTGCGCGTCTCGCCGGCCTGCCGCCGATCGCGTTCGACCCCGCGCTGCCGATCAACGGCAAGCGAGAGGAGATCCGCGCCGCCATCGAGCGCCACCAGGTGGTGATCGTGTGCGGCGAGACCGGCTCGGGCAAGACCACCCAGCTTCCCAAGATCCTGCTGGAGATGGGGCGCGGCGCCGCGGGGTACATCGGCCACACGCAGCCGCGCCGCATCGCGGCGCGCTCGGTGGCCGCGCGGCTCGCCGAGGAGCTGCGCGTCGAGCCGGGGAGCGCGGTGGGCTACAAGGTGCGCTTCCAGGACCAGGTGCGGCCCGACTCGCTCATCAAGCTGATGACCGACGGAATCCTGCTCGCGGAGACGCAAAGCGATCCGGCGCTGCGCCAGTACGAGGCGCTCGTCATCGACGAGGCGCACGAGAGGAGCCTCAACATCGATTTCCTGCTCGGCTACCTGAAGCGCCTGCTGCCCGCGCGTCCCGAGCTGAAGCTGGTCATCACCTCGGCGACGATCGACGCGGAGCGTTTCGCGCGCCACTACGGCGGCGCGCCGGTGATCGAGGTCTCCGGCCGCCTCTACCCGGTCGAGGTGCGTTACCGCCCGGTCGCAGGCGACAAGGAGGACACCACGCGCGAAGAGGAGGAGCAGGCGCTCGCCGCGGCGGTGGACGAAGCCTGCCGCGAAGGGCCGGGCGACGTGCTCGTGTTCCTGCCCGGCGAGCGCGAGATCCGCGACGCAGCCGAGGTGCTGCGCAAGCATCACCCCGCGGCGGCCGGGGCGCGCGAGATCGTGCCGCTGTACGGGCGGCTGTCGGCGGCCGAGCAGGACCGCGTGTTCCGGCCGGGCGCGGCGCGGCGCATCGTGCTCGCTACCAATGTCGCCGAGACCTCGCTCACGGTGCCGCGCATCCGCTACGTGATCGATGCGGGCCTCGCGCGCGTCAAGCGCTACAGCTACCGCAACAAGGTCGAGCAGCTGCGCGTGGAGAATATCTCGCAGGCCGCCGCCAAGCAGCGCGCCGGCCGCTGCGGGCGCGTGGCGAACGGCGTGTGCATCCGCCTGTACACCGAGGAGGACCACGCGGCGCGTGCTGCGTTCACCGACCCGGAGATCCTGCGCGCGTCGCTTGCCGCGGTGATCCTGCGCGCGAAGAGCCTGAACCTCGGCCCCGTCGAGGAGTTCCCGTTTCTCGACGCGCCCGCCCCGCGCGCGATCGCGGACGGCTACGCGCTGCTCGCGGAGCTCGGCGCGGTCGACGAGCGCAACGATCTCACCGACATCGGCCGCGAGCTCGCGCGCCTGCCGCTCGACCCGCGCGTCGCGCGCATGCTGGTGGCGGCGCGCGCCGAAGGCTGCCTCGAGCAGGTGCTGGTGATCGCCGCGGCCCTCTCGGTGCAGGACCCGCGCGAGCGGCCGCTCGAGCGCCAGGCCGCTGCCGACGAGCGCCATGCGCGCTTCGCCGACGAGCGCTCCGACTTCCTCGCCTTCCTCAAGCTGTGGCAGTTCTTCGGCGCCGAGCTCGAGCACAAGAAGTCGAACCGCAAGCTGGCACAGGACTGCCGCGAGCAGTTCCTCTCGGTCGCGCACATGCGCGAGTGGCGCGACATCCACGGCCAGCTGCACGCGACCGTGGCCGAGCTCGGCTGGAAGGGCTCGAGCGCGGATCCCGCGAAGCCCGAGGGCTATCGCGCGATCCACCGCGCGCTGCTCGCCGGCCTGCTCGGCAACGTGGGCATGCGCGACGAGGCGCAGGCGAGCTACGGCGGCGCGCGCGGCATCAAGTTCTGGGTGCATCCGGGATCGGGCGTGCGCAGGCCCGGCAAGTGGATCGTCGCGGGCGAGCTGGTGGAGACCACCCGCCTTTACGCGCGCCACGTCGCGACGGTGGAGCCGCAGTGGGTGGAGGAGCTCGGTGCGCATCTGCTCAAGCGCCACCGCGAGCACCCGCACTGGGAGAAGAGCCGCGCCCAGGTGGTGGCGCTCGAGCGCGGCACGCTCTACGGGCTGCCCGTGTACGCCAACCGGCGCGTGCATTACGGCCCGCTCGATCCGCAGGGAGCGCGCGAGATCTTCCTGCGCGCGGCGCTCGTGGAAGGCGAATTCGAGACCGGCGCGCCGTTCTTCGCGCACAACCGCGCGCTGCTGCGCGACATCGAGAAGCTCGAGCACAAGGCGCGCCGGCCCGACATCCTGGTCGACGACGAGCTGATCTACGCGTTCTACGACGCGCGCGTGCCGCAGAGCGTCCACAACGGCGCCGACTTCGAGAAGTGGAGGAAGGAAGCCGAGCGCGCCGCGCCGAGGCTGCTGTTCCTCGAGCGCGAGGACCTGATGCGCCACGAGGCGGCCGGGATCACGACCGCGAACTTTCCCCCCGGCCTGCGGGTCGGGCCGAACGAGTTGCGGCTCGATTACCGCTTCGAGCCGGGCTCGGCGCACGACGGCGTGACGCTCACCGTGCCGGTGGCGCTGCTCAACCAGGTTCCCGCGGCGCGCTGCGAGTGGCTGGTGCCGGGGCTGCTGCCCGAGAAGGTGCGCGCGCTCGCGAAAGCGATGCCGCAGCGCCTGCGGCACAAGCTCGGGCCGCTCGACGAGCTCGCGCGGGCCTTCGCGGCGGCCACGCCGCCCGCCGACGTTCCGCTCGCGCAGGCGCTGGCGCGCTACGTCCGCGCCGAGCTCGATCTCGAGGTGCCGGCGGACGCCTTCCGCCCCGATTCGGCGCCGCCGCATCTGCACATGAACTTCCGCGTCGTCGACGAGCACGGCCGCCAGCTCGGCATGGGGCGCGACCTCGCCGAGCTGAAGCGCACGCTCGCGCCGAAGACCGAGGCGATCCTGCAAAGTGAGGCCCCGGCGCATCTCGGCCGCGAGGCGGGTGAGCGCCACACGGCATGGGATTTCGGCGACCTCCCCGAAATCACGGAGATCCGCCGCGACGGCCAAACGCTGCTCGGCTACCCGGCGCTGGTCGACTGCGGCGACGCGGTGACGCCGCAGGTGTTCGACTCGCCCGAGCGCGCGGGCGAGCTGCATCGCGCGGGAGTGCGGCGGCTGCTCGCGATCGCGTTCCGCGAGCGGCTGCGCGACATCGAGAAGCAGGTGGCGCGCGACCACGCGCTCAGCGTCAAGTTCGCGCAACTGGCGCGCGGCGTGGAGCTGAAGGACGAGGTGGTGAGCGCCGCGCTGGAGCGCGCCTTTCTCGCCGACTCTCTTCCGACGACGCAGGCCGATTTCAGCCGGCGGGTCGAGGAGGGCCGCAGCCGGCTGAGCCTGATCGCGCAGGAGATCGCGCGCACGGCGGCGGCGATCCTCGCCGAGCACGCCGAAGTGCAGAAGAGACTTCCGGCCGCGGCGAAGGTGTCCGCACACGCCGCCGCGGACGTCGCGCAGCAGTGCGCGCGGCTGCTGCACGCGCGCTTTCTGTCGCAGACGCCCTGGCCGCGGCTGCAGCACCTGGCGCGCTATCTGCGGGCGGCCGCGCGGCGGCTCGACAAGCTGCACGCCGACCCTGTGCGCGACGCGCGGCTCGCCGCGGAGCTCGCGCCGCTGCAAGCCGCGTGGCAGCGGGATTTCGCGGCACGCGCGAATTTGGGGGAAGTCCCGCCCGAGCTCGAGCAGTTCGGATGGCTGCTCGAGGAGCTGCGCGTGTCGCTGTTTGCGCAGGAGCTGAAGACGCCGGTGCCCGTGTCGGCCAAGCGCCTGGCCAAGTTGTGGCACGGCATGCGTCACCGCTAGGATAGCGGAATGAGCCGCGTCGCCCGCTCGCTCGCCTTCGCGGCCGCGAACGTCTTCCACCCGCGCATGCTCTGGCTGATGCTCTGGCCGGTGCTGATCGCGGTCGGCATCTGGGGCACCGTGGCGCTCGTGTTCTGGGCGCAGATTGCGCTGTGGCTGGCGGGCGTGCTGAGCGCTTGGCTTGCCAAGGCGACGTTCTTCGTCCACTGGGACGCGGGCGACGTGGCGCTCGTCGCCGCCAAGATCCTGATCCTGCTCACCCTGGTCCCGCTCATCCAGCTCACCGCGCTGCTGATCCTGGGCACCTTCGGCATGCCGGCGATGGTCGAGCACGTCGCGGCACGGCGCTTCCCGGGGCTCGCGCGGCGGCGCGGGGGCAGCTTTGCGGGCAGCGTCTGGAACAGCCTCGTGGCGCTCGCCGGGCTGCTGCTGCTCGCGATCGTGTCGCTGCCTTTCTGGATCTTTCCGCCGCTCTGGCCGGTGATCCCGCTGGCCGTCATGGGCTGGGTCAACCAGCGCGTGCTGCGCTACGACGCGCTCACGGAGCACGCCGATGCGCACGAGATGGGCACGATCTTCGCGAGCCGGCGCGGCACGCTCTACCTGCTCGGCCTGGTGCTCGCGCTGGTCGCCTACGTCCCACTGGTCGGTTTCTTCGCGCCCGTACTGTTCGGCCTGGCGTTCATCCATTACCTGCTTGCCGCGCTGCGCGATCTGCGCGAAGCGCCGATCGAGGCAAGCATGGTGCGCGACTAGGAGGCGGCCCTGGCGATCGGCGCACTGATCATCGGCGACGAGATCCTCGTCGGCAAGCGGCAAGACCGGCACTTCGCCTTCCTGATCGGGGCGCTCGCGGGCCGCGGACTGCGGCTCGCCTGGTGCGAATACCTGGGCGACGACCCGCCACGGATCACCGCCGCGCTCGCACGCAGCTTCGCCTCCGGCGACATCGTGTTCAGTTTCGGCGGGATCGGCGCGACGCCGGACGATCACACGCGCGGCTGCGCGGCCGCGGCGCTCGGCGTGCCGCTCGCGCTCCATCCGGAGGCGCGGGCCGAGATCCTGGGGCGCTTCGGCGGGGAGGCGACTCCGCAGCGCCTCAAGATGGGCGAGCTCCCGCAGGGCTGCGAGATCATCCCGAACCCGGTCAACCGCATTCCCGGATTCACGGTCCGCGAGCACTATTTCGTGCCCGGCTTCCCGCAGATGGCCTGGCCGATGGTGGAGAGCGTGCTCGATACGAAGTACCGCCACCTCTTCGGCCGCGATCGCTGGGCCGAGGCCTCGATCTTCGTCGTCGATGCCGGCGAGAGCCAGCTGGTCCCGGTGATGGAGGCGGTCGAGGCGCGCTACCGCAAGCTCAAGGTCTTCAGCCTTCCCTCGATGGGGCCGGACGGCGCCCGGCTGCATGTCGAGCTGGGCGTGCGCGGCGATCCGGAGGAGGTGAGCGCGGCGATCGACGCCGTGCGCGCGGGTGTGCGCCAGGCAGGCTTCCGGTTCACTGAATCGGAGCGCTGAGGCGCGCGCGGCACCCCAAAAAAAGAAAAGCGGCGTGGCCTGCGCCACGCCGCTTTCGGTCCGGTCGGGACGGCCTAGCGCCGTCTCGCGCGCTTGGCGCGGCGCCGGGCCGAGGCGCTGCCGCCTCGGTTCCGCGTCCGACTCAGGCGGCCTTTTTTGCCTTGCTCAGCCCCTTCACGCTCTCGGTCGCCGCGGTGACGTTCGCTTCCGCGATCTCCGTGGCCTGCTTCGCGACCTTGTTGAAGTTGTCGTACGCCGAGTTCGCGGCGGCGATCATCTGCTTGACGGCGGCCACCGCGACGTCCGATCCGGCCGGCGCGTTCTTCGCGACCTTGTCGAGCAGCGAGGCGAAGTTCTCGTTCCATTCGGCGACGCGCTTCTCGGCGAGCTTCGACAACGCGGCGTTGGTCTCGGTGGCGAGCTCGTAGGCTTCCTTCGAGTAGGCGATCGCCTTCTCGAGCGCCGGCTGCGCGAAGGAGTTCTGCAGGCTCACGAACTCCTGCACGTCGCGCGCGCCGATGAGGGCGCGCGTGTTCGCGAGCGCGTCCTCGAACACGGTCTTCACGGCGTTGCTGCTGAGGGCGGTGAGCTTCTCCATCGCCGCGAATTGCGCCGCGGCGAACGAAAGCATCGTTTCGACGTTGGCCTTGTTGGCCTCTTGAATCTGTTCCGGTGTCACGTACATGGCTTGCTCCTGTCTGTCATGGGGTCCCGAGAATCCTGGCTGCCGGCGGCGGCAGTTGTGCATTGCAGCAATTATGATTTTAGTGTGTTTCCCATAAAAGTCAAGAGGATTGTGCAATGCAGCATACAAGAATGGCGTGGCGCAGCAAAGCTCTTGAATGCCATGGCAATTTCGCCTTTGCGTTTCAAACGGCTTGAATGGCGTCGCGGTCGGCCATGGATCGACCGCATGCTCGCGCGAATGCAACGGCGTGCTGCCCGGCGCGAGGCTGGCAAAGCGCCCGGGCCGGGCAATCGTCCAGGTGCCGAAGTTAAGTTAGTGCTCGCTCCGGAAGGTTGCCTCGCGCGACCGCGGCGCGCTGGAACAGGGTGATACTGGAGCCTGGGCATGATCGCGACCGGCCGCCACGATGACCGACTTCCACGGCATCTTCCCTTATCTCGTCTCGCCGATCGACGCCGCAAGCGGCCACGTGCGCGAGACGGCTCTGCGTGGCCTGGTGGAGCACGTTCTCCAGTGCGGCGTGCACGGCCTGAGCCCGCTCGGCAGCACGGGCGAGTTCGCCTACCTCTCGCTGGAGCAGCGCGCGCAGATCGTACGCGTCGTGGTCGACGCCGCCGCCGGGCGCGTGCCCGTCGTGGCGGGCGTCGCTGCTTTTTCCACCGCGCAGGCCCTGCGGCAGGCCGAGGCATACGCGCGGCTGGGTGTCGACGGCCTGATCCTCATCCTGCAGCAGATGTTCCCGATTCCGCCGCGCGGCGTCGAGAGCTACTTTCGCGCCGTCGCGCAGGCGTTCCCGCGCCTGTCGATGACCGTGTACACCAACCCCGGGCTGCTGGGCGGCGAGATCGCGATGGACGTGCTCGATGAGCTGAGCCACGACCCCAACATCGAGTACGTCAAGGACGCTTCGAGCGATACCGGCCGCATCCTCACGCTGCTCAATCGCATGGGCGGGCGCATCCGCGTGTTCAGCGCGTCGGCGCACGTGCCTTTGCTCGTGCTGCGGCTGGGCGGCGTGGGGTGGATGGCCGGTCCGGCCTGCGTCATGCCGCGCGAGTGCGTGCGCCTCTATGACCTGGCGCGAGCGCAGCGCTGGGACGAAGCGTTGGCGGAGCAGCGCAGGCAATGGGCGATCAACGAGGTGTTCGCCAAGTACGCGCTCGCCGCGTGCGTCAAGACGGCGCTGCGGCTGCAGGGATTCGAGGTGGGCGAGCCGCTTGCGCCGCAGCAGCCGTTGGGGCCCAAGGCGGTCGAGGAGATCCGCCGCGCGCTCGCGCAGCTCGGCTAACCGGGCGTGGCCTCCGCCGGCGCGGGCGCGGCGCGCAGCCTGGGCACCCGCTCGAGGCGCCAGTTATTCCGCGCCCAGTCGAGCAGCTCGCGGGCGCCGAGGCCGCGCGGCGGCTCCTGCCCCAGGAAGGCCAGCGCGCGCGCGAGCTCCCGTTCCCGCTGCGCGAGCCCGATCGCGAGCGCCCCGGTCTGCTTGGACAGCTTTTCGCCTGCCGCATTGACCGCGACCGGCACATGCGCGTAGCGCGGCTCGGGGTAGCCGAGCAGCCGCTGCAGGTAGATCTGGCGCGCGGTCGAGCCGAGCAGGTCCGCGCCGCGCACGACGTCGGTGACGCCTTGCGCGGCATCGTCCACGACGACGGCGAGCTGATACGCGAACATCCCGTCGGCACGGTGCAGCACGAAGTCGCCCACCTCCCGATCGAGCGCCTGCACGAGCTCGCCCTGCACGCGGTCGACGAAGCGGATCGGCTCACTGCCGGTGCGCAGGCGCGTCGCGCGCGCGAGCCTGCCCGGCGGCAGGCCGCCGCGGCAGGTGCCCGGATAGATGCGCGCGCCGTCGGCCCCGAGCGTGGAGTCGGCAATCTCCCTGCGCGAGCAGCCGCAGGGATAGGTCAATCCGCGGCGCGCGAGCGCGTCGAGCGCGGCGCGGTACAGCGCCGCGCGTCGGCTCTGCCAGACCGGCTCGCCGTCCCATTGCAGGCCGAGGCTCTCGAGCTGGCGAAGGATCGCGCCGGCCGCGGCGCGCTCCACGCGCGGCCGGTCGAGATCCTCGATGCGCAACAGCCAGCGGCCGCCCGCCGCGCGGGCGTCCAGGTAGCTTGCCAGCGCGGCGACCAGCGAACCGAAGTGCAGAGGCCCGGTGGGCGATGGCGCGAAGCGGCCGACGTACATGCCCGTCAGTTGACCCGTGTCAGATTCGCTCAGGCCGCGTAGGGTACACTTTGAGCGTTCCCACTCAAGGAGCCGTGATGGCTACCGTCGAGCTCACCAAGGACAACTTCGAGGAAGTCGTGAGCGGCAACGACACCGTGATCGTCGACTTCTGGGCGCCGTGGTGCGGTCCCTGCAAGGGGTTCGCCCCGGTCTTCGAGAAGGCTTCCGAGGCGCACGGCGACGTGCTGTTCGCAAAAGTGAACACCGACGAGCAGCAGGAGCTCGCGGCCGCGTTCAACATCCGCTCGATCCCGACGCTGATGCTGTTCCGCGAGAAGGTGATCCTCTTCCAGCAGGCCGGCGCGCTGCCGGCCTCGGCGCTCGAGCAGCTGCTCACGCAGGCCAAGGGCCTGGACATGGCGCAGGTGCACAAGGAAATTCGCGCAAGCGCCGCCAAGGACGCGGGTCCGCAGGCCTGAACCGCGGGCAGCACGAGCCGCGCGCCGGCACGGACTGCCCCCGGCACGGATCGGCGCCCGAAGAAAGGTTCGACCCATGCTCGAGACGCGACGAGCGGAAGAGCGCGGCCTCGCCGATCACGGCTGGCTGCGTTCGTTCCACAGCTTCTCGTTCGCCGATTACCACGATCCGGCGCACGTGGGATTCGGCGCGCTGCGGGTGATCAACGAGGACCGCATCCAGCCGGGCACCGGCTTCGGCACGCACGGGCACCGCGACATGGAGATCATCAGCTACGTGCTGGAGGGCGCGCTGGCGCACCGCGACTCCATGGGCAACGGCTCGACGATCGTGCCGGGGGACGTGCAGCGCATGAGCGCGGGACGCGGCGTGATGCACAGCGAGTTCAATCACGAGCCGCACGGCGTCACCCATTTCCTGCAGATCTGGATCGAGCCGGATGTGCGCGGGATCGCGCCGTCCTACGAGCAGAAGCGGTTCGCGCCCGAGGAGAAGCGCGGCCGGCTGTGCCTCGTCGCTTCGCCGGACGGGCGCGAGGGCTCGGTGACGATCAACCAGGACGCCTTCGTGTACGCGGCGCTGCTCGACGGCGCCGAGCGGGTGACGCACCGCCTGGCGCCGGGCAGGCGCGCCTACCTGCACCTGGCGCGCGGCCGGTTGAGCGCGAACGGCGTGCCGCTGGCGGCGGGCGATGCCCTCAAGGCGACGCAGGTCGACGAAATCGTCCTGGAGCACGGCGCAGCCGCCGAAGTGCTGCTGTTCGATCTGGCGTAACGTACGGCGCCGGAGCGCGGCGTTGCGCGGCCCGGGGCCGCGGGCGCATCCTTGGCGACATGAGCGCGACACGCATCGAGAAGGACAGCTTCGGCCCGATCGAGGTGCCCGCGGAGCGCCTGTGGGGGGCGCAGACCGAGCGCAGCCTGCGCCTGTTCCGCATCTCCGGGGAGCGCATGCCGCTCGCCGTGGTGCACGCGCTCGCGCTGGTCAAGCGCTGCGCGGCGCGCGTCAACGCCGAGCTCGGGCTGCTCGATCCCGCCAAGGCCGGCGCCATCGCACGCGCGGCCGACGAGGTGCTGCAGGGGCGGCACGACGCCGAATTCCCGCTCGTCGTCTGGCAGACCGGTTCGGGCACGCAATCGAACATGAACGTGAACGAGGTGCTGGCGAACCGCGCCTCTGAGCTGCTCGGCGGCGAGCGCGGGCCGCGGCGGCTCGTGCACCCGAACGACCACGTCAACCTCGGCCAGTCCTCGAACGACGCCTTCCCCACTGCGATGCACATCGCCGCGGCGCGCGCGCTGCACGGCGGGCTGCTTCCGGCCCTCGCGCGGTTGATCGACACCCTCGCCGCAAAGCGCGACGCCTTCGCCGGCATCGTCAAGATCGGGCGCACGCATCTGCAGGACGCAACGCCGCTGACGCTCGGCCAGGAATTCTCGGGCTACGCCGCGCAGCTCGAGCAGGCGCGCGCAGCCGTCGAGGCCGCCCTGCCCGGCGTCTATCGGCTCGCCATCGGCGGGACCGCCGTCGGCACGGGCCTGAACGCGCACCCCGAGTTCGGCGAGCGCGTGGCGCGCGAGATCGCCCGCGAGACCGGGCTGCCGTTCGTCACCGCGCCCAACCGGTTCGCGGCGCTCGCGGGCCATGAGGCGCTCGTGTTTGCGCACGGCGCGCTGAAGACGCTCGCCGCCGCGCTCGCAAAGATCGCCAACGACGTGCGCTGGCTCGCCTCCGGGCCGCGCTCGGGCCTGGGCGAGATCGCGATTCCCGAGAACGAGCCGGGCAGCTCGATCATGCCAGGCAAGGTGAATCCGACGCAGGCCGAAGCCCTCACGATGCTGTGCGCGCAGGTGCTCGGCAACGACGTGGCGGTGGGCATCGGCGGGGCGTCCGGGAACTTCGAGCTGAACGTCCACAAGCCGCTTGTCATCCACAACTTCCTGCAGAGCGTTCGCCTGCTCGCCGACGGCTGCCTGTCGTTCGAGGAGCACTGCGCGCGCGGCATCGAGCCGAACACGGCGCGCATCCGCGAGCTGCTCGAGCGCTCGCTGATGCTGGTCACCGCGCTCGCGCCGCACATCGGCTACGACCGCG